>JAPLDT010000005.1 GCA_026391315.1 Bacteroidia bacterium
AACGATCGTCGTTCATTTCAAGGTTATAGCCACCAGTCAAATAATAATGTCTTCTCAGCGAATAATGGCCTTTCTCCTCGAACGCAAATGAGGGCTGGTTGATGTGTGTTGACGACAGAGCAAGATAATATTTTTTATGCCTATAAAAAACCCCAGCTCCAAAATCTGCCAAAACCCCATTTACCTCTTGTTTGGGTAGAGATGGATCAGATCCGTCGATAAGATCACCACCCTGGGAAGTAGACCAGCCCGGACTTAAATTTTTGTTCATCAAGCCAGCAGAAATCCCGCATCCCAACATTCCCTGACCGAGTTGAAAACGATAGGCGTAGTTTAAGCTGAAAGAGACATTCTTTTCATATCCAATGGCATCTTTCACTACCGTGAAGCCTAGCCCGTCTGAATTTCCAAGCAATTTGACGGAGCCGTCCGTCTGAAAAACTGTTGTTACCGGCGCACCGGGAAATCCAACCCATTGTTGTCTGTTTAGGAGCGTAAGGCTGATCTCACCGGAATTTCCTGCAACTCCCGGATTAATCATCAAGTGGTTAAACATGTGCTGACTAATCTGCGGATCCTGCTGTGCACTTGCGGCGAATGTACATATATTTAATAAAACCCACAAAAATCCGCGAATTTTCATTTGTTTCAATAGATTTTGTTGAAGGATGACCACCATCTTTCCGGTATCTCATTCTTGCATGCCTGTCGGTAATCCTTTTTGGAACAGGGTACTCTTAGCGGGAACAGATCGCAATCCGGTGAAGGAACTTCCATCCACCATCTTTTGGAGACCGGATGCTTCAGAAAGGTGACAGGATCCGGAATTCCTTCAACAGGAACAACGAAATGCAGAAAGTCGATCGCTTCATCCTGAGGTATTTCATCAATTTTCCTGGATTTTCCGTTCAAATAATACCAGGCTATCTGGGCTGCCATCATGGCTCCATTTCTTTCTGGATCCTTTTCAGGGGAGTAACCAAACAGGGAGAACCAACCGGGATTGGGTGAAAGGCCTGCATACCACGCAAGCTGACATGCCTCTTCCCCGGTTAATCCGTTGGGCGAATTTCTGACCTGACCGGGGGCTTCACACAGTTTAAGCGAACTAAAATCAAAACTAACCAGGTCCGTCTCACGAAGATAGGGTTCCATCTCCTTGATCCCATTTCTTATTTCACCCAGTGTGAAAAGCATTCCTTTAAACTCTTCAGAATAGGTCTCTTTACTCTCAGGCGACACGAAGAATGACTGAACAGCCATTACATTGACGATGGTTTCGCGGGAAAGATTGTTTAGAAATACATCGTCAAGCGTGGTGTCTTTTTGAGAAAGATTGTCAATTCGATCGTCCACAACGGATAAAATGGCATCATTTTTATCGATTCCAGCTAGAAGCGGAATGGTGAAACTCTGATTTCCACCTAAGATGAGGATGGGAATTCCCAAAGAGTGAAGCTCCTCGGCAACCATGCGAACAGCAGCCACTGTGTCACTGAACTCCTTGCCGGATTTTACATTGCCAAGATCCACGATCCGGAATGGCGCAGAAAACCCGTTGAGTTGATACAATTGCTCCCGAATGGCATCCGGGGAATCTGAAAATGAGGTGGATGAAGTGAACCGGTCGTCTGTAATACCCAAAATGACCAAATCGGGTAATGCGGAATCATTCCAGGTTGAATTCTTCAAATGTGAACCAAGCCGATCCTTGTCTCCTGAGAATTTTTTAACAACCGGTAATGATTTAGCTGGTGTAATGAGCTCTTTTAGCATACGTCCTGGATTTACCGACAATATAAAAAACTTTCAGCAATATTAGACCAAAGCAGTTTTTTCTACTTTGATTTTTTCTGTTTGGGCTTTTTGAGTTCGGCATCGATGATCTCTTTACAAAGCGCATAAGTCAGTTGCTCCACGTTGGTCTCTTTTTTAAGCTTAAGGTTTTGTTTTTTGTAAGAGATGTATGGCCCCCAACGACCCTGCAGAATCCGGATATCCGGATCTTCGGCAAAGGTCTTCAACAAGGAATTTGATATTTTTTCGCGGCGCTCAAGAATCAATTCTATTGCCCTGTCAATAAGCACTGTATATGGGTCGTCTACACCCTTTTTAAGGGATGCGAAGTTGGAATCGTGTTTCACATAGGGACCAAATTTTCCTATCCCTACTGTCACTTTCTTTCCTTCATATTCTCCCAGATCCCTTGGAAGATCAAATAGTTTCAACGCCTGTTCGATGCTGATGGTCTCGATACTCTGTCCTTGTTGCAGACTCGCAAAAGCGGGTTTTTCACTACCATCTTCGGAGGTCTCACCTAATTGAATAAAGGGTCCGAACCTGCCAATTTTAGCGGATATATTTTTGCCGGATACCGGGTCTACTCCCAAAATCCTCTCGCCGCGCGCCCTTTCCGAATTGGCCAGGGCATCCTCGATCTGGCGATGGAAGGGAAGATAGAAATCGTCGATCATCTTTTGCCAAACCAGGCTTCCTTCAGCGATCTCGTCAAATTGCTTCTCAACAGTGGCTGTAAAGTAGAAATCAACGATCGGCTCGAAGTGTTTCATCAAAAAATCATTCACCACGAGACCAATATCCGTTGGGAAAAGCTTTGACTTTTCGGTACCGGCAATTTCGGTTTTCTCCTCGCGCCTTATGTTTCCTGCTTTCAGCATCAATTGGACAAATGATCGCTCATTGCCTTCCCTGTCTTCTTTGACAACGTAATCCCTTTGCTGAATGGTTGTGATCGTTGGAGCATAAGTGGAAGGTCGGCCAATACCCAGCTCTTCCAGTTTTTTTACCAGGCTTGCCTCTGTGTATCGCGCTGGTTTTTGCGTAAAACGCTGCAATGCAAGGATCGATTCCGGCACCAGTTTCTGTTTGATAGCCAGTGGTGGCAGCAAGCCTTTCTCCTCATCCGAAAGGTTTTCTTCGTCGCTCGACTCCAGGTAAACACCCAGGAAACCATCAAATTTAAGCACCTCGCCAGAGGCTTGAAATCTTTCGGATGTATTTGATATATTAATTGTTACGTTGGTTCTCTCCAGCTCTGCGTCTGCCATTTGTGAAGCCAAAGTTCGTTTCCATATCAGGTTATAGAGTTTCTGCTCCTGAGCAGTACCTGCAATCTCTTCCTCGAAGAAATCGGTTGGACGGATGGCTTCGTGGGCCTCCTGCGCCCCTTTTGAATTGGTCTTGTAATGACGAATCTTTACATATTTTTCACCGTACGATTCGGTTATTTTCTTTTTGGCACTATTCAGGGCAGTCTGCGACAGATTGGTCGAATCGGTCCGCATGTAGGTAATCTTTCCTGCCTCGTAAAGCCTTTGTGCCACAGACATGGTCAGGGAGACAGGGAATCCCATTTTCCGGCTGGCCTCCTGTTGAAGGGTGGAGGTGGTAAATGGCGGAGCAGGGGATTTTTTGGCGGGTTTGGTGACGATGTCGCCTATGATAAATTCTGCCTTGCTGCATTTTTGAAGAAATTGTGCGGCATCCTCCTCTTTTTCAAAACGTTCGGAACAATCAGCTTTTAACAACGTCTCTTTACCCGACTTCTCGGGTACGATAAAGAGTGCGGTAACTTTGAAATAGGGCACCGATTCTGTGTTGGTAATCTCGCGTTCGCGTTCAACAATCAGCCTCACAGCGACAGATTGAACACGGCCTGCCGAGAGGGAGGGTTTCACCTTCTTCCACAATACCGGGGAAATTTCAAAGCCAACCAGACGATCCAGGATCCGGCGCGCCTGTTGTGCATCCACCAGGTCTTTGTTCAGATGGCGGGGATGTTCGATGGCATGATGGATGGCATCTTTCGTGATTTCATGAAAGACAATGCGCTTGGTTGTTTTCGGATCGAGTTTCAGCACTTCCATCAAATGCCATGCAATGGCCTCTCCTTCGCGGTCCTCATCAGATGCGATCCAGACAGTTTTGGCTGTTTTTGCATATTTCTTCAACTCAGCCACCACTTTCTTCTTATCTTCGGAAACGATGTAGTTGGGTTGATAGTGATTGTTCAAATCCACGCCAAAATCTTTCTTGTCGAGATCGCGGATATGACCGAAACTGGACTTAACCAGATAGTCCTTGCCTAAAAATTTTTCAATCGTTTTGGCCTTGGCGGGCGACTCGACGATAACCAGATTTTCTTCCATATTGTGAACCTAAATAACCGGTGACTGCTAAAAAACTTTGCAAATTAACGAAAATCAAAACCTAACTTCCAAGAATTTAATTCATTAAAATTAAAATTTGTCATACATCTCCTGGTAAGGAAATGAAATTCTAGCCGTTTATCAGATCATGACCTCCTCATTCTATACAAGTTAAGGAAAATTTTCGATCTTACAAAATTCATTTAAAATTGGATCATTATTCCTCTTGCCGGAAGTACAGTTCCCGATGTTGCGGGAGTAGTTTTGATTAGGAACTGTTTGAAATTGTTTTTTATCCCGTTAGAGTTTTATCTTAACTTAATGACATTGCCCGTACGGGACGGGATTTATAATTGCTGGAAGACAGAATTTGTCTTTTTTACGAATTTGATCGATAATTAGAAACGATCTAAATTGTATATTTGTTGCCATGTAATTTGTTTAGCAAATCACCATCCTCTATTTTTGATAAGATATTAAAATAGCAACATTCTTCAATATTAATTAATACAAGTTTTTATGAGCAGTTTCATGAGCGCCTCAATAGGGCGTAAATTTTTCATGAGTATCACAGGGCTCTTCCTGATCTCATTTCTCGTCATCCATCTCACTTTGAATCTGTTTCTGACTTTCGATGATTCCGGGGTACTTTTTAACCTGGCTGCCCATTTCATGGCTACCAATCCTTTCATCAGAATCATGGAGCCTTTGCTGGCCCTTGGTTTCGTAGTTCATATTATATGGTCGGGTTGGATTACGCTGGAGAACATGAGAGCCCGTCCTCAAAAATATGAATACGGCGACCAGCAACTGAGTTGGTGGGTCCCCTCTAAAAACATGTTTATCTTGGGAAGTATGGTCCTAATTTTCCTGGTCATCCATCTTTCTAATTTTTATATCAAGATGAAGTTTACAGGAGATCCGCTGTTGAACAATGTAAATATAGGTGGTATTGAGATGCACAACGCCTATGCATTGGTGAGTAACCTGTTTCTGAATCGGGGATATGACCTGTTGTACATTGCCGGAGGTATACTGGTTGGTCTTCACATCTCGCATGGCTTCTGGAGCGCTTTCCAAACCATAGGATTCAGCAACCAGATCTGGCTGAAAAGGCTGAAAGCGGTAGCCATCACGGTAGGGATTATTTTCGCTGTTGGATTCTCCTACATCCCAATTTACTTCATGATTAAATTCTAAACTGAACTTCAAAGCTTCCAAGATATGAGCACACTGAATTCAAAAATACCCGCCGGACCGATTGCCGAAAAATGGTCAAGCCACAAGGAAAAGATTAAAGTTGTAAGTCCGGCGAACAAGCGCAAACTCGATGTAATCGTTGTAGGTACCGGTCTGGCCGGAGCCTCTGCAGCTGCCTCTCTGGCCGAACTTGGCTATAATGTGACTGCTTTCTGTTACCAGGATAGTCCCAGAAGGGCGCACTCAATCGCTGCCCAGGGCGGGATCAATGCGGCAAAAAACTACCAGAATGACAATGATTCTGTCTATCGTCTTTTCTACGACACCATCAAAGGAGGCGACTACCGTGCCCGCGAAGCCAACGTTCACCGTTTGGCTGAGGTCTCACCAAACATCATCGACCAGTGTGTTGCACAAGGTGTTCCATTTGCACGCGAATACGGCGGCACCCTCTCGAACCGCTCTTTCGGCGGGGTATTGGTAAGCCGTACTTTCTACGCACGCGGTCAGACAGGTCAGCAACTGTTGCTGGGAGCCTACTCCGCACTCAACCGCCAGATCAATGAGGGTACAGTAAAAATGCATACCCGCCACGAAATGCTGGATCTTGTTGTCATTGATGGGAAAGCCCGTGGCATCATTGCACGCGACATGGTTACAGGAGAGGTCAAACGTTTTGGGGCACATGCGGTGGTATTGGCAACCGGAGGTTATGCGAACGTTTTCTTCCTGTCGACAAACGCCATGGGTTGCAATGCATCTGCATCCTGGGTCGCCTATAAAAAAGGGGCATTCTTTGCCAATCCCTGTTACGTACAGATTCATCCCACCTGCATTCCGGTACACGGATCACAACAGTCAAAGCTGACACTTATGTCGGAGTCGCTTCGCAACGACGGACGAGTTTGGGTTCCAAAAAAGGCCGAAGATGCTGCCAAATTGAGAAAAGGTAAGATCAAACCGAACGATATTGCCGATGCCGATCGTGATTTTTACCTCGAAAGAAGATATCCATCTTACGGAAACCTGGTTCCACGCGATGTCGCCTCCAGGGCTGCCAAAGAGCGCTGCGATGCAGGTTTTGGCGTCAACAAGGAGGGAATGGCCGTATTTCTTGATTTCAAATATGCCATCCAAAGGCTTGGACAAGAAACGATTGCCAAAAGGTATGGCAATCTTTTCCAGATGTATGAAAAGATTTCCGATGTTAATCCGTACAAAGAACCGATGCAGATTTATCCTGCCATCCATTATGCCATGGGAGGAACCTGGGTCGATTACAACCTGATGACCACCATCCCTGGTCTTTACTCTTTGGGTGAGGCCAATTTCTCCGATCATGGGGCCAACCGGTTAGGTGCCTCCGCGTTGATGCAGGGTCTGGCCGACGGATATTTTGTATTGCCTTATACCATAGGTGACTATCTTGGTAATGAAATCATGGTACCCAAAATCAACACCAATCTTCCGGAGTTTGAGGCAGCTGAAAAGGCTGTAACAGCAAGACTTGAGAAACTATTCAACATCAAGGGCAAAACTCCTGCCGATCATTTTCATAAAAAGCTTGGTGCCATCTTGTGGGATCATGTCGGGATGTCTCGCAATGAAGCAGGGTTGAAGAAAGCCATCGAGGAGATCAAAAAACTTCGGAAGGAGTTTTATGCCGATCTGCTGGTCCCGGGAGAGCTTAAAAACGTTAATCCTGAATTGGAAAAGGCAGGTCGTGTGGCGGATTTCCTCGAATTTGGTGAATTGCTGGCAAGGGATGCCCTCAACCGCAAAGAGTCATGCGGCGGGCACTTCCGCGAAGAGTCGGCTACCGATGAGGGGGAAGCCAAACGTGATGACGAGAATTTCGCCTACGTTGCGGCCTGGGAATTCAAAGGTGTGGAAGAGGAACCAACCCTTCACAAAGAGGAGCTTGTCTTCGAGACAATTCAGTTAACCCAAAGGAGTTATAAATAATTGCAGAAAAAAATCTATCAAAATGGCTGATATTATTCTCAATAAAATATATGTAAAGGTCTGGAGACAAAATAGTCCAAAGGCCAAAGGACGTTTCGAAACTTATCAGGTTGAGAACGTGTCGCAGGGTTCCTCTTTTCTGGAGACCAGCTTCACATGCGCAAATTCCATGAAGGCCAGACCATTGTAGTAGAACCTTGGCGTGCAGCAGCATTCCCTGTGATCAAAGATGTGATGGTCGATCGCTCGGCATTTGAAAAAATACAGCAGGCCGGAGGTTATGTGTCGGTGAATACCGGTGGAGTTCCTGATGGGAATGTCATCCTGATAGGACAGGATGATGCCGAAGAGGCAATGGATGCTGCGGCTTGTATCGGTTGCGGCGCTTGTGTGGCAACCTGCAAAAACTCTTCTGCCATGTTGTTTGTCGCTGCCAAGGTCTCTCAGTTTGCAAAATTGCCCCAGGGGAAAGTGGAGGCCAAAAAACGGGCCAAAGCCATGGTGGCAAAAATGGATGAACTTGGCTTCGGTAGTTGTACCAATACCGGAGGTTGTGAACTGGCATGTCCCAAAAGCATTTCAATCGCCCACATTGCCCGTCTAAACCGAGAGTATTTGACTGCCAAGCTTTCTGATTGACGAAAGGGTTTAATAACAAGTTTGAAATGTTTGAAATGTTTGAAATGTTTGAAAAGCTACCGGTCCTTGAGCCTGTCGGAGGGAAATGTTTTAATCCAATAAACCCTTCAAACAATTTTTAAACCCTTTAAACTTTTTTCCAACAAATAGCCATCGCTGCCCCCCGGGGTGGCGTTTGTCGTTATCAACAGAAAATAGTTGATAACTAATGGTTCAGCCGAGAGTACCCGGAACTTTTCTTTTTTAGGAATATTTATCTTCGCCACGACAGGTGGATATTCATCCATAAAACCGAAAAGATGCCCTACAGAAGATTACCCAATACAGACCAGGCAAGGTTAAGAGCCATCAATACTGCAATTTTGATGGGGCAGAAAAAGGCGGTCGAGGAGCTTGCTTTCTCCGTCGACACGCTAAATCGGCTTCGCACTTTCTTTCCAGGATTTGAAACCAACCTCATACACCACAAACTGGCCAGAGCCCAACAGGATAAGAACAGCCGATCTTACCTCGAAACAGCCAAAAAAGCTAGAATTTATCTTTCGCATTTCATTCAAATACTGAATTTCTCCATTCAGCGTGGCGACATGAAAGCCGATGTCCGCAACTATTACGGGATGGTAGGGGATAAAAAATCACCATCCTTGATTCTTGAATCGGAACTACTCGAATGGGGAAAGAAAATGATCGAAGGGGAACATCAACGGGTCCTGCATGGCGGAAACCCGCTCTACAACCCATCTATCGCGGTGGTTAAAGTGAAATTTGATCAGTTTGTAGATGCCTACCATTTTCAGAAAACCCTGCAAAGCAATACTGTCCGCTGGACCCAGAAGGTAGCCGGAATGCGCGCAGAGGCTGATGAAATCATCCTGGATATCTGGAACCAGGTGGAAGAGTATTATGCCACATATCCCGAAGATCTGAAGAGAGAGAAGGCAGCGGAATATGGTGTGGTCTATGTTTTCAGGCCCATGGAAAAACAGCGGAACGAAGTAGTTATGCGCAGTAGAATGAATTATTAGAACCTTGATTTCTTTATTATACTGCCGACTTTCCTGTCTTGGAAGTCGGCAGTCCTTGTTTTTGGCCAGATCAAATTCCGGGTATTGATCTATCCTGCTAATATCCGGCTTTTGGACAAAGAATCGCAGTGAATACTTGTCACAATTTAATTAGTTTTGTCACCTTAATGGCCATATAACATTGCAGAGAATGATAAGTTGGAGAGAGATGGTATCTAAACGGCACAGCGCACTTCCGATGCTGGTGTGGAGATTGTCGGTCATTTACCTGCTTTTCTCACTTCAGCGTCTGCTGTTCTACATCTTCAACAGCAGCTATTTCCCGCAAATGTCCATGGCGCATCTGGGCGAATTGATGCTTTCCGGACTAAAATTTGATCTTACGGCGGTTCTTTACATCAATAGCCTCTACATCCTTCTGATGCTTTTCCCCATCCGGTTGAAGTACAATCTTTTGTATAAAAAGATTCTGAAGATCCTGTTTTTTGTGACCAATGGCATAGCGCTGGCAGCCAATTTTATTGATGTGGTCTATTTCAGGTATGTCTTGAGAAGAAGCGATTTCAGTATCTTTACTGAGTTCAAAAACGAGTCGCACCTTTGGAAAATAGGACTGGTTGGCCTGGTTCAGTTTTGGTACCTGGTAGTGATTTTGGTCGGACTGCTTTTGTTTGTTAGGTGGGTTTATGGCGACCACAAAAGTAGTAGCAAAAATCGTTCGAATGTACTGTTTTACCCTGTTTCGGTTGTTACCCTGGTTTTGTTCGCCGGATTAACGGTGGCAGGAATGAGGGGCGGATTTACCGGAACGACCCGGCCAATCACCATCAGCAATGCCATCGAAAGGGTTCAGAAACCAATCGAATCGGCCATTGTGCTCAATACCCCCTTCTCCATCATCCGGACCATCAACGCCAAGACGTTTGAAGAGGTGAAGTTCTTTGATGAGAAGGAGGCAGAGAGAATATATTCCCCCATTCACAGCGGATATCCAACCGGAAGTTTCAAACCGATGAATGTGGTTGTGCTGATTCTCGAAAGCTTTACAAAAGAGGTGGTTGGTTCCTTGAATAAGGATTTGGAAGACGGTCATTACAAGGGATATACACCTTTCCTTGACTCCCTGATCCACGTTAGTTATACCTGGAAATATTCGTTTGCCAATGGGGTCAAATCTATTGATGCCATTCCGTCCGTCATTGCCGGGGTACCATCGCTGGTTCAGCCTTTTGTGCTTTCGCGCTACTCGCTGAACGAGATGGAGGGCTTGGCTGCTACCTTGAAGAAGAAGGGATACGATGCCGGATTTTTCCATGGCGCCCCAAACGGTTCGATGGGGTTTGATGCCATTACACACATGCTCTCCATCAAAAGATATTTTGGACAGAATGAGTATGGTCGCAAAGAGGACTCCGATGGATTTTGGGGTATCCCGGATGAGCTTTTTCTAAACTATTGTGCCAAAAATTTTGGTCAGTTGAAAGAACCGTTTTTTGCTTCTGTCTTTACGCTCTCCTCGCATCATCCCTATATTTTGCCCAAAAAGTATGAGAATAGCTTTAAAGGAGGTCCCAATCCGCTCTACAAATGCATCGAATACAGCGATTTCTCTTTGAGGGAATTTTTCAGGGAGGCCTCCAAACAGCCCTGGTACAAAAACACGCTATTTGTGCTCACTGCCGATCACTCACTGCCTTCCAACGATCATAGGGAGTACATCACCTCTACCGGTCTCTTTTCAATCCCGATAATCTTTCATCAGCCGAACAGCACCCTGGTTGGGATGGACTCAACCCTCATGCAGCAAATCGATATCTTCCCAACGGTAATGGGCTACCTGAAATATGATGCCCCCTTTTTTGCTTTCGGAAGCGAACGCTTCTCCCCAACAGAACACCCTTTTACAGTCAACTATGTGAATGGTTGTTACCAGTTTATGGAGGATGACTATCTTATTCAATCGGATGGGAAAAGCTTGCTGGCAGCTTTCCGTTTCAAGACAGACCCACAATATCAGCACAATCTGGCAGCCACCGGAGATACCTTGGTAAACGCTCATTTCCAGCGGTTCAAAGCCTTTCTGCAACAGTACAACAACAGGATGGTGGAGAATAGGCTGACGATTAAATGAAGAATGTGAAAATTGAAAAATTGGAAAATGTGGAAATGAGAGGGGATGATTGGAGCACTGAGCAGATGAGAAAATGAGAAGATGAGGTCGGCCTCCTAACGGATCCTGATGGTCATGATTGTCCTAAGAGTTGAAAATGGATATTGAAACATTTGCAGGGTTACCGAAGTACAAGCTAATGGTTGAATATTAGCAATCTGTGATGAAAATAAAATTAGATGCACCTATGATTCGCAAATTTGGATTTGGTATGATTCTCCTGGCACTTCTGGTGTCAGGTTGCCGGCCTGATCCGGTTGTGGAGACGCCTCCCTCCGGCGGGTTCAATTTTTTTGTGGTTTCAGACATGGGCTCTACCGGTCCCTACCGGGAAGATTCCGTTGCCCATACGGTGAATAGGATGTCTAAGATCCTTCACCCCAAATTTGTCATCAACCAGGGCGATTTTTTCCACGATCAGGGGGTAAAAGATGTTCATGATTCGCTGTGGGGCGCTCAGTTTGAGAGGATGTTCACAGCTCCTGAGCTGAATGTAAAATGGTTTTCCATCATCGGGAACCACGAGTACTATGGCAATCCCCAGGCGTTGGTCGACTATTCCAAAGTCAGCCAAAGATGGACCATGCCTGCCCGAAATTATACATTTGTCCAGCAGGTTGACAGCGTGACCACCATCCGCTTTGTCATGATCGATACCTCTCCTTTCCTTTATTTATATCGCCGTGATGTGAAATACCACGAAGTGAATTCACAGGATCCTGACAAAACAGTGGCCTTTGCCGACAGTGTACTGGCACAATCGCACGAGACCTGGAAGGTGGTTATAGGTCATCACCCCATCTATACCTCAGATTTTAACCATGGAATTACCTACGAGCTCATCGAGGAGATAGAACCTTTGCTCAGAAAATATCAAGTGGATTTTTACCTCAGTGGCCATGTGCACAAATTTGAGCACCTTAACCGCGACGGGATCGACTACATGGTCACCTCCACCGGGGTGAAACCTCGTTGGTCGAACCCCTGGTTCTTCACCCGCTATGTCAAAAAATCACTGGGATTTACTGTCTGCCATGTCGATTCAAAGGAGTTCTCCTTCTTCTTTGTCAATGAGAAGGGAGAGACGCTTTACTCCTATCGGAGAAAGAAGGATAAAGGATAAAGTAAAAAGGATAAAGTAAAAAGGATAAAGGGGGAATTCGAACTGAATACAGTATTATCTCCTTTATCATAAAGTAAAATATACTCAATTTTAGATGGAGCACCTCTATCGAATGTTTGTTTTGACTTACTGATAAACGCCAATACGACATTTAGTCAGATATTGTATCTTTGTATAAAAAATTTCACGTCATGATTTATTTTAGAGTAAAAGACGACACAGAACAGGGTAAAGCATTTACAAAGTATCTTAAAACATTGCCTTACGTGGAGCAAATTGCTGCTGCAGATATTCCTAATATCGAAACAATCAAAGCGATGAAAGATGCAAAGGAGGGGAAGGTAATCAAGTACAATAGCACTTCAGAACTATTTTCAAAACTTCGTAAAAAGGCAAATGTATAGTTTAAGGACAACTAATAAGTTTGAAAAGGATTCTGTATTGCGTGTTAAAAGAGGGTTAAGTCTCGATGTTTTAGAAAAAGCAGTTAACATTTTAATAACTAAAGGTGTACTTCCATTGTCCTATAAACAGCATAAGTTAAAAGGGGATTATTCAGGACATTAAACAGTATTCGGACAGAGTTGATAAACTGAATAGAGGAGTTTTAGATTTATTGGAATAAGTATACCTTTGAAAAAAATCCTCAACCATGGAAACAATTACGCTAAAAATCAATACCCGTAGAAGCAAGGGAAGAAACCTTGTCCGTCTTATCAATGAATTGGAAAAAGATGGGTCTGTCGAAATACAAAAATCGAAGGTTTACAAAGATATTGAGACGGCGT
Organism: Bacteroidia bacterium; assembly: GCA_026391315.1. GTDB lineage: Bacteria > Bacteroidota > Bacteroidia > Bacteroidales > Prolixibacteraceae > CAINVV01. The sequence goes on from JAPLDT010000005.1 coordinate 13,080, forward strand.
TAAAGGAAGTGAAAGAAGGAAAGGTAAAACCAATAAGTGAACTGTTTAAATCGTCTATTTCAAAACAGGAAATCGCGGCACTCTTAAAAGCCGCTAATTTGTAGATCCCTCTTTCTCAGTTGGGATTTGCTTTCAAATTGTATCTTTGACTTACTGATAAACACCTCCTTTGATTCGTTGGGTAAAGCACAGAAGGTTGTTGTTTGCCTTCAAATCAATAGTTAAGACCCGAAAATCCTACCAGATATAATTTTAGATCAATTTTTGATTTTTTATTGTATTTTTAAATAAAAATTAGTTCTGTCTGATTTGAACCTACATTAGCATATTCCATATAGCCTTAATTATACCTGCTATCATGTATCCCTACTGGTTTTGGGAAAATATATTCATTGTGATTTCGTTGAAACTTCTTACTTGTTAGTTTCATTCTGATAAACTTAGGAATGAAAAAACATTAGCTTAAAGTTATGTTTGGCAATTGATGTAAGTGATCAAAAGAAATAGTCCTTTCTCAAAATATTGCTTAATATGCCCAGAGAAACCAAAACACACCGGATTCTTCGTCTAATCCTTTTCCTGTCAAGCAGCTATCCGAAGACGAAAGAAGAATGTATCACATTCATGGAGATAAAAAGTTCTGCATTTTATTGCTACTGTAATTTATTACGGGATACCGGATTTGATATTCAACAGACAGGAGGGAAATACCGGATAGAATACCAGGAGAAAAATCAACATATCCTCAGTGATTTGCTGCATTTTAACGAGGAAGAGACCTATCTTCTTTCCTGTTGTATTGACGATCTTGGGGAAAAATCGGGGTGTGCTTTCAAACTGAAACAAAAACTCGTCTCCTTTCTGAATCAGGATAAGGCCATTGAATCTTATATCCGCAAAGAGAAGACAGCCATTGTACAATTTCTTCGCAAGGCACAGCAAACAAAGAAACAGATACTATTGCTCAACTATTCTTCAGGAAATAGCCAAACTGTGAGAAACCGGATGGTGGAACCATTTGAATTTAAGGACGATTTTAATCTGGTGTGGGCATTCGACACCGGATTAAAGATGAACCGGCAATTTAAAATCTGCCGCATTGAAGATATATCCGAAACGCCGTTCCCCTGGGAGTACGAGCGCATGCACCGTTCTTTACCGGTTGACATTTTCCGAAATACAGGTGAGTTAAACAAGCAAGTTGAATTTCGATTGAACCTCCGGGCGAAAAACCTGCTTACCGAGGAATATCCTTTATCTGCAAAATACCTTACACAAAAAAGCGCTAACCAGTTTGTATTTAAAACCCTTGTTGCCAAGTACGAAGGACCCGGAAGGTTTGTATTGGGCATTGCCGAAGATATTCAGTTGATCGGCGACGAAGGTTTTCTGGATTTTGTAAAATTAAAAATCAAGAAATGCCAAAATATTTTTTGATAATACGCGAAACATGGAGTTTGATTAATGAGTTTTGAATAAAATTGGATCAATATGCAAGATATTGGCAAGGCTAAAAAACAGACACAACACGACAACTATGAAATTATTTACAATCGACAATAACGGAAAGCTGATTCACTATAAAGAGCATACTTTCAGCCATGACAATAAAGAATCCGACCTTGAAATGATCTTAGAAAACAATCCAGAGAATTTTTTCGACGACGGTAAAATTTTAATAATTGGTCGACAGGTATTGACAAATTTAGGCTCATGGATTGATTTGCTTGGGCTTGACAGTTCCGGGAACACCGTTGTTATTGAACTCAAACGTGGAAAATCTCCTCGTGAGACAGTAGCACAACTTCTTGAATATGCATCTTTCGTTGACAATTTGGATTATGAACAGCTAAATGGAATTTTCCAAAACTACATTGGCGAAGAATCATCATTAGATATTTATCACCAAGAGCACTTTGAATTAAAAAATGCGGAAAATGTATCATTTAATAAAGCATCAAAGCTTGTAATTGTTGCTCAAGATATTACGCAACCTATAAAACAATCGGCTCTCTATTTACGAAAGAAGGGAATTGACATCTATTGCATGGAATTTAAGTATTTCCTAAACTATGCGTCTGAAAGAATGATTACAATTGACTTTGTAGTTGGTGACGATTCTTTTATTCGTAGTGAGATTAAATCAATTAGCCAATTACCGAAAGTCGATGAGAAAAAATTTATTGACGCCTTAGACCGGAATGGGAAATATCTATTCGAGCTGCTATCAGAGTTTGCTAAATCAAATGGCTTATTTTTTCGCTGGGGTTCAAAAGGATTTTCTTTAAACTTACCGTTTGCCGATGGATTTGTTGGTTTATTTTTTGGTTATCCACCTGACTCCGTTTTCAAACAGAGCCTATACACTGGTTTTGAGGAAATCCGCAAAAAAGTAGGTAATCCTGATTCAATTATTTCTTTTTTCCGAAATGAATTAGAAAAATCTGGTAATTTTATTTCAGCAAAATCAAATCTAAAATGGATTATTGACAAGCCAATTGACAAGATTGAGATTGATAATTTATTGTCAACGATACAATTAGTGATAAAAAAAATACAAGAAAACGAATTAATATGACAAAGCCCAGCTCATAACAAAAACTATATGTCATTTGCCGTTTCTGTGCTGATTGCGGAGTCACAGTCCGCTTCGGTGCGGATCGGCAGGAAAGCAACCCGCAATCGACAACTGCATACAGTTCCGAACGATAAAGCAATTTAACATGATAACCGAAATTGAATTCAAACGAACTTCCAATATCTTCATTAATGCCGGGATTGTGGCCCTTTACCAATATTTGAAGGATTGTCAGGATGATAAAATCTTCGATTACGATTATTCTTTCATCCTTGATAAGGATTCTTTGCATGTGGAATGTGACAAACTATTCACTCTGCTCGAAGATGTTTATTATTATATGGGAAAGGAGTTATACGACACGAGTGGAAAGAATGCCAGAGTAACAGCCGATAAATATTACTTCACCAAGGAGCCATTTAATTATACTCCTTTTTTTAAAATGAAAACTTATGGGTTGGGTGCTCTCATTACAAATGATCCCCAACCAGTACCCAAAGATCCAAAGAATGCAATAACATTTAGAAATCTTGCTGATAGTGATTATGAATTTGCTACTTCCGTGGCTAAAGTTTACAATGAAAAGGGATTAAAACTAAAGCATTTTGTGTTAAATGAGAATGGATTTGAAGAATCAATTGAAAATGAAAAAGGTGATTCAAGGATATTTTTAAATGAACCTTACATAAAAACACAGTTAGAGAAACCTAAGAAGGAATATTTTCAAGCAGGGAATCAGGTTTGTTATTTAACCAACGAATCGTTTCAAAAATTGGTGGATGCCCAGAATACCTCACCTTTTATAAAAGGACTCAATAATTTCAATTCTTTTTTATCGCCCCAATCACAAAAGGTCAGTTGGAAAGCCATGTATCTAAGCCGGTTTTCACCAAAGTTAAACTTGTATACCTACGTAAGCGGATTAGACACTATTGTTTGCTATTTTTTTGATTCCAATAATTTAGAGAATTTGAATACTTTATATCAACAGAACAGGAGCATGTTTAAGGATTCAATTCAAATGATTGAGTCAAATTACATGTCGAATTTTAAAATCCATTCATTTTTCAATAGAGAAGAAAAATTAACTGAACCCCGAGATTTTACAGGAAAAAATGAAACATTGTTTGCTCTAATCTATACCATCTACAAACAATTTCTTCATGAAAAAGGCTATGAAGAAATTGCTGATGTAGATGATCTGTTCGATCTCGGTTTTGACAAAATACCGATTTCGCTTATTTCATTTAAAGCCGATTCTTTTTCTTCAACCCTTCGACCCAATGCATTTGAATACTTCAATAATTTCAAGTATGCCATTAGATTGATCATTTATCTGGAAAAAGAAGGGGTTAAGTTTTCACAGCTTTTATCCAGTCTTAAATTTCAGAAGAACTCAGAACGAAATTCAGGTAACAAATATCAATTGGAGAGAAAGGGTAGAGAAAAAGTTCTCACCCAAGTTCTTAATGGGAAATCAGTTGTAAAAGAGGTGTCTCAATTGTATTACCAATGTTTCACTTATCTTTTAAAAGGTGATTCGGTGGGCTTTAAGAACTATGATCAAATGTTTCTTTTTACTAGCAAATATGAACTAAAAATCAATAAAAAAATGACACAGGAAATGCAGGAAAAAGCCTTTAAATTGGGCACGTCCATAGGCATGGCAATCGTCAATTTTGATAATCCGAAAAACGAAAATGACAAAAAGACCAATGCAAAGAATGGGCGCAAGTACATTATCGATTTGAATAAGTCGAGGACTTTGACACACTTTAATGATGCCATCATCCGAATTCAAAACAAATACCAGATCATTGTAAGCGGAGAACTATTTAGAGAAAATTTGAATGAAGAGAATTTCGAATCGGTTAAGCAGTTTGCAATCATTGGTGCATTAAATAAAATAAACGAAGCAATAAAACCTTATAATTCAACTACAAATGAAAAACAATAGCATTACAATTACCTATCTGTCGAAAGTATCTTTTGCCAGTCTGAACGGAGCCGATAAAGATGTCGATAACATTAATCCGATAAAAAAAATCACGCTCGAAAACGGAACTGAATTGCCTTATGTGTCTTCGCAAGCACTCAGGAGAGCTCTGCGAGACAGGTTGGAAGAGATGGGTGAATCCATTTCGATGGTGACTCCCGGTGAAGGGAAAAATCCAGCAAGTACCGATGGCGATCCAGCTAAGTGTATTGATGATGATTTGTTTGGATACATGAATGCCAGTGCCCGTAGCCAAAGGACTTCACCTGTTCGGGTTGAATCTCTGGTAGCAATCAATACCTACAAAGGAGACTTGGATTATGGTACCAACTTTATGGGAGTTGATAAAGGTGGTGAACCAAATATTTATGAAACCGAAGTTCATTCAGGCATTTACCGAGGGACAATACTCATTGAGCTTGACAGGGTTGGGAAAGGCCGCATTGTAAATGAAAACAAAAAAACCAAGTTTGATGATTCTGACTTTACCTCAAATGAAGTGAAACAACACCGGGTTCTTGCTTTTATTGATGCTTTCAGAACACTTTGGAGTACAGGACGTCAATCTCGTTTCCTTGCTGATATTTCACCCAAGTTTATTGCTGCTGCTTACATGGGCGTTAAGAATCCAATTTTCCTTGAATCGGTTGCAATAGACAAGAGCGGAAAAGTAAATACAGAAGCATTGGCATCGGTAGTTTCCGATTATCAAAAGTTTATTTCCGATCATGTTCTTGCAGGTCAGAAAGCAACTCTGAATTTAGATGAATCTGTTCTTTCGCTGGAAGAAGGATTCAGTGAAATTGAAAGTTGGGTGAAAGATTATTTCAAAGCTTAATATGAAATACTGTATTGTTGAAATAAGGACTCAAACAGCAACCTTCCGGAATCCTGAATTTCAGAATTTCCATAAAACCTTGCCAATGCCTCCGCCCACAACAATGGTTGGGGTTGCAGGTGCGGCAATGGGGCTTAGCCCAGGTGCATCGCAAATGTTCTTTGAAGAGTCTGGTTTTGTAATGGGTTCGTATTGCAAAAACGAAGGAACTTCGACTGATTTATGGAAGTACAATGATTTCAGCGAACGCAGTATCATTTTAAAGGAAATTCTATTTCAGAACTATATTTTACTTGTATATGGTTCTGAAGATCATTCAAAGATGGATATGTTGATGAAATCATTCAGCAATCCTGTATATAGCCTGACTTTGGGCAACAGTGATTCTTTGGCTAAAGTTGTAGCAGTTAAAGAAGAAAACTCTACTATTAATAGTGATTCGGTGGCCAATTGTTTGGTAGAGGGAGATGTTATTGAAGAGGTATTATCCAATGCCTCAAATGGAATAGATTTCTCAATCTATTCCACATCTGATCCAATTGCAATGGATTTACCTATACGGTTTTCGTATTCTGATGAATATGGAATGCGAAGCGTGAGCCAACGAAAACAGTTTTCATTGATCACAACTGAAATGAAACTCAATGTAAAAAAGACGGGTGTCTCCTACAAAGGCTGTTTTATTCCTCTGTTCAACTATTAGTTTCAATGGAAGAAATCCTTGCCAAAAAGAACCCAAAAGAATCTTTAATATTTCACACCGAAAGTGTTTTAGCGGTATGGGATATTCTTTCTACACAATTAAAGGAAACTATACCAAATCCAGAGTTTTGGGAACTGTCATTTATTGCTGCTCTTCTACACGATATCGGAAAGGTTTCTTTGAATTTTCAGGATATGATGCATGGACGGATCAATACCTTTGAGAACTACATTCGTCATGAACTTTATTCCGGTTCATTCATCTTGCTGAACGACAAGAAAAGATTTTCTTCAAATCCATTACCGGTTTTGAGTGTTTTTAGCCATCACAAATCACTGATTGAAGATGTTTTTGATAAAGAAAATGACTATGTTGATGTGTTATTCCATAAAGAATCGTTTGATTTTATCGTCAGTTATTATCAGCAAAAGCTCGTTGAAAGAGGAATTAAGTTTGAATTTGAACAGAGAGTTATTTCACAACTTTCAGCCAAAATACCTTTGCATAGATATATCAGGACATTTAAAGATTATCTCTTAAATACCTCTGTCAACTTTGATATAGACACTCGAAAAGAATACATCTATCATAAAGCCATTCTGAACATTTGCGATTGGTTGGGTTCAGCACACAAAGAGCCTGACAAAGGGATGACTTTTTCTATCGATATTCTAAAAGGTAGAATTGTTTCCAAACTACGTGATGACGGTAAAACGAATATTGCAGATGGCTTTCAGTTCCGTGAATTTCAATTGAAGGGTATTGTTCCACAAAATGTAATTGCAATTGCACCAACGGGCAGCGGAAAAACAGAAGCGGCTTTATTGTGGGCATCGCAGAAGAATGCTCTTGAGCGAATTATCTATTTGCTTCCTACGCGAGTAACATCCAATGCCATTCATAAGCGGTTGCAATCTTATTTTGATAATACTGAAGTCGCAATTGTACATTCCTCTGCAATGTTTTATCGCAAAGAGACAAATGAGAATTATGACCAGAAGGAATATTTGAAAGACAAAACCTTCTTTCAAAATGTAAATGTTTGTACCATCGATCAAGTTCTAACACAAGGGTTCAATTTAGGCTACTGGGAATTAAAAACCTTTCACATGATGAACGCTTGGGTAGTGATAGATGAAATTCATCTTTATGCCCCTTATACCCTTGCACTTATCATTTCAACCATTAATTATCTTAAAAGCGAATTTGGAGCTCGATTCTTTATTATGAGTGCTACAATGCCTCTAAAACTTCAGCAACTATTAGGAAAAACATTAGGAGAAGGAGATTTTCAATTCATTCAGGACAAGGAGTTGTTGGATAAAGCGAGAAATATTTTTGAAACACGGGATTGTGTGATCGATGAACTACTGGAGGAAATTAAAGCAGAAATTGAATTTGAAAAGAAAGTTCTGGTAGTTGTAAATACCGTTGATGAAGCCATTCGAATTTATAATGAATTAAAGGACTCTGCATCGAAGGCATTTTGCTACCATTCGCGTTTTATGCAAAAGGACAGGTTGGACAAGGAAGCTGAGATACTTAAAGCTGAGAATTCTGGCAAATCTTTATTATTGGTAGCAACACAAGTTGTCGAGGTAAGTCTTGATATTGACTTTGATATCCTTTATTCCGAGAATGCACCAATTGATGCGATTGTTCAGCGTGCTGGCCGCGTTAATAGAAAAAGAGAAAAGAAGAATACAAAGGTAGTTGTGTTTAAGGAATCAGAAATAACACTGAAGTGGGTTTATGACGTTCCATATATTCTGGATAATACTTTTTCTTCCTTAAAGAATCATGAAGGAGATTCATTAACTGAAATACAATTGCTCGAAATGGTCAATGACGTCTATAAAGACATTGATATTGAGACCAATGAACATTTTATTGATGGTAAAAGGAAGTACAACGAGATTCAAAGAGCCCTTCATTTCATAAAGGACAATATCAATAAAGATGACGTTTATACAAGGGAAGGATTGGATACGATTTCGGTAATTCCAATGGTGAATCTTGCAAATAAAGACGGTGAAGAAGAAATTTATTGGTCGTTTGATTTTAAGAAGAAGGAAACATTTGAGAAAGCGAAGCATGAATTATCAGTGCGAAAGTCGAGGAAATATAAATATTTGATTGAACGTGACGAGAAGGGTTTCAACTATATTGATGCTGATTACGATTATGAGGTTGGTTTGCAATGGAAGGAAATAAAATCCTATGCAATCATTTAATTGATTAAGATTGATATTCTTATATCCCTTCAGGCTGGTGTTCTGGTGCGCTGCTCCTGCTACGGGTACGCCCATGTCTGGGGGCAAAGCTCATGTCAGGGGATGATGGCCCTGTCTCTGGGGACGGTGCCCCCAGTTAGAATGTCTCAGACTTTCAGCCTGAGGAGTGGGGCTGGAGTTCCGGGGCGCTTCACCTGCTACGGATATCGTCCCAATCTATGAATATGAACAAATAAAATTATACTATGGGTCAATCACTATCGCAAATGTACATCCACCTCGTCTTCGGCACCAAAGGCCGGATGTCCTTTCTCACTCCCATCATTGAGAAAAGGGTGCATGCCTATATGGCCGGCACACTGCAACAATACGAAAGCCCGGCACTCATCATCAACTCGGTACCCGACCATGTCCACATCTTGTTGAGGTTATCGAAGAATTATGCACTGGCCAAAGTTGTTGAGGAGGTGAAAAAAGAATCTTCAAAATGGATAAAGACCATTGAAGGTGGGACAAAACAGTTCAAGTGGCAAATCGGATATGGAGCCTTCTCTGTTAGCAGCTCAAAAGTTGAAGTGGTAAAACGCTACATCGAAAACCAAAAAGAACATCATGGCTACCAGACCTTTCAGGAAGAATTGGAACAACATATAAAAGAGTATGACATTATTGAATACGATCCAAAGTATTTCTGGGATTAACCACTATCAGGCTGAAGGCCTGACAGATCATAACTTGGGGCATCGTCCCAAGATTAGAGCCATCATCCCCATCTATGAGCCATCCTCCCCAGCTAAGCGAGGACTCGTCCCCGACTACCCCAGGCAAACCGCCTGACACAAGATATGATCATCAATCGGATATAACTAAATACTATGCAAATAACGCAAACAATCATCCAATTTCCCGACATCGAGCTGCAAACCCGCGATGCCCATAAACTGCGTGGTTATTTTGGCAGCTTGTTTAAAGAGCATTCGCCCTTGTTACATAACCATTATGAGGATGGATCGTCGCGATATGCCTATCCGCTGGTTCAATATAAGGTAATTGATAAGATACCTGTATTACTTGGTTTTCAGGAGGGTGCAGACCTGCTTATTTCATTGTTTTTGCAGATAAGAGAGATAGATATTGAGGGACAACGTTATCCGGTATTGGCTAAAAATATTCAGCAGAAACAATGTGAATTGTCGGTGAACAAGCAGTTATACAACTATTCCTTTAAAACACTGTGGATGGCGCTCAACCAGGAAAACTTTAAGAAATACGAAGCATTGGACGAACCGGACCGAGCTGGCTTTTTGAACCATCAACTTCAGAACAATATTTTAAGTTTCTACAAAGGTCTGTCGTTTCGCACAGACGAACGTATCATGGTAATAACAAGGCTGGAAGAAAAGCAAACGCTGTTTAAAAACCAGTCGATGCTCGCCTTCTCGGGTCAGTTTACCAGTAATGCATACCTTCCCGAATGGACGGGAATTGGCAAAGCCGTAAGCCGCGGGTTTGGAACTGTAAGTCTAACAAAATAAAGATTGAAGAATGCAACTGATAATCAATTCTTATGGTGCCTATGTACACGTAAAAGATGAACTTTTCGAAGTAACGCTGACCAAAGATGGGGAAAAGCAAAAAAGCCATTTTGCAAGTCAGAAAGTAACCTCAATCCTGATGAGTAAAGGTTCCGCATTAAGTACAGATGCAGTGATATTGGCCATGAAGAATAACATTGATATTATTGTCTTCGAACGGGATGGAATGCCAGTCGGCCGGTTCTGGCACAGCAAACCCGGAAGTACTTCAAGGATACGAAAGCAACAACTCGAAGCCAGCCTGAACGAAACAGGTGTTTACTGGATAAAAAACTGGCTTACCGGGAAGTTGGATAACCAGGTAGAATTGCTGAAACGCCTTAAAAACCATCGTCCAGCGACTGCTGATGTTATTCAGGAGAAAATAGATGGGATCATTGCTATGAAATCAAAGATGAAAGAACTGAAAGGTGATAAAATTGATTTAGTGGACGATACGCTGAGAGGATTGGAAGGCACCGCCGGTCGTATCTATTTTCAGATATTGAGTTCTTTGTTGTCTGAGCGATATCAGTTTTCGGGCCGCAGCTTTCGACCCGCCATAGATCCATTCAATGCGTTCCTGAATTATGCTTACGGTGTATTATACAGCCGGGTAGAAAAAGTACTGGTAATTGCAGGACTTGATCCTTATGTTGGATTTATGCACCGCGATGATTACAATATGAAAAGCATGGTGTTCGATTTTATTGAACCTTATCGCACGTATGCCGATGAAGTAGTATTCAAATTATTTTCGGCTAAAAAAGTGAATGATGGCCATACAGATAAGATTACAAACGGGATGAGCCTTAATGCAGATGGGAAAAATCTGTTGATTCAGTCGCTGATGCAATTTATTGATGAAGATAAAATCCGGTATAACGGACGTAATCAAACCCGGATGAATGCCATGCAAATGGATGCGCATCAGTTTGCAAACAAGTTAATTCATAAGCCATGATTTGTTGGTTGCTATATGACATTAAAAAGAATAAGCCACGAACCAAAGTGGCTAAAATCTGCAAGCTATCGGGATTGTATAGGGTTCAGAAATCCGTCTTTCTGGGAAGTCTGGAGGAAAATGAGCGGGATACGCTCAATTTACAGGTGAATGAACTGATTGATGAAGAGACAGACTCGGTTTATATTTTCCCTATGAGTAAAAATGAGCTAAGACAAACTGTTCTTTTAGGACAAGCCTTTGATAAAAAATTGGTCACCGATGAAGTAAAAGCCCTGTTTTTCTGATGTCAGTCACTCCGTCACATATCATTGAATACCTCTATTGTCCGCGGTTTACCTACTACGAATACGTTTTATGTATTCCTCAATATGAAGAACGGCACTACAAAGTCGAAAGGGGGAGGCAGGTACACGACGAGAAATTGGAACGCAATAAGGATTACCTGAGAAAAAAAATTGGCGTGGTTGAAAAATATGCCGACCAATATTTGACCAATGAGTTGTTGCGTGGATCCGTTGATGAAGTTTTACTGTTAAATGATGGTTCAATGGCTCCGCTTGACTATAAATTTGCTATATTTGAGGATCGAATTTACGAAACGTATCGGACTCAGCTTGAGTGTTATGCTGTTTTAATTGAAGAGAATTTTCATAAAGTGGTCAACAAAGGTTTTCTTGTTTACACGCGCTCTTCAAACAAGCTCGTTGAAGTTGAAATTAATGAAAGTGCTAAAAATGATGTTCGACGTATTTGCAGGGAAGTTAATGAGGTAATCATTCAAAATTATTATCCAAAAGCGACCAAATTCAAACAACGTTGCGTGGAATGCACCTATCGAAATGTTTGTGTTAAATAGTCGTTCACGGGTGGTAATTTATTTTAAAGGAACAAGAAACAATATATAAGGAGCAGCAATACAGTAAATTAAACTCTCGGAAATGACCAATAAAAATCAAATATTTAAGTTCTTTGACATGTTGAAAATTGAATACTCTATCATTCAAGAATACTTGTATCTTCCAGGAAAACAGACTGATAAATATCAGTACGACTTCCTATACACCTTCCAATAAAACAAGGATTGAAACTATTAGATAACCTCTTTGTTGTTAAACATATAAACACTTCCTATACACCTTCCAATAAAACAAGGATTGAAACTGCGAACCGATATCGGGGGATTGAATTACCCTTTCTTCCTATACACCTTCCAATAAAACAAGGATTGAAACACAGCGTTCATCACGGTAGCGCGTTCACGGTCAATCCTTCCTATACACCTTCCAATAAAACAAGGATTGAAACGAGGTACACACGCTTTCCAGAAGCTACCAAAATTTTCTTCCTATACACCTTCCAATAAAACAAGGATTGAAACCCCTCCCTAATGGTCAATGTGTTTTGTCCTTTAGGCTTCCTATACACCTTCCAATAAAACAAGGATTGAAACCCATGCTATTGAATTCCATGAAGGCTTCAACGGCTGCTTCCTATACACCTTCCAATAAAACAAGGATTGAAACTTGCCACTGCCGCGGCATCTCCGGCCACCTGGGCAGACTTCCTATACACCTTCCAATAAAACAAGGATTGAAACTCCAAAGAATGCATCCTGCGATGAAGGGCTTTGCTCTTCCTATACACCTTCCAATAAAACAAGGATTGAAACCGGCATGTTTGCCACCGGAAAGCCGGAAATAACAGGCTTCCTATACACCTTCCAATAAAACAAGGATTGAAACACGATGTCTAATCGATTTGGTGTTATTCTTCCTTTCTTCCTATACACCTTCCAATAAAACAAGGATTGAAACAATCTTGTGCCTGATTAACTATTTTTCCTCTTGAACTTCCTATACACCTTCCAATAAAACAAGGATTGAAACTTGGAAAAAAGCACTATTGAAAAATTGAAATTAGACTTCCTATACACCTTCCAATAAAACAAGGATTGAAACAATTCTTCCTGCAAAAAATCCACTATTTTGGGATCAGCTTCCTATACACCTTCCAATAAAACAAGGATTGAAACGGTACAATGTTCCGTCTATGCGGTTGACCCTTGCACTTCCTATACACCTTCCAATAAAACAAGGATTGAAACTAGTAAACGTCCAATTCTCCGCTTCTGTACTTTTCTTCCTATACACCTTCCAATAAAACAAGGATTGAAACTCGCGGACTCTGCGGAACAAACTTTGTGGGTTTTGTCTTCCTATACACCTTCCAATAAAACAAGGATTGAAACTAGTCTTTGCCCCGTCCGCTACCAACGATCAATACACTTCCTATACACCTTCCAATAAAACAAGGATTGAAACCGGGTAGCCGCTGAAGTATAAGTTGCTTCTTTGAGCCTTCCTATACACCTTCCAATAAAACAAGGATTGAAACATAAAAACAACCTCGCAGGCTCCATCGTTGTTGGTCTTCCTATACACCTTCCAATAAAACAAGGATTGAAACCCCATCCTGAGATTGTGAATACCACTCCTTCCGATTCTTCCTATACACCTTCCAATAAAACAAGGATTGAAACAGCCAGACTTCCGTCACTTCGTAATGCAAGTAGAACTTCCTATACACCTTCCAATAAAACAAGGATTGAAACACTCAAATCGTAAAGCCATGACACCAATTATCATTCTTCCTATACACCTTCCAATAAAACAAGGATTGAAACTTCGCTTTTTTCTCGATCTGGCTCAGTTCGTACTGACTTCCTATACACCTTCCAATAAAACAAGGATTGAAACGAATCAAGTTAGGCATGTCGGCTACTTCAAAATGGCAACGAATAGCATCGCCAATCATCGAATTTAGTTCCGCGATGGTATCGCCTTGTGTGAAAATAGAATGATTTACTGCCCGGGCAAAATAGCCGCCGTCTTGCGATTCTTCCACAATAAAGACTATTTCCTTCATATCGATATGGTTTAATGCAAAAATAATAAAATCATAAAATAAAACATGTACGGCATGGCTGATGTGTAGGGTTTTTCCGGCCTGAAAACGTCGAAGGGATTGTATTGGGTGGATTTCAGCACGAATGCCCCCTTTATCCTTTTTACTTTATCCTTTATCCTTTGGTTTTTTTATCCTTTATCCTTTGTGCTTAGTACTGTTGCTGGTTCCTTCCCCGTTGCCCCCCACCATATCCATTCGTGTTGTTGTTGGGATTGTTGGGGTCATTCGGGTCAAGCTCTTCATCCTTATCTGAATCAGAGCGTTTGGGCCTTGCTGATTTAAGGGATTTGGGCATAGTTTTCGTTTTGAAAAGAGGAATCCGGTAGGCAACTGTTACTGAAAAATCGAAAGGGACCTCTGAACTCGTGTAACCCAATCCGGGAATGACATAGGGCGTAACATGTGCGTCCTTTGTGGATGCAAGGAGAAATTTTGCCCTGACAGACCAGCCGAAAAAGACGTTCGGCAGCAATTCTCCCTTCAAACCAAACACCAATTCGGCCCAGTGGGCATTCAGGTTACTTTTGGGGAAAGGGGATTGAATGGTTCCCCAGTAATTGGTGTAGCTGGCCGCTAGGGTCTCTTGTGAAAACCGGCTGAAACCATACCTGAACCCAACAAAAACCAGATCGTTGTCCGACAAAGACTCGAATTTGTTGATGTTCATATCCAGCCCGATCCTGCCATAGGCCCCTTTGTTAGTATAGTGAAACGCGTCTTTCAAATCGTCGACGCTTTGATACCCGGCTTCCACGGTAGGGAAAAAATTGCCTTTGTAAGGATAATCTGCCTGAATCTCAAAGGCGCTTTTCGTGGCTTTCTGTATGGTTGGCATCAGAAAACGCGACACGTCAATCCCAAAGCGGGGACCCTCGTACCTCCACACCTCTTTCTTTCCCTGTCCAAAGCCGGTAGCCGGACTAAGGAGTAGTAAGATGAAGATAGACCGTAATATTTTGTCCATTCGTGGCATATTTTTCTGCAGATTTTGGACCCACAACCGGATCTAAAATTCTAATTGAATCAATGAGTGAGCTGTGTCTGAGGGCAATAAGTTCATAGTTTGGCGCAAAACCGCAACTTTGGGAAATCAATTGAAAATTCATGGTATGTTTCACCCAAAATGAACTTGCCTTGCCGTTGGCGTAAACAACGAATCCTGTGGTGTCGGCGCTAACAGAGAGCGGCAATCCGACTTTCTTCACAATGGCAGAATCCTTGTTGAATACCAGGGTGTCGCCCTTGGCAAGCCTGTTGTACCCCCTAACCATAATGGAATCGATTTTAATCGTGCCATTGGCGGTAAAAGTAGTGATCAAAAGGGTTTCCGATGACTCGTAGCAGTGAGACCCATTGTTACAGGAGTGAAGTAACATGACCGCCAACAGGAGAATTAGGAACCGAAATCGCATTCGTTGAAAGGGTTTGTAGAATATCTTGCGGCAAATATAATCAAAATGGGTGGATGGGATTTATACCCCCAAAATAATTGATAGTTTTGCTCATCTAATTATTTTGTAATGAGAACACTTTCCTTTTTCATATTTTTCAGCATCGTATTGCTCGTTTATTCCTCGCTCAACTATTATGTTTACACACGGGGGCTGATGGTTTTTTCCTGTACTCCATCCTTTAAAAAGTGGTTTACAGTGATTTTCTGGACGTTGGTTGCCTCATTCCTGGTGGGGATGTTTTGGGAACGGACCGCCTCCTCAGTGGTCAGCGAATGGATTTACCGGGTTGGCGCCTTCTGGCTGGCCTTCATGTTCTATTTCCTGTTATCCTTGTTGCTGATCGACCTGGTCAGGGTGGCCAACTATTTCTTCCATTTTTTACCGGATTTCTCCACTACCGGGAAGTTGTATTTGGGATATACCGTCATTGGGGTTGTTTCGATGGTGGTGCTCGGAGGTTATATCAACGCGTTAACTACCAGGATTAAAGAGATTCCTTTGACGATACACAAAATCGTAACCGGGAATCCTGAACTCAAAATATTGATGGCTTCCGACCTTCATCTGGGGGCGCTGATCGGAGAGAGGCAGGAGATGAAACTGGTCCGCATTATCAACGAACAAAAGCCCGATCTGGTGCTGCTTTGCGGCGACCTGGTCGATGGGGATATCGGCCCGGTGCTGCGGAAAAACCTCGGGAAGCACATCCAGGAGATCCGCACGCCGCTGGGTGTCTATGCCATACCAGGTAACCACGAATACATTGGCGGTATCCGGAATACCTTGCCCTACCTGCAAAGCATCAACATCAAGGTACTGCGCGACGAGGTGGTCACCCTTCCCAACGGGATTCAGCTGGTTGGCAGGGACGACAGGGATAGCCGCCGGATGGGCGAGGTCAACAATCCGCATGACCTGAAGGAGCTTACCAAAGACTTGGATCACACGAAACCTATTATTGTGATGAACCATCAACCTTTTCACCTGGAGGAGGCCGTCGAAGTCGGGGCAGATTTACACCTCTCCGGCCATACACACGACGGACAAATGTGGCCGTTTAACTACATAACCGAAGCTATTTTCGAAGTAAGCTGGGGATTGAAACAAAAGGGAAATACTACTTGCTACGTCTCCTCCGGTTTTGGTTCGTGGGGTCCACCGGTTAGGATTGGCAATTTTCCGGAAGTAGTGGTATTTAATATCCGCTTTGACTAATACTTGAATATTGATATTTAGAATATTCGCAATTAAATTAACATTATTTAACACAGAATCATAATTTTTCTTTTAATTTTACGTAAATTTGTTTAATGGTTCTATTTAGCGCTTTTTTTTATTTATGCTTGATAAAAAAGGCGAATTATCCCAAAGTATTTTCACTCTAAACACCTTAAAATTTTATAGCATGAAAAAATCTAATCTGAAACTAGTTCTCGCACTTTTATTGGTAACAATTGCGGGTATCATCGTGTACAGTTGCCGTAAAAGCGAAGGTCCGCCAGACCCGAATGCAAGTATCCCAGTTCAGCGTCTGTTGGTTATTAGTGCATTAAACTCCTTTACCAATGATTCAATAGGGCAGTTTAGTGTGGCTATTACAGCACCGTCAGGAACCATTAATCAGGTTGCAACCGGGAACACAGTTGTTATCAAAGACCCGGTTTCCGGGACCTACGTAATTGTTGTTTCTAAAACCGGCTATAACACTGCAACTGCCAAGACTATTAACATTGCTTTACCGAGTGATGCTAAAAGCAGTATGATTGTACAAACTTCAGTAGGTTTGACAAAAGTAGCTCCTGCTGTCGTAATTACTGCTGCAACCGGTGGAGCAATTCCGGTAAAAGCCAATTCTGAAGTTACTACGAGTGCGACAATTGCTACAGTAACGGTGGCGCCTGCAACAGTTTTTACGCTTGCTGATGGTTCAAAGCCGGCAACTGTAAGTATTACCAGTACGAATGTTCCTGTTAATACCCAGTTAGCCCCGATGTTGAATATTGGTGGAGTAACTGAGGTACAGGTTAGTGCTATTGAAGTCATCAAAGACCAGATTCCTGTTAAAACATTGGATCTTCAGCCTGAAGGAATGACATTTGATAAGCCGATGGTAATAGATATGTACATTGGGGATTTGTATCCTTCCGATATGCCAATTGCAATTAAAACATTGAAACAAGATGGATTAACTTTGAACTATGTTCGGAAAGACGGTACAGTAGAAGTTATTTTACCTGATCATTTTTCTGCAGACAGAAATACAGTTTATTACAAGATTACCCACTTCTCCAAATGGAATTTATTAGACAACTGGCTGAGTATAAGGCTTATAAATACTACAAAGTCCGCTGTTCAGTCTCAATCCGGCGCATGTGGTGGGCCGCTGGGAGGAACTTTTGAATACATTACACGTTACAGAATGAATGATCCTTCTGACCCGTATCGTCCATGGTTGTTAACTGCGAGGTGGGCTGATGCAGTGTATTCGGTGAAAGAAAATTTTTCATTTCCCGGGCAAACAGGTTTTTATGTTGTAGCTACATGGCAATGTACTCTTGAGAATTGGGAACTAACTGACAGATGTCCTGGATTCTGGCAGCAATGGAGAATACGTTCCATTGTCATCCCTCAGAAGGGAGAGATGCCTAAACTTCAGTATGTTCCTTGTCACAATCAGGGAGGTCACAACCAGGGAGGTTGAAAGGACAAAGAGCGGCAAGTTTTGACAAGATTTACTGAATTTAGATATAGAGAAACACCCATATTCCAAATGTTTATTGGATTTGGGTGTTTCTTTTTTTGAAGGATTACGTATCAATTGTAGCTTTTTATAGCCAATGACTTGTGGAAAGGGGCTGTAAGCGAACATTATTTTTGAGCTGATAATTAATAGAATTACTCTTATGCGTAAATGCCGGAAGTTCGTTGTAGTAATTTGTATACTAGTATCGGGGATTATTTTCCCGGACACTTGTAAGTCCCAATCATTGTTGGGCATCACTGGTCTGGTTAATACCCCTACTGCACGCATGCAAAAGGACGGCACCCTGAGTTTTGGAATATCCTATTTTGAACGGAAACACCAGGTCTATTTTGGTGGGACCAAGGATGTAGGTCACGCCTACATTAATTTGACCCTATTGCCGTTCCTGGAGTTGGTTTTTCGGGCAAACAGGCCATTGTATTATGAAACTTTTAGTAAGTACACATTTGACCGTACACCAATCGTTCGAGTAAGGCTTCTCAATGAAAGGAAGTATCTGCCGTCTGTCGTGGTGGGTGTTCATGATTTTGCTTCCACTTCAGCATGGAGTACCGTTTTTTTTAATGCAACCTATGTTGTGTTGTCCAAAAAACTAAGTGATTTTGATTTTCACTTTGGTTATGCCCCCAGGATCATGAAAGCCCAGGATTATCAGTTGGACGGTCTGTTTGGCGGGTTGGCCTATTCGCCTCACAAGGCCATCAATTTGTTTGCCGAATATGATACAAAAACCATCAATTCAGGCGTTGAGTTTCAATTCCTGAAACACTTTGGGATCAGCCTGGCCACCATTAATTTCGACTCTTTCGCGGCCGGGATGAACTATAAGGTATTTTTATAAATAGCCGATCTGTTTATAGGGGCGCCTGCCACTGTTTGCTGATAAAATCAGGATTGGCAATTCACCGGAAGTAATGGTTTTAATATCCGGTTTGATTAATCATTGATGATAATTCTGCAATACATATCTTCTCATAACAGAAGTTATGTTGTTTAGGTTAAATCCCTGAAGAACATCCCATTGAATATTTATTTTTAGGATATCTGAAAAAATGTTAATAATAATTAAATTGGAATGATAACATTTTTTGCATTTTCCCGTATATCAATTGAGGTTTCTAACTTTTACTCTATTTATACTATCTGATCAAAAAGAAATTATCCGAAATTATTCATTCTTTACACACATTAAATTTTTAAGCATGGGAAAATCTAATCTAAAACCAGTTCTCGCCTTTTTGCTCATAGCAATTGCGGGTATCATCGTCTACAGTTGCAGGAAAAGCGAAGGCCCACCTGACCCGAATGCGGCCATCACCGTTGAACGTAAGTTGGTGGTCAGTGCATTGAATACGTTTACACCCGACTCAATCGGGCAGTTCAGTGTGGCTATTACATCACCATCAGGGACTACAAACCAGGTGGCCACCGGGAATACTGTTGTCATCAAAGACCCCGTTGCTGGTAATTATTCTATAGTTGTTTCAAAAGCTGGCTATGCTACGTCTGAAGCCAGGAATTTTACCGTTACGCTTCCAACTGATCCAAAAGGCAATTTGAGTGTAGGTGTGA
>JAPLDT010000006.1 GCA_026391315.1 Bacteroidia bacterium
CGAAAGCGAACAATTTACGAAAGAGGTTTTAAAAGAGATAGTTTTAAAAAAATTCCCTACATTTGCACTCCGTTTATCGAATGTAAAAACCAACCCGGTTTCTTACCTTTAGAAAGCAAAGTATAATATAATATTCTGGATATGTCGTTAGAAATAAACAAAACAACCGATGGTAAAGAGGTTTCAGTTCAGGACAAATTGAAAATGCTCTATGAACTGCAAACTGTTGTTTCGGAAATCGATAAAATCAACACGCTGCGCGGCGAGTTACCACTGGAGGTTCAGGACCTGGAAGATGAGATCGTGGGATTGAAAACCAGGCTTTCAAACCTGCAGGATGAGATCAAAAACCTCAACACGGCTGTAACCAACAAAAAAACGGAGATCAAGGATTCCAAAGCCAAGATCGACCATTACAAAGAGCAGCAGGAGAATGTTCGCAACAACCGCGAATTTGATTCTATTTCCAAAGAGATGGAGTTCCAGAACCTCGAGATTGAGTTGGCTGAAAAAAGGATCAAAGAGTATTCGGTAGATGTTAAAAGCAAAGGCGAATTACTCGATGCCTCCAATTTGTTGCTGAAAGAGCGGGAAGAGGACCTTGTTCGCAAGAAAAAAGAGTTGGAAGAGATCACCGCCGAAACGGCTGTCGAAGAGGACTTGCTCAAAGCCAAAACAGCCAAGATAGCTACCATGATTGAAGAACGGTTGCTGACAGCTTTCAACAAGATTCGCAAAAACGCACGCAATGGTCTGTCTGTAGTTACTGTTCAGCGTGATGCATGCGGTGGTTGCTTCAACAAGATCCCGCCACAACGCCAGTTGGATATCGCTTCCCGCAAGAAGATCATTGTTTGTGAGTATTGCGGAAGGATTTTGGTAGATAAAGACATTGCAACACCACAGGTGGAAGAGAATTAAATAGCTGATTTAAGATAAAAATGAGCCTCATATTGGGGCTTTTTTTATGGGGTATATCCAATTCTTTTTCGCTGTTGTTGATCGACTTTTTGTTTGTCCCTTTGCAGGAGAAAGTTGATGGCATCATAAACGTCCTTAAATTGCTGGTTGTATTTGCTTTCGAGCTCATTCAGACGAACCGACAACTCCTTGTCCGATAACGCATATTGCCGAACCAAAACGAAAGCCCTCATGATGGCAATATTAACATCAATGGCCTTCTCTGAGTTCAGAATACCGCTAAGCATCGCAACACCCTGTTCGGTAAAGGCAAAAGGGGAATACCTCGCACCTCCTCTATTGTTTGAGGTGCAGAAATTGCACCTCAAAGATTCCCACTCATCCTTTGAAAGCTCAAACATAAAATCAGGGGGAAATCTTTTAATATTTGCTCTCACGGCTCTTTTTAGATACTTTGTTTCAGTATCATAAAGCTCTGCCAGATCGAAATCAAGCATCACGGTCAGTTCTCTGACCTCGTAAATTTTCCTTTGAATTACAGGTAGTTGCATGGTAATACTTAAGAATTTCATCCATCAATTTCGCTATCACGAATTACCGTTACTATAAATATACCAAAAAAAAACCAAAAAAAAGAGTGGAAAGCCAAGCAAGTGTGTAGTCAGCAAATTAAAAGTAACGACAGTTAAGGGGTAACTGAATGAGTTTGCTTTTCAGCGATTTGCTCCAATATTTCTACGATATGCTCTTGTTTGATGATGAATATCCCAATTCGCTCTTTCGACACGCCCCTCTTCAACTTATAATCGTAAAAGGGGATTTGATCAACCAGCTCGGATTCGAAGCAATTAAAAACAATTGAATCCTGATGCTTAAGTTCTTCAGCCACTTCCAAAATATGGGTTGAAATGAAAAAGAAATTTCCCCGGATCTTTGCCAGGGCTGAGATAATCATTAAGGTGGCATCGTATGCATCTTTGACATTTGTACCTCTGAACAACTCATCGAAAATAACAAACAGTTTTTTCTCAGTATTTATTTTTACAACCATATCCTTCACCCTGTGCACTTCAGAATAGAAATGGCTGTATCCTAAATTCAAATTGTCGGCGAGATTGATCGTTGTAAAAAGGCCATCGAAAACTGTGGTTTTCAATATTTTGGCCGGCACAGGAAATCCCAGATGGGAGATGTAAATCATTAATCCCATCGTTTTTAAAAAGGTCGATTTTCCAGCCATATTTGGACCTGTGACAAAACAGATAGTTGAGTCTTGATCAAAAGAAAAACTATTCGGTACTGCTTTTGGAAGAATAGGATTAAAAGCATCGATCACTTCAAACATAGGTTGCGGGCCTTGAAGATATTCGGATAAACCATAACCATCACTTTTCATGATTCCGCTTAAAGTCTGTAGTACATCAATTTTATAAACGATGTTCAACAACTCCCTGAAAGAGTCTTTTTTACTTACCCTCAAAAGTTGATCAAGATTGTTGATTTGAAGGAAGGCCAAATCCTTAATGTCTTCAGGAGGGGCATTCAGATAATTTTTCACAGGATGTAAATCCATAAAGCTCTTTAGCCGATCAAGATCTTCTCCCAATGATGCAGGAACGGAAAAAACTTCGGATTCTGATATAAACGTTTTCAGATCGATCAATAACCGGATCGTATAGAATATCCCATTCGATATTATCCAATAATCGCCGTCAGCTGAAAGCTTATTCATTAATCCATTGTATGCAGCATCGATAAAGTTATTTCGCAGTGGAACCCTGTCGTTGGTTAAGTAATGCTCAATAAAATCGATGTGGCGCGAATTGAGTTTTAACGGGCATTCATTTGAAAAGAAGAAATTAATCTCCGCTTTGCGACTTTGCAAAAATTCCAAATCTGAAACAGGAGTTCTAAACAATCTGTTAAGCAATTCGCGTCCACCCTTCGTCACTGTCCGATTGTACACAGAAAAAACGGATTTTACATTTGCCCGCTCTTCGAAGAGATTCAAGTCCTTTATAGTTTGTTTATCGACATCGAATAGCATTATCCTTGCATTTTTATATTTGACAAAACTCTTCAAAGGAATATGCGATTAAAGTAAGCACAACAATAATCGCCGCAGGTAAGGTAATTATTTAAATCGATGCAAGTTACTGATAGAATTGACATAAAAAAAGCCCTGCCGGGCCTTTTTTATGTCAATTCGTTCTACCATTCGCCGCCTGCGCCGCCGCCGCCGAAGCTGCCGCCGCCAAATCCGCCGAAGCCGCCGGAATCACCGCCGCCACCACCTGAGAAATCGTTCCATGAACCACCGCCGCCTCTGCCTCCAAACATGCTCAGGAGCCAGAGAGATCCGAGCAGACTTCCACCTCCACCATTGGCACCTACGGTTTGGTTGCGGTTTCTGTTAAAGAGCATAAAAACGACAAAGATAACCAGTAAAATCGCGAAGCCAGGAAATGCCGAGTGTTTGGAAACTTTTTCATCGTATTGATCGGCAGTAAACTCCCCGGCTGTCAATGACATAAGGACTGTTGTGGCACGGTCGAGGCCGGTATAATAATCATTTACTTTGAAGCTGGGCATCATTTCAGCAGCAATGATGGTCTTGCGGGCCGTAATATCGGGAACTGCGCCTTCCAATCCATATCCAACCGCAATGAAAAATTTTCCTGTTTCACCATTGTCAAATTTTGGCTTTACCAGAATCAGAATCCCGTTGTTTTTGCCTTTCTGCCCGATGCCCCACTTCTCTGCCAATTTAAATGCGTAGTCACCTTTGTCGTATCCGAAAATATCCTTGACTATTACAATGGCAATTTGCGTAGAAGTCTTTTGGTTAAAGGCATCCAGCTTATTTTCCAAAGCCCTTACCTGAGAGGCGGATAGGATACCCGTAAAATCATTGACCAAATGAGGTGGCTCGGGCCGGGCAGGAAACTCATCAGCGGCTTTGGCTCCCGCAAAAATAAAAAGAAGGACCGCGATCAATAAAAACCGAGGTACGATTAGCCTGTTCAATATGTATTTCATTGTCTATTTACCGTATGATATTTCATCAGGAAGTTCATTGACATCATCTTCCTGGTAAGGGAAAAATGCTTTCAACTTCTCTCCTACTTTCCCAATTCCTGAAACAAATCCCTCAACCATTTCTCCCTTCGAAAAGCACCCGGTCATCAACTCCTTAACGTCGTTCCAGAAACCGGCGGGCACGATGGCATTGATACCTGCATCGCCAATAATGGCAAATTTTCGGTCGCTGGTCGAGAGAAAGATCAACACTCCATTCCTTTGCGCTGTTTTGTGCATTTTCAATGACTTGAAAAGCCAGGCTGCCCTGTCAAGTACATTGCCCTTGCATACAGATTCGATATGGACGCGAATCTCCCCGCTGGTTTGGTGCTCGGCTGATTTGATCGCCTGAACTACCTGTTGCTCCTCCTCTTTGGAGAGAAATTTATTGCTGCTCATCTGTCGTCCGGGAATTAATTCACTTTTTTGAAAAATCGACCTTTGGCGCTTTCTCTGAACCCTTCTCAGCTTCGAAGTAGGCCTTTTTCTCGAAATTGCGCATTGATGCGATGATGTTCTGCGGGAACAAACGGATATAGGTGTTAAATGCCTGCGCCGATAGATTAAATTTCTGACGTTCAACGGTAATCCTGTTTTCTGTTCCTTCAAGTTGCGCCTGCAGATTCAGGAAATTCTCGTTGGCTTTCAGATCAGGATATTTTTCTACAACAACCATCAGTCTTGATAAAGCTGAAGAC
Organism: Bacteroidia bacterium; assembly: GCA_026391315.1. Classification (GTDB taxonomy): domain Bacteria; phylum Bacteroidota; class Bacteroidia; order Bacteroidales; family Prolixibacteraceae; genus CAINVV01. Next base: position 4,701 of record JAPLDT010000006.1, read on the forward strand.
AAACCACCCTGAGCCTGTTGAAATTGCTGTATGGATGCTGCATTCAATTTTGTAGGATCCACAGTGACGGAGGTAGCTTTAGCCCTTGCTTCTACCACTGCAGTCAATGTCTCACTTTCGTGAGCAGCATAACCTTTCACGGTACTGACCAGATTAGGGATCAGATCAGCGCGGCGCTGATATACATTTTCTACCTGTGACCAGGATGAAGAGACGCCCTCTTCCATGGATACCATGTTATTACCCGTTTTTATGCCCCAACTAATTCCTAAAAACAGAGCCAATACAATGACTCCAATTACAATCCATGCTGTTTTGCTCATAACTATTATTTTTTTGATTAGTCTAAATAATCAATGTGAAATTACACACTAAATTCCGGATTCATCTGGTATTTGGATTATACGGAATTGTTTAACCTATTGTTAACAATTAATTGATTTTTTGGATCAACACGACTGCCTGAACAGAAATACCCTCTTCCCTTCCTTCGAATCCCAATTTCTCAGTGGTAGTAGCTTTGATATTTACCTGATTATCCGGGCTCTCAAGAATCCCGGCGATGACTACCTCCATGGCAGGAATAAAATCCTTCAATTTTGGACGCTGCGCAGAGATTGTAGCATCAAGATTCACCAGTCGGTAGCCTTTTTCTTTAATTAATCGGTACACTTCTGCCAACAATTTTTTGCTGTCAATATTTTTGAATGCCGGATCCGTATCCGGAAAGTGATAGCCAATGTCCCTCAGTCCTGCGGCACCCAACAGCGCGTCACAAATGGCATGAAGAAGTACATCTCCATCGGAATGGGCAACAGTGCCCTTTTCGTGGGGTACCAGAATCCCTCCAAGCCAGAGCTCTTCTCCTTCCGCCAGTTGATGGACGTCGTAACCAAGACCAATGCGAATGTTCATTTTTATAAAAGTGCCTAAAGTATTTAAAGTGCCTAGAGTGCCTAAAGTTATTGCAAAGTTACATTAAGGTTCTGAAGCTACAAGTACTTTAGGCACTTTAAATACTCTAGGCACTCTAGTCACTTATTTATTCCAAACAACCCTTCCTGATTTTGAAACCTGCTTTCCGTCTTGTCCGGTAAGGGTAATCCTGTAAATGTATATGCCAAATCCGGGCTGAGGATTCATCTCCTGTGGTTTCCAGTACAAATCATTGATTTCATATCCCCTGGAAGGGAGAATTTGTCTGGTTTGGTATACGGTTCGCCCTGTCAAATCCATCACTTCAAGATTCACATCAAATAGCTCATCGTACCGGTTTTGGGTAATAACAAACCTGGTCTGGTCGGGAAAAGGGTTGGGATAATTAAAAACACTGTGAACAACCATCTTTTTGCTGATAAAAAACCGGACTGTGACAGAGGAAGAGTTGTTCGCATTGTCCCAGGCCCTTAATGTCAAGGTATGGGACCCATTGTCGGGTATCGAAAGCGGATAAATGATGGTTCCTGATTTCCAGGTTGCGGCATCTGCCCTGAAATAACTGTTCAAAATCAGCTGGTTTGTATTCCTTCCATCCAGTTCCAGGGTGATATCGTGACCAATCCCGTATCCTGAGCTATTGATGCCACTCTCATCGCTCAGGAAAACCAAAAGCAATGGATTGGAAGAAACTGTTCCGCCGTCACTAAATTTTTCATTTTCCAAATAAAGACGAATATCCGGACCCTTATTGTCAGAAACTGGCATGGTAGCTGTTCCATTGAAATGAATGTTGGCAAATGATCCATTGCCATCGGTCGTTTCGTTTTTGAAATAGTAGCGGATCAATCCCGGTTCTTTGTTGAAGTTTACATCCTTCGGAACGACAAATGAGTAGCTAAAAGATCCGTTTTTGACAACCGCAGTGCCGTTGAACAAAACATTCTCCTGTACCTTGTAGGTAAACGGTTGTTGCCCTCCGTTGCCCAACGTGATTTTCGTTGTTGGCTGGTCAAAAACCTGAACGGATAGGGTTCCGCTGAGAAGTCCCATTTTGGCGCCGCCTCTGTCCCGAATTTCACCCGAAATGGTTACCTGGCTTAGCGGGGAGAGAATCCCGTCAAACTGTTCTACCGACTGATGGTTGATCTCCAGATTCACACAACGCTGTTCCGGATAACTGAGGCGCAGGGCTGGATCACCAAGCAGACAAAATTTAGCGGTATTGATACTTCCTCCGTTTTCATTTTTCACAAGGCGGACAATATCACCCAACCGCAGATGGTCGCCAAGTTCGTCCCTGTCAAATACATGGTTAAAAAAACTTTTGTTGATCTCGAAATTGGAGGCCGAATAGACCAGTCTGGTAGCCGATAGCAAAGCGATGGCTCCACCTGCAGGGTGAAAGAGAAGGTGTTCACCTGCAGACCTTTTCACCCTCATATCCCACCGGCTGAACTCACAAGTGGCCGTTACAAAGAGTGGAAGGCGATCTTTGTTCGACCAGCCGTCTATGTCGTTCACCGTTAAAACTCTCTCGTGGGCCAATCCGTCTTCGCTTGCATGGCCGACATAGTTGACAATCAGGTCGCCGGACTGTACCGAGCGACGAATCGCATCTGTAACAGCAGGATAACGCTGTTCGGGTGTCAGAATTTCCGGATAGGCATCAAAATAGATCTTTGAAGCCTTGTATTCGGGATTATTCTGAACCTGGGCCAATGCCAGATTTTCCGAATCACTGACGTGCAGGTTGTTGTCTTCGTCATCCCCGATGAAGCAGATGTTGTTGCGCCAATCGCCCAAAGTAGCAGCTTCATGGTAATGGATAATTTTGTCGACTGCAAGAGTGGCTTCCCCAATGGTACTAGCGGGAATCCTTCCAATACCAATGTTTATAGTTCCACTGGGATCACCAATGGAACTTTCCAATTGCCCAAAAAAATCATCGGATACGTATGAACCAACCTCGTTGAGCGAATTTTCTGACTGCACTGTCGGAATCCAGTTGGGGTTATCGTCTCCGGGTTTGTGCACCGGATCGCAGGTCCCTTTGCCAAAAAGCAGCAAATATTTTAATACTGATCCTTTTGAACCATAGTTTTGCTGGTAGAGGTACCTGACATAATTCCGGATAGCTGCAACATCCCTATAACCGCCGGCTAACCCATTGAATAGATCTTCAACGGTCACCACTTTTACAGTCATATTATCCATCGTTCGGTGGTACTGAGCCAGTCGTTCGGCCTGATCCAGGAATGCCGCTGGAGCAATAATCAAGAATTGAGGAGTGTCAGCATGTTGTAGATCAGAATTTTTTACCTCTTCTGTTTTGATCACCTCCGGGTATTTATTTTGTGGATCAAACAGAATGAAACTGCGCAGTGAATCGTTTTGAATCCGGAATGTCAATTGTCCACTGGTAAATTGAAAGCTTTGCTGCCTCGGGGAAAGCGGGTTGGTTACTTCCCAAAGCTGGAGAAGACTGTTAGCTCCATTGACCTGAAATTCAACGATTTTATCCTTACCGTAAGCTCTGCCATCACGGAAAAGCAGCGGTACCCCACGGTATTGGAGGGATCTCCGGAGTTGCAGCGTTGCGTAATCGAACCAGCACTGATCAGAACCTGTTCCATTGTATTTCACTGATAGATTGATGCCTGAACCTGTCATCAGTCTTGATATTTTCAAAGAATCGGCAGAAGCGAAATCAGAGCCTGATGAGGTTTGAACCGGACTAAAATTTACTACACCCAGGCCATACCCGTTTGCTATCACCTCCATTTGAGTCGGGGACGTACTTCTGCCAGCGGCAAAGATGTTGAACTTGACAGGCTCATTTTCCACACGGTCCTGAAATGTAAAGCTTTTAGACAATACATTTCCTCCTGCCAGCATAGCGGTAAACCACAGGGATCCTGATTCCAGCAAATTTAAGTTCTCCTCCTCCCACAATTCGAAATCGTCGTATTCACTTGATTGGAAATCAGTATTTTCGGAAGGTTGTTTCGATAAGGGTAACAAAAGATCACTACTGGCATCCTCCGTTAGGAAAAAATAGGAATATCCACGGGCCAGTTGATTTCTTAAGGGATGGTATTGCCCTGTGGCCGCTTCATACACCCACCGAACCGGTCCCTGTACAAAAAAAAGCAGTGATTCCTCTCCCGTAACCTCTTTAAACCTTTGCAAGGGAAGCTGAATCGGGCTATTTTCGTGCGAAATATTGCTATTGCGCGACATCATTTCGTTCCTGCTTCCGTAGATTTTGACATTTTCCGGATGCAAAAATCCACTATTTTTCAGCCATGAATAGTAGATTTTGTGGATTCCGGTAGCAGAGGTTTCAATCTTGACCCATTTGCCACTTGAAAAGAGGGAACCCGGTACAACGGTCTGTGCAAATCCTTCATGGCTTGGCAGCAATGTGAAAAAAATACATAATATACTATAATAGAGATGATTGAACATTTTTGTCAGCAGATTTTTTGGAGATGGTTTCATACTAAAAACTGAACGAACCATAAAAAAACGACAACAAATGTTTTTTTCTCCCGCGACTGTTGAACAAATTTAAAAAAATCGGTGTGCATAGTGAACTTCCTTGTTGAAAAATAAATACAGTTTTCATTAATTTGCAATATATTTGTGGCTATTGCTAATTCTTGGTTGCATTGCGAAATTCTCCAATTGTTAGAATCAAACAAAATATTGGATAGCGATTTTTTCAGGAATATAACTTTACAAATTGTATGAGACCTTCTTGATCATTTGCTTTCAAAAAAAGCAAGAGATTGAAAAGCGAAGCATATAATCAATAAAAAAATATTTGCAAATGAAGCTAAATGCTGTTATATTATTGTCTATAAGCCTTTTAGTTGCGTCATGCAATCTATTGCCGACCAGAAAGTCAAGTTCCTCTACGACTGGGTGGGCCTACAACACTCCCAAAAACGGCGGATTTGAATACAACGCCAACTATTCGCAGGCGGCCGGACCCGGACTGGTTTATGTTCAGGGTGGAACCTTCCCTATGGGTCGCGTTGACCAGGATGTCATTTTCGATTACAACAATGCCCCGCGCCGCGTAACCGTCGCCTCCTTCTACATGGACGAGACTGAAGTCCGCAATGTCGACTGGAGAGAGTATCTCTACTGGATACAAAGAGTTTATCCCAACAATCCTGAGGTGTATAAGGCCGCTCTTCCGGATACGCTGGTATGGAGAAACGAATTGGCATACAACGAACCTTTTCTTGAGAACTATTTGCGTCATGCCGCTTACTCAGAATACCCCGTTGTTGGCGTTAGCTGGATCCAGGCAAACAATTACTGCAAATGGAGAACAGACAGGGTCAATGAAAGAATTTTGATCAGTGATCAGATCCTGGCAGAAGATACCAAACAGAGCGGACAGAATACGTTCTCATCCGACAGTTACCTGAATGGCCTTTACAATGGCACAGACGGGAAAAGGCCTTTGAAGAATTTAGGTAAAGATGGCGCTACCAGAAGAACAAGCATGTCGGATGGAATTGTACTTCCAAGATATCGCCTTCCAACCGAAGCAGAATGGGAGTATGCAGCAGTTGCCCTAATTGGCAATACGGATGAAGAAGTTGTTACCGACCGCCGCATTTATCCCTGGAATGGAAGCCATATTCGTTCAACTGACAAGCAGAGCCGCGGACTTTTCAAAGCCAACAGTGTAAGAGGACGCGGTGACTACATGGGTGTTGCTGGCGCTTTGAATGATGGATTTGAAATCACTGCGCCAGTCAAATCTTTTGAGCCCAACGATCTTGGACTCTATTGCATGGCAGGAAATGTAAATGAGTGGGTTCAGGACGTTTACAGACCTACCTCTTTTCAGGAATTCAATGAATTTCAACCACTTCGCGGTAGCGTCTATACCAATTTTAAAAAGGATTCCACTGGAAATTTTGTACGCGACCAATATGGTGAAATGGTTAAGGATACAGTTGCCAATTTCACCAATTTTAAGGATGGGGATTTTCAATCCAATATTGATCAGAGTGTCTGGGCAAACAAGGATGACTCGATCAAAAGCGGCATTAGTACTAATTCCATGTATCAGTATCAAAAAGGAAATTATGTACCCAGAATTTCCGATCAGACAAGAGTGTACAAAGGAGGCAGCTGGAAAGACAGGCCTTATTGGCTAAGTCCGGGTACCAGACGGTACTTGGATGAAAGAAAGTCGACCAATGACATTGGGTTCCGCTGTGCCATGACAAAACTCGGAGATTCGGAACCATAATAAACATATAAACCTCATCGCCGGATGAGGTTTTTTTAAATCTGCCCATGACGCCGGAAACAATTTACCAGATCTTTCTGGACCATCCTGTGGTAACGATCGACAGTCGTAAGATTGAGAAGGATTCCATCTTTTTTGCGCTGCAAGGTGAAAATTTCAATGGCAATGCCTTTGCCCATGCCGCCCTCGAAGCCGGTGCCTCTTATGCTGTTATCGATGAGGCCGAATTTGCCATTCATGAAAAGACCATACTGGTGGGAAATGTGCTCAAGACACTTCAGAACCTGGCACGCATGCACCGTCAGAAACTTGGAATTCCAATCCTGGCCATCACCGGGACCAACGGCAAGACTACGACCAAGGAGTTGGTGTCGGCGGTACTTTCAAAAAAATACAATCTCATCTGCACCAAAGGAAATCTGAACAACCACATTGGAGTTCCTTTGACCCTGCTCTCCCTCAAAACGGAGACTGAGTTTGCGGTGGTCGAAATGGGTGCCAATCATCCGGGCGAGATCAATGAGTTGTGCGGGATTGCGTTACCCGACTATGGCTTGATTACCAATGTTGGAAGAGCCCATCTTGAAGGTTTTGGCTCTTTTGAAGGAGTTATTCAAACCAAGACTGAGTTGTACCGGTTTCTGGAGCAAAAAATGGGGACCATATTCATCAACAATGCCAATCCATACTTAGCAGGGAAAGCCGAAAAGGTAAAGAAAGTTGGTTATACCACTTCCAAATCTTTTGACGGACTCGAAGGAGAGACCGTTAGTGCAGATCCGTTGCTTGTTTTCAAGGCGCTTTTCCCAAAAGGCTGGCTCTATATCAAAACGCAGCTTGTTGGCAGTTACAACCTCGAGAATGCACTTGCAGCGGCCACCATCGGACAATATTTCGGAATAGATCCAACCGTAATTGCCCTGGCTATTGAAAGTTACCAACCAGACAACAACAGGTCCCAGATGGTGGTAACAGAACACAACAGGCTCCTGATGGATGCTTACAATGCCAACCCCTCCAGCACCAGGGCAGCCCTGGAAAACTTCGATCATATTGTTGCACCGAAGAAAGGGGTGATTTTGGGAGATATGCTGGAGCTTGGTGAAGTTTCACAAGAGGAACACCAGAAGATTATTGATTTTCTTTCTACGCTGAAACTGGACCTGGTTTATCTGGTTGGCCCTCATTATTTGGCATGCAAAACTCCGGAACAATTCAGGCACTTCAACAAGTCGGCTGATTTGGCCCTTTCGCTTGAGCAACAGCGCCTGTCGGGCTATTTACTTTTGATCAAAGGATCGCGGGGGATGAAACTTGAAACCATCCGCCCAGAATTGTGACCTTCACTTCCCCATATTTGATTAATTTTGCAGAAAATATTGCACCAACAGATCATTCATGTCAGCATCCCTCAATTTAAAGGAACATCTTCAACACCCGACGTTTGCACTGATCGGTTCAATTTCTGATGCAGAGGAACTGGAAACCTATGTGATCGGAGGCTTTGTGAGGGATCTGCTGATGTACCGCAAGAGAGCGCATTACGACATCGACATAGTCACAGTAGGCAGTGGAATTGGCCTGGCAAAAAAAGTGGCTTTTGCCATTCATCCAAAATTAAAGGTGACCATCTTTAAAAATTTCGGAACAGCCATGTTTCGTGATAATGAGGTTGATTTTGAATTTGTCGGAACGCGAAAAGAGTCTTACAGGTTGGATAGCCGAAAGCCCATCGTGGAAGATGGCACCCTGGTGGACGACCAGAACAGGCGGGATTTTACGATGAATACCCTGGCTATATCGCTTAACCAGGATCGCTACGGCGAACTGATCGACCCATTCAACGGACTGGGCGATCTGGAGGCAAAACTGATCCGGACACCACTGGATCCAGACATCACCTTTTCTGACGATCCGTTGCGCATGATGCGCGCCATACGTTTTGCCTCACAGCTTAACTTCAGAATTGAGGAGGGGACCTTTTCGGCCATCACCAAGCAGGCCGACCGCATCAACATAGTTTCAAAAGAGCGGATTACGGAAGAAGTCAACAAGATTATCCTCACTGATAAACCTTCTGTTGGATTTAAATTGCTTGAAGTAAGTGGATTGTTGAAAATTATTCTTCCCGAGATACAAAACCTGAAGGGCAGGGACAATATCAACGGAATTTACCACAAAGACAACTTTTACCATACCCTTGAGGTCCTCGACCGGATTTGTGCAAACACCGATAATCTGTGGCTTCGCTGGTCGGCGCTGCTGCACGATGTGGCCAAACCTGTCACCAAACGGTTTTCGCCAGCACTTGGCTGGACTTTTCATGCCCATAATTTCGTTGGTGGAAAGATGGTACCAAAACTCTTCGACCGGTTGAAACTGCCGCTCAATGAGAAGATGAAGTTTGTGCAAAAGATGGTTTTGCTGCACATGCGACCCATCGTCCTGTCGGAGGAGGAGGTGACCGATTCGGCAGTACGTCGTTTGCTTTTTGATGCCGGCGACGACATCGACGACCTGATGACCCTTTGTGAAGCCGACATCACCTCCAAAAACGAGGAGAAGGTGACCCGCTTCCTTGCCAATTTTCAACTGGTACGGGAGAAGCTCAAAGAGATTGAGGAGAAGGATGCCCTACGCAATTTTCAACCTCCGGTAACAGGAGAGTTAATCATGGAAACATTTGGATTACAGCCTTGTAAAGAGATTGGATTGATTAAATCTGCCATCAAGGAGGCCATACTGGATGGTGAAATCAGCAACAATTTTGAAGACGCTCACCGGTTCATGTTGGAGAAGGGGATGGAGTTGGGGCTGGTAGCGGTTAAGGATAAAGGATAAAGGATTCGAAAGAATAAAGGATAAAGTAAAAAGGATAAAGTGGGATTTGTGAGGATATGAGACTTTGGTTCAATGAATTACAACGCTGCAATCAAGATCGCAGCGTTCTTTACTTTATCCTTTTTACTTTATCCTTTATTCTTTCGAATCCTTTATCCTTTTATTTGGAGAATACAACGACTATAGATGTCGTGGCACTGTTGCCGGCAAGATCCTCGCAAGTTATCAGCACATCATAATTTCCCAGTGTAACCTGATTCCCGGTATAGGTTAAGGGCACCAATATTTCGCTGTGGTTAACGGCCAGTGTCTTTTTCCCGGCAGGGATGGTCCAGGTATTGGAATAGGCCCAATCTGAGGTGGTAACCCCTTTCAAACTCTTTGAGATTGCGACTTTGTATGATTTTAGCTCTACATTGTCGCTCAAGTCCATTTGAAGGTGGATCGCGGTACCCAATGTGATAATTTTGCTGGGGGTAGGATCTACCAGGCTAATCGTTGGTTTTGTGGTATCCGGGACAACAACAGGAGGGACATCGGTTGTGCCGCCTTTTTTACACGAGACCATGAACAGCACGAGTAAAACCGGCATTATCCATTTCAGTACGATCTTCATTTTGCTTTTTGATTGGATTCATTGATAAATACTTTGCTTCTTCTTTTTCCGTAAAGGAAATAGATGATCATACCCAATGCCATCCAAATGATCAGACGCATCCAGGTATCGAAAGGCAGCGCTGCCATTTGTGCGAGGCAGATAAGCATACCTAAAATCGGGAACCAAGGCACAAAAGGGGTGCGAAATGGCCTTACAGCATCCGGATCAGTTTTGCGTAAGATGATGATTCCTGCACAAACGATGACAAAAGCCAGCAGCGTACCAATTGAGACCAGTTCGCCAAGCACCGCGATGGGGAAAAGACCGGCTATCAGTGCAGCAATAGAACCGGTAACAATGGTTGTAATATAAGGCGTTTTGAATTTTTTATGTACTACCGTGAAGGCAGGGGGCAACAATCCGTCTTTGGCCATGGTGTAGAAGATCCGTGGTTGGGCCATCAACATCACCAATACGACAGAACTCAATCCGGCCAATGCGCCGATTTTAATCAACGGACGCAGCCAAACAAGCGAATCTCCGGCGCTGTCGATCGCCAGGGCAATGGGGGCAGAAACGTTCAGGTCCTTGTAGTTGACCATCCCGGTAAGAACTGCAGCAACAGCAACATAGAGCACCGTACAGATTACCAGCGACCAGAGTATTCCGATAGGCATGTCTCGTGCAGGATTCTTGGTCTCCTGCGCTGCGGTGGAAAGGGCGTCAAAACCAATGTAGGCAAAGAAGATCACACCTGCACCGGTGAAGATCCCGGATATGCCAAATGCGCCAAATTTACCAGTGTTTTCAGGGATAAAAGGAGTCCAGTTATCGACATTGATATATGACATGCCAAAGCCTATGAAAAGGAGAATAACCGTCAGTTTGATGATGACAATCACATTGTTGAACCTGCTCGATTCGCGGATGCCAATGACCAAAAGTGCGGTAATCAGCATCACCAGGGCGACAGCAGGAAAATTCAGGATACTTCCGGTCCTCTCCCATCCCTGACCAACAATGTGGTTGAAGGGGGCAGAGCAAAGCGCATGGGGTATGATGATGTTGAAATCTTTCAGGAAGCTTACAAAATAGCCCGACCATCCAACTGCAACCGTAGATGAGGCGAAAAGATACTCCAGGATCAAATCCCAGCCGATGATCCAGGCCAAAAACTCACCTAAAGTTGCGTAAGCATAAGTATAGGCACTGCCGGCAATCGGTATCATCGAAGCAAATTCGGCATAGCACAATCCGGCAAAGACGCATCCCAAAGCCGAAAAGATAAAAGAGAGCATGATGGAAGGTCCGGCATAATTGGCTGCTGCAGTGCCTGTTAAAACAAAAATACCCCAATTCCCAGGGTGATCAGATTTCTTGCGGTGAGGGCGCGGTTAAATTTATGTTCATCCGTTTGTGCCTCGGCCAAAAGAATGGTTACAGATTTTCTTCTAAATAGTTGGTTCATGCGTCTAGTTTAATTGGAGCCTAATGGTATACTCCCCTATTTCATCAAAAAATAGAAATTGTAGAAAGGGTACTATCTACAAAGATAAAAAAATATGGATAGGTGCAGAATTGAGGTGGAAATTAAAGTTGGGTGAAATAGATTGCCCCGCCTGTAAAGGTGATAGAACCACTGATATCCGTGCGATTCAAAAGCACACCCCTATTTTTCCACCTTCTGGTAAATCACATACGAATAAACAATCGGCACCACCACCAGAATTACCATCAACGGAACAAAGACCCACTCGGGCTTTGGCACAACAAAATAGAGCGCCATCCCTGCCAGACTGCCCCAAAACCAGAGCTTCCCGGCCAGCTTGTGCGTGCGAACCCATACTTCATCGCTGTTGAGCGTCCAGGGCACTTTGATCCCCACAAAATAGTTGGGCCTGAAATTGCCCATGTAGTTGCCAATCAGCATTAAGAGCAAGAAAATGGTTAGTGGTAGAAATTTGTGAATGGCATTGGTATTGCTAACAACCCCCCAAGTCACCATTGAATCAATCAATCCGATGAAAATTGCCATGATAAGCCTGATCCTGTAATAACTCCCTTCAAAAACAACATAGTTGGCTTTGCGAGGATCGATTTTAGGAAGGACCAGCATAAGGAGATAGAGACCTATCGGCATAAACACATAAACCATTCTGGAACCATAACCGTTGGGATTACCATGTACATCAAAATGTACCGGCATCGATTCGGGTAAAGCGCTCCAATTGATTGTCAGGTAAAGAATCGGAAGCAGGGTTAGAACAATCAATACCAGTTCCTGAACGATTTTTTTCCTTTTCATTTTATTTCAATCTATTACTATTTATTTTAATCTATTCCTCCTTTTCGCAGGACAGTCTTGACAACCAGGACAGTCAGCAGAAGCAACCACGACCTCTTTTCACAATACTTCCAATTTTCCAATCATCACATCTGCTAATCATCACATCCTCTTATCATCACTTGGTCTTCAACAAAATCCATTTTGCAACCACATCCAAGGCAACCGGCGAAAAGGTCTGGTCAATCTCTGCATATTCGCTGGGCGAACCGGTTTTGCACTCCTGAAACAGGTGGTTCAATCCTGGAAATTCTTTGGTGGTTACCTGCTTATTACCTCCTTTTTTCAATGCTTTTTCGATTGCTGGAAGATTGACTTTGGATGGAACCTGAAGGTCCTTATCCCCATTGATAGCCAAAACCGGGCATTTCACCTTTTCCAACGCTACCGCCGGATCATATTTGATAAAATAGAGCATCCACGGACTTGCTATCTGATTTACCTGGAGAGATATAAAATCATCATCTGTCATCCCCTTTGGTTTGGCATAATCCGGACTATTCTTCATGGTCTCCGCCAAAAATTTTCTCAAATCTGCTTTTAAAGTATCAGCGTTGACCGATTTTATTACGATCTCAAATGATTTGGTATTTATTTCCCTGGATTTTTGAATCTCGTTCTCAGGTATGCCTGCAGCTTTCGCTACAAGTTCTTGTTGAAGCAACAGCAATTTATCGCCACGAATGCCAGTGCCGGCAAGCAAAACGATAAAATTCACATCTTTGGTCCCGGCTGCCACCATGGGAGCAATGATCCCGCCCTCACTGTGACCAACGAGACCGATCTTTTTGGGAAGGATCTCAGCCCTGGTTTTCAGGTAAGCAATGGCGCTCTCAACATCCGATGCAAAATCCAAGGTAGTTGCACTTTTAAAATCACCCTTCGACTGGCCTACTCCCCTGTCGTCGTACCTTAACACGGCAATACCTTGCCTGGTCAGGTAATCAGAAAGTACCAAAAAGGGTTTGTGCCCCATCAGCTCTTCATCCCTGTTTTGAGGTCCGCTTCCGGTAATCAGGATAACAGCAGGATATTTCCCCTCTTTGGAAGGCATGGTTAAGGTCCCGGCCAAAGTGATGCCGGCTTTGCCGTTCGGGAAGGTCACCTCTTCCGAATAGTATGGATAGGGTTGAACTGGGTTCTGCGACCGTTTTACAATTTGCTTTTCGATCTTCTCCTTCGACAAATTCAACGGAAACTCCATCCCGTTTTGTTTGAAGGTTCCGGTAATCATGTTCTCCTTTAATTCGCCATTGTATTCAATTCTCATGTTGGGTATTTCCAACTTCAATTTGGAATCCCCGAAGGTTGTTGTCGTAACCGGAATGCCCTTTGCACCCTGATCCGGACTGTCCATGGTCGAACTGTAACCTTTGTCATTCCCTGTAATGTTGAAGACAATCCTCAACTGCATTCCCTGTACCTTCAAAGCCCCATTCCATTGACCTGTAATCTCCTGCCCGTATAACCCAAGTACGGACATTACCAAAACCAATACTACTGCAATGTTTTTCATTTTTTCTATTTTTAACTCTTTATTCACAAGTGTCTATTGCAACCTACTTCAATATATTTCTATTTATTTCTCTTTATTTCTCTTTTTTACATTTCGCAGGACAATAAAGACAACCATGACCATTAGTGTTTCGGTCCCTGAGCGTAGCCGAAGGGTCATATTTTCTTAAACTGCATCAACCACATCACCACTCCATCAAACACCGTGGTATTGATCGAGTATTTGATGTATTGTCCCTCCCGGATGCTCACCACAAGACCGGCTTGTTTCAGTAAGTCAAGGTGATGAGAGATGCTTGGCTTCGTCATGCTAAAGCTGTCGGCAATCTCACCTGCAGTCATATCTCCCTTGTTGAGCAACTCAAGAATCTCACGCCGGGTAGGATCGTTCAACGCTTTGAAGAAAATATTCACGACAAATAGATATTTAGACAAATATCTAAATATTATTTGAGATGCGCAAATATTTTAGGAAGAAAATTTTTAGGGATACAACGGATTGCTT
>JAPLDT010000099.1 GCA_026391315.1 Bacteroidia bacterium
AGACGGAATCAGAGCAATTCTTTTTAGCGTTTTTTCGATCAAATTAACCGGAGCTAAGATTGAATCAATCGAGGTCAGAAATTATACTGCCCCACTTTTCAAATAATTTTTAAAAAATGAATTTTTAGAACCTCCCTATTGAAAATTCAAAATTGTTACCATTTTTCCATACTTCAATTTGTTGATTATTTAAGGGTGAATTTGGTTCTTTAATCTTAAGTTTTTTCTTACTATTAAGCTCATTTAGACTGTTAAAAGTCCCTACCACATTCTTATGTTTAAATGGTCTATCCATTAGGAGTTAATTAGTTAATGTCTCTTTACCAAACTGCTAACAGTAACTTCTGTTAGCAGTAGGCAATCGGATTTTAGAATGGTAAGTCAGCCTCATGATTTTCTATGTAGTCTATTCCTCCAAGTTTTTTACCCAAATATGTCGAAATAGCTGCAGACAATTCAACAACTAATTCCGCTTCCAAATAATCTGGAGTTCTTCCCTCTCTTAAATGTCGCCCTTGTTCAGATGTGTAACCCCAGATTTTGTCAATAGCTATGTCCAAAGGCTTAGGAATTACACCATCTGCCTTTTTCATAAGGTCGCCTAGAGTTGCTTTTTGGTCGCCTATTGCCTCTCTACAAACACATTCAAGGCAAGCCAATGAATGTTGAATAGCTCCTGTTATGTCTGGAGCAGGTCGTCTTGACAAGTCAGCTATTGCTTCCTTAATCTCAGTATTTGCAGTTAACAGACTTGCAGAATTTAATACAATTGACACTTTAGAAATTACTTTTTCAAAATTTTCATCCCCTCTTGTTTCTATAAGTCCGAATTCTATTTTCCAACCAATTCCAGTTTCTTTAAAATAGTCATTTAGTTCATTAGTAAATTCTTCTCTTTCAGGTAAATCTAAGGCATCCCAAATAGCTTCGATAATGTCATAAACATTGAACCACTCACAACCTAAAATTAAATCCTCTACTTCTAAAGCGATATTTGGATACTCACCCCAATTATTTCTGTCAGGGAATTTTCTCAAGACTTTACATATCACAGTCCTGAGAAAAGATGGTTGCTTGTGCAGATCATAAACACATTGAACAATAAAATGTCTTAATTCAACAGGGGCATCTTCTCTAACAGTGATTTCTATGTCGCTAATTGTGTGCCCTTGTCGCTTTGAAAATCTTTTCATTCCTTCTGTTCCTCTATTTTGTTTGCTGCTAATCGTTTATATGCGCTACAAACTTCCTTCTATACACTATATTTGAATATGCCGAGGTTGGTTTGTAGCTGGTTATAAGAACGATAAACTTACATAAATTATTTTAAAGTATCAAAGCCGTTGAAGAGGAAATCGTACAAAGCACACTTGTGTGATGCGGTTTGTAACCGCATTTTTATTTATCCGCGATTAAAAATTGCACCCGAAAAGAGCCGCCCGGCCGGGCGGCTGTAAGGGCTGTCGGGATTTGGAGGTGAAACGTCCGCCGGTCGTCTCTAACAGAACTCCTCTCTTTTGAGACAACGACAAAGGGAGAGAAAAAATCAATGGATTTGTAAACCTTATTTTTCTCATAAACCTTAGTAGGAAAGGATCGTTGATTGAAAAATAACCTTATTATCTTATTTGATTGAATTTGATGAACTGACGTTCCAACGCTTATCTTGTGACAATATTCATCGCCTGTCTCACCTGCTGAGTATAATTTTCCAAAGTTCTTGAAACGATCCCAATATTTTCCTGTGCTTCTTTCCAGTTTCGCTGATCAATGGCTTCACGAATTCCCGGCAATGTTTTGACCCCGTAACCGGTATAATATCCCGGAGCATATATCTGGTGTTTGTACCATGGCCGTCGCGGCAATCCTTTTTCATTGATCAGACTTCTTTCAACTTTGTATAAAATCCCATTCAGTTCCATTTGTTTATCGATGGGCAACCGGGTTGCACTACCATATTGTTTCTGAAATTCTCCGGTACTGTTTTTCAACTGTTCCATTGCATTTTCCAGGTCGCTGAAATTAAGATAAGGCACTTCATCCTTCATTTTTGGTGCCTGGTAAGTTTTTGTCGGATCTTTTGCCAGGTCGTACAGTTTATCCCGGATCATGTTATTTTCCTGATCTGTTTCGGTCCTGGTATTGTCGAGCAAAGTTTTCAATTCGGTAACGTAACCAGCCAGTGTTTTATAAAAACTGTTGACATCGAACGGTAATACATCGGCATTGGCCATTCTCATCATGGCCCGGCCAGCGGTTTTTGACAAAGCAATACCGTATTGAAAGCCGGGATCTTTGAATTTTATAAAATGATCATAAGAATCATAAATGGAATGATATTCCCCACCTTGTCCCTCTCCGCCAAAACCCAGGTTCAAAGATGCGATGCCCAAAAATTGCAGGAAGCCAGACCAATCGGAGCCTGCACCCAAAGCGCCAAGTTTGATATTTTTATTCCCTGACATTTTGACCCGCGCAGTTTTATCAGCAGTTACCATATCGGAAGCATATTTTCTTTCCTTTATGCTCACCCCGGTTTGCGGATCCATAACATCATTCGCTATTTCATTAAAAAAAGGTTCCAATGTGTGCGAACCCGCAGCGCTTATAAAACCGCGGGAATTGGCATCTGTATTCAAATAAAAAACGGCCTTTTTCCTCAACTCATTCTGATGATCTTCAGTCCATTCTGTTGAACCTATCACGCCCGGTTCTTCGCCATCCCATGCACAATACACCAGTGTACGTTTTAACTTAAATCCTTTCTTTGCCAATTCACCAATGGCCCTGGCTTCATCAAGTTCTGATACAATACCACTGATGGGATCATCGGCACCATTTACCCAGGCATCGTGATGATTGCCCCGAATGATCCATTCATCCGGCAATTCACTTCCGGGCAATTTTGCGATCACATTGTACAAAGGTTTTATATCCCAATTAAACTGTAATTTCAAATGCACTTTGTCTTTACCCGGACCTACATGATAAGTTATCGGCAAAGCACCTCTCCACGACACAGGAACTACTTGTCCGCCCAATGATTGCAACAAAGGCAATGCATCTTCATAAGAGATCGGCAATACAGGAATCTTCATAATTGTGATGGCATCATTCCTGTCCAATCGTTTTGCATCTTTTGTTGCTCCTACACCAGGAGTCAGCGGATCTCCGGGATATAAAGGCATATCCATAACCGACCCCCTCTGCACACCGTTCTTCGGACGAAATGCACCTTCAGGGTATACGTCGCCCCGTGCATAGCCATCATCTTCCGGGTCGGAATAAATAAGGCAACCAATAGCGCCATGTTCGGCTGCCACTTTCGGTTTAATACCTCTCCATGATCCACCGTATTTGGCGATTACAATTTTGCCTTTTACATCTATCCCCATCTGTTCAAGTTCTTCATAATCAGCAGGAATACCATGATTGACAAAGACCAATTCAGCCGTCACATCACCATCGGCTGAATAGGCATTGTAAGAAGGCAGTTGTTCGGTTTTTTGACCTGATGTTTTATCTTCTTTCAAAGTTGGTTCTTCCAGCTTTGCCTTAAAAGGCTTGCTGCCCAAGAGTTCCAGCAATCTTGTTTTAGGGGTTGGAAACAGAACATAGTACGATACTATTTCTGTTTGATAGCACCATGACTGAAACAATTTTGCCATGAATTCTGCATTCGCTTTATCCTGAGGACTGCCCACATGATGCGGATGAGAGGATAGAAACTGCATCCAGGTATCCTGGTTTTTAGCGTTCAATTGCGCATCGAATTGTTTTTCCCAATCTATTTGTTTTGCCGCATTGGCATCCGTAAAGCCCATGATTTTTTGGGCATTGGCTATTGCAACAAAAAACAGGAGCATCAGAACAAGATTTAATAATTTCATTGGTCCTTCGTTTTAGCGTATATTAAAGTCTGTATTGTTATCGGTTTTTGAGCAAAGTGTTGATGAGTTCATGTCCGGTCGGATGGCTTATCTTTCTTTGATCAAATAGATTCCTTCCCGAAGCACCGTCCAAGAACTTTCAGGATGGGTTTCGATGGAAATTTTTGTGTTTACATTTGTCACTTTCCACTGTTTACGCGCATTTTCTGATGGTTTAAATAGGGCCGTTGTGCCAGTAGGAACTGTCAACATCATCATGATGCCGCCTTTATCATCCCGATTCCAGACTACTTTAATATCCCCGGCAGGGGCATGGTAAACCGCTTCAGCATGGTTGAGCCCTTCCGGAAAAACCGGGGCTACCAGGAATTTTTTAAAACCGGGAGATTCGTCCAACGGCCTGATCCCTGCCAGCCACCGGAAATACCATTCAGAAACGGTTCCGAACATGGGATGGCAGTTGGAATAGGTGTTGTCGCTCTCTTTCCAGGTCTCCCACAAGGTGGTGGCCCCCTTGCTGATCATGAAACCCCAGCCCGGATAGACCGCGCTGTTTACAATCTTGAAGACCTCATCGGCATGACCTGTCATGGAAAGCGCCTCCAGAATGTATTTGGTACCAAAGATACCGGTGGTGAAATGGCCTGCCGGTGCGCTGTGGACGGCCTTGAGCAGGGAGTCGGTGACAGCAGGAATCTCTTTCGGGGGAATGATCCGGTAGTAGATCAAAGTCGAAAACAGGGTCTGCCGGTTGATCGGATCCGGAACCGGCTGGTACCAAAACTGATCGAGCAGCTTCCTGGTAAGGATTTTTTCCAGTTCAGCGAATTTTTTGATATTGGCATTATCGCGCCTGATCTCCGCAAATCGTTGCATGATGCGGGCGCAGTCGAGGTAGTGGGTCGTTCCTATCAACTGCACCGGAACTTTTACCATCGACTCGTGGTCGCTGAGCCCTTTGTCGACAATCCCGTTGGGGTGCAACCTTTTCACTTTGTCCATCCACTCAAGGTCCTTCAGGTACAACTCATTGACGATAGCAGTATCTCCATAATACTGAAACAGTTTGTATTGGGTGGTCAGAAAAGCCGATTCCCAGCTGATGCCACAATATTTGATCCCGACATAGGGTGCAGTGTCGATAAAGATGGAGTCCTGCATGGCATCTACCCAGTCATAAACCGTTTTTCGGTAAAAGGATTGCATGTCGAAATTGTACATAAACGTTTCGCTGGTTGCGTTCAGGTCACCTCCGTAGCCGAATTTCTCCCTGGCCGGACAGTCCGACTGCACTGTAATCAGGTTGCTCAGAAAGGTCTGCCGACAGATCTTCTGGATATCGTTCAGGATCGGGGAAGAGCAGGTAAACCGGTTCTGATTCTCCACATCCGAGTGAAAAAATTGGGCTTCAATATCCTCTTTTTGAGGTAAGTACTTCAATCCTGTGATTTCCATGTACCGAAAGGTATGAAACGAGAATTGGGGCTGCCAGGTCGACGTTTTTTCGGCTCCGAACACGTAGCTATCTGTCTGCCAGGCAATATCCGGCGCTCCCGGTCCTCCCCTTCCCTTTTGTTTCACCTGCCCGGCCACCGTGGTCATGGGATTTAGCGTTCCGTTTTCGTACAGGCGCTCTCCAAACCTGAAACGGATCGTATCGCCCGGTTCGCCTGTGAGCTTTATTTTGTACAGGCCTGTCAGATTGGTGCCTATATCGACGATGGTGGTTTTGCCAACGGAACGGATGTCAACCGGATGAATTTGCTTGGTCACCTTGACAGCCGGAAAGAAAGATTGCAGCAGTTCTCCTCCCGGACCATTCATCTTTACCGGATGATTCCATAACCTGTCGTCGAATCCCGGAAGGTTCCATCCCTTGATCTCTTTTCGCGCATCGTAATGAACTCCCAGGTAAACATTGTTCTTCATCAGCGGACCATCGGCCGTTTTCCAGTTTGTGTCGGTGACGATGGACTGAGTTGTTCCATCCGCATAGGTAAACTGAAGTATGGCAATAAACTGAGGCTCTCCGGTTGGCAGAAAGGTTCTGAGGTTCCTTCCAAACATTTTCAATGGCAGCAAATTGTAAAAGCCATTTCCAAGCTCAATACCGATAGTATTTGCCCCGCTCCTGAGCAGGGATGTCACATCGTAAGTCGAATAGTAGATCCGCTTGCTGAAATTGGTCCAGGCAGGATCCAGCACATTGTTTTGGACGGCCTTACCGTTGATGGAGGCCAGATAATACCCTGCGGCCGTTATGGTTAAAGTTGCATTTTTGAGTTTCCCGATCAGGGTAAAATCCTTTCTGAAAAGCGGCGCCGGATGGTCACCGTACATAAGAGAATCTGCAATTACCTGATAATCCTTTGCAGCAATCCAGGCGGCTCCATGCAACTTATCTATATCAGATTTTTGGGCTTGCAAAGGAACCGGTACAACTTGCAGAAGAAGGCATATAAAAACAGCGATTCGGAGAACTTTCATGTAATGCATTATTTGAAAGATTATTATCAGAGACTGTTTAAGATTTGTTTTTTTGTCCCGTTAGGGATATAATATCGGTAGAAAATGGATTAAGAGATAAATTCCGTCCCGTACGGGACGGGATATTATGCGTTAAATTCTCTTTCTACCGATATTATGTGCCTATGGCACAGTCTTGATCACGTGATTTCTGATGAATAAAATGGGAACAATAAAATTTAAACAGTTTCTCGGTTTTTTTACCACAAAGGGCACAAAGTAAGTTGCTTATTTTGTGACCTTTGTGTTTTCCTTAGTGTCCTTTGTGTTGAATTTTACACATTTACCATTTTACCAGGTCATTCGATCTGATTCCGGTTGCTGGAAAAGGATGCTGTTCGTCAAAAGGATAGAGTACCTTTTGGTCTTCGATGACGATCATATCTTCCCTGACTGTGCCGTCCGGATTCATGGCTTTGGAAAGATCCAATCCCAGATATTTGGCTAAAAATGGGTAGACAGCCGCCCTTTTGTTGATATCATAACCATGCTTGTCGTTGGGAAGGTGAACGTTCTGCACCAAATCTGATTTGCCGAAGAAATTGTAAATGTATTTCAAGTGAGGAAGTTCAACCTCGGGGTTATTTTTGGTCCAGTCGTCACCGTCAGAGACCAGCAACATTGGCCTGGGAGCTGCGCAGGCCGCGATCTCCACATTGTTTGTCTGATAATCAACATCCTTGTGAATAGGCATGCCACTCTCACAAACACAACCTCCAAAGAAATAGGCCGAGACCATCACCACCGGTACAGATACCTTCACCCGGTTATCGATGGCAGTGAGCAAAAATGTCTGCGTTCCACCGCCTGAAGCTCCCGTACAGGCAATCTTATCAGGATCGGCGCCCATTTCCAGAATAAAATCAAGGCACCGGATGCTGTTCCAAAGTTGCAATTTAAGCACCTCCGGATGATCGTGCTTCCATCCAAGCTCTTCCATTTGACCATAACCCACCATGTCGTAGCCAAAGACCATGGCGCCCATTCGGGCTAGTGCAGCAAACCGCTTCTGCGCATCGGGACGATACCTTCCAACATCCCCTTTCTTGTGCCAGTGACCGTGAGGACTGATTATTCCCGGCAATTTGCCTTTAGCGTTGGTTGGTGTGTACAGGCTTCCGGTTACGTACACCCCCGGCAAGCTTTCAAAGGCAACATTTTGTACCTGGTAACCATCGAAAACCCTCTTGGCCCCAATGATTGGGTTCAAAGGGCACTTCTTAGGGAATTTTGTCAATCCTGTACCCTTTAGAATATGTTCTTTAATGAGTTTTGCGCGTTTCTCCCAATCCTTTTGGGTTGTATAACTCTTTTTCTGTGTTTCAAGAAAATCCTTACCTTGCTGCTCTGTGAAATAATCCCCCTGACAAAGCATATTTTGTGAAGCCTTAGCTGTCTTCTTCTGCCCTTGAGCTTGGGCAGGTGTAAAAGCCAGCAAAAGAGTGCAGACTACCAGTAACCTGAAAATTTTTCTCATTTGGTTAATATATTAATAGTTTGGTTCTAAATTAAGCAAATTTATATTACATATAGTTGAACATTTTCTATTAATTATGGTTACTTATGAGTACCATTGAAGCAATTTGAATCAAGTACAATAAGCAATTGGTTATGAGGCACAAAATTTTAATTGTTGATGATGAGAAGAGTATCCGACTGCTTCTTCAGAATTTCCTTTCTAAAACCTATGAAGTTGAAAGTAAAAGTGATGGTGTAGATGCGCTTGAATGGTTAGAAGACAACCTGCCCGATCTTATTATCTGCGATGTCCAAATGCCAAACATGGATGGGTATCTTTTTATTGAAAAGGTTAGACAAAGAGGATTCACCAAACATACACCTGTTATCATGTTATCCGGTGTTGAGAGCAGCAAGGAGAGAGTAAAATGCTACAGGCTTGGTGCGCAGGATTTTTTGGCAAAGCCTTTTAATCCTGAGGAGTTGGCTGAAGTGATTAAAAAGAATTTATTTCCGGTTCATTATGCCTTAAAATGGTAGAAACCTGCAATTCAAACAATTGCCGTTATTCTTTTACCTCATCATTTTGGGATTGAAATTATGGATACAAAATTAAGTTTGTTATACATTGGGCAGTCGTCTGATAGCATAAAGGGCCTTAAGGATCATCCTGAGGTCTCGTTAATTCAGTGTACCAATGCGCTTGAAGCAATCAGATACCTCAAGTCAGGGCAAAAACCGGATGTGGTCATTTCGGATTATTTCATCTCAGGAGGAAGTGGAATTGAAATACATGAGTGGCTGAGAGAAAGAGTTGATTTTGATAGAGTTGCCTTCATTTTATTGACGCACGAATTCAGAGAGGATTTCATCAGGAAGGCCTTTGAGACAAGGATGGATGATTTCTTTGTCCTCCCGCTTCCTTCGGCCGATAGTATGGTAGGACGCATCAGGTTTTTGGCAGACTACAGAAATAAATATTCCATTTCGACCTATCATAAGATCCTGACAGAGGATCAGAAATATGAAATGCCCTGGTCGAAAAGGGCATTTGATCTGTTTGTAGCCATCTTTGCACTCATCTGTCTGTCTCCCATTCTTTTGATCGTCGTTTTGGCCATTCGGCTGGAATCCAAAGGAAAGGTATATTACATTTCCGAAAGAGTCGGACGCGAACCGTTTGATTTTTACAAGCTACGCTCAATGCGAACAGGAGCGGATAAAGAACTAAAAAATCTGGCCAGGGACAAAAATCAATATTCCACCTCTTCTGAGCATCATGAAATAGACTTCTCCAAGCCATGTCCTGTTTGTGCCAAATTGCCTCATGGCAAGAGTTGTTCACCCATCATGCACATAGGAAGTGAGAAAATGTGCGATTACTGGTACAATACACAAAAAAGAGAGATCGCAAAAACCAAGTCCGCTTTCATCAAAATTGCAGATGATCCGCGCATTACCAAGGTTGGAAAGTTTATCCGTAACACCAGTATCGATGAACTACCCCAGCTTATCAATGTCATCAAGGGCGATATGTCTATTGTAGGAAACCGGCCCCTGCCCGTTTACGAAGCAGAACTGCTTACCCGGGGATTGGCATCCAAAAGATTCCTTGCACCGGCAGGAATAACCGGTTTGTGACAAGTAGAACTTAGGGGGAAAGGCGGTGTGATGTCTGAAGAGGAGCGGATGAGATTGGATAATGAATATGCCGATCACTTTATTGGTGACAAATATTCCTTCTGGTACGATCTTAAGCTGATACTCAGAACAGTTCCTGCACTCTTTCAAAAGGATACAGTTTGATTGGCTTTTTGATATATTTGTAACAACTGATCCGGTAAAAAATAAAAGGATCATTGGTGCTAACCTTATTTTATGCCTTGTGAAGAAATATATTTTGGTACTATCGTCGGTTTTGGTTTTTCTATCAACTCAACATCCTTGCTCTGCTCAACAGAAAGATGAGCAAAACTTGGTGACACTCGACATAGAGTCCGTGCTTCCTCCCCTGGAAACCATCATAGATTCTGCAATTGCAAAGAATCCATATGTAAAATTCAGGGATCAGCAAATCATTGTCAATGAATTCAAATTGAAATCAGACCGTATACGCTGGATGGAAAATCTGGGTCTACAATCTGATGCCAGATACGGTACCTTCGATAATTTTTCGATGAACACTGCTGCAGGGCAAACCCCATCGGTCATTGCTACCCGAAACAATCAGCTTAACTACGGAGTCGGGGCATACATCAAACTCCCTCTTTTTGATTTTGTAAACCGCAAACATCTGGTTGGTGCAGCGAAAACAGAAATGGATCAGGCAATTAGCCTTGCAGCCGTGCAACGGGATGAGTTACGGCAGGCGGTCATCAAGCAATACAATGACCTAATTTTGAAGATGAAACTGCTTAAAATTAAATCGAAATATCTTGAAACTTCTCATATCAATATACAAATGGCAGACAAAGAATTCAAAAATGGTGTATTGTCAGTAGCAGAATATTCAAAGATATCAGAAATCGTAACCCTTGCCGAAACCGATTACCAAACTGTGTATACTGAATTTACAACAGCTTACATGATTCTTGAAGAATTAGCTGGTTTTAAATTCAAAATAAACAATATTCTAACGATAAAAAATGAAACTAAGTGATTTCATAAATCTGGTTCGAAGGCATTTAATTCTTTTACTTGTTACACCGGTCCTTTTAGCTGGTATAGTCGCTATTTTGACAAAAAAACTTACATCCCAGTATGCTTCAGAGACCACTCTTTACACCGGTATTGCCTCAGGATCAAGCGTTGAGATGGATAAATTATTTAATTATCAGGCCTCAAATACGGCTTTCGATAATTTAATCAGTATTGTTCAGTCACGTAAAACTCAACAAGAGGTTGCAATCAGGTTGTTGGCAAAACATTTAATGCTTGCCACATATGATCCTCGTTACATATCCAAAAAATCATTTGATGAACTGCAAAGGATTGCTCCTGTCTATATCAAATCTATGGTAGCTGAATCCGGCAGGCAACCTAATGCGTCTGAAACCAGGGTTTTGTCCTCAGTAAAAGACTCCATTCATCCTAAATTGAGTTTACATATCGTAAAATCAGATGAAACACTTTTTTCAATTTCCCATCAACATAAAATTTCTGTCTTAGAAATAAGGATGCTGAATAGTCTTCAAAGTAATAAAATCAAATTAGGTCAAAAATTAATTGTAGGTAAAGAACCCAATGCTAAATCTAATGTTACCTACAAAGATTCGGCTGCTTTTCCCAACCAGATTGATAGTACAAATCTTTTCCCATTCTCCCAACTTAACCCGGTAAACATTGACTCATATCCTGAATCAGTTAATCAGAGTGCATATGAAAGAACAGTATCAAACCTGACAAAGCTTATGTTGCAAAATGACACCAACTTTGTATACAAATTACTCAATTATGTTCACCCACATTACTCCATTGATGCTATCTCGTCCATTCGTATCTGGAGGATAGCCAATAGTGACCTCGTTCAGTTAAAGTATGAAACTGATGAACCGGGAATATGTCAACAAACACTTTTAATTTTTACAGAAGTGTGCATAAAGAATTACAAAAACATCAAAAAAAATCGTTCTGATGACGTTGTAAGGTATTTTGATTTTCAGTTAAAGCAGGCTGGATATCAACTTAAAGTTGCCGAAGATAAGTTACTGAAATTTAATACGGATAACAACATCATCAATTTCAATGAACAAAGTAAGACAGTTGCACTAAAAAAAGAAGATTTGGATGTTCTATACAACAACAATAGAATTAGACTCGCCGGGGTACAAGCTGCGATACAAAGTCTCGAAGAGAAACTCGGCAATCAGCATCAAATTCTGTTAAATAATTCCAATATCATTGAAAAGCGGAATCAACTTGTTGACCTGAATTACAAGATTGCATCTGCTGAAACTGTAGGTATGGGAGAAACAATAGATCAAAAGAAATTGGTTGATATGAAAGCTCGTGCGAATAAATTAAAAGATGATATCACACAGGCAGTAAATCAATTGTACAGTTCTAACAATTCTCCTGATGGAATTCCAATCAGTAAATTACTTAACGATTGGATCAACAACGTTATTGAAGCCGAAAATATTAAGGCTGGGATGAAGGTATTATCGCAAAGAATGAAGGAATTTCAGAAACAATATGACGTATATGTGCCCGCAGGATCAAATATCAAAAAAATTGAAAGGGAGATTTCAGTGTCAGAACAGCAATATCTGGATATTCTGCGCAGTTTAAATCTCGCCAGATTGAAAATGCAGGACAATGAGCTGGCTTCTATTATTAAAACAGTTGATCCACCCTATTATCCGTTGAATCCAGTACCTACCAAAAGGAAATTGATGGTTATAGCAGCTGCAATGCTTGGTTTCATGATTGTTTTGGTGAATATTTTTGTCTTGGAATTCTTTGACAATACCCTGAAGAATCCTGCCAGGGTCTCCCGCTTATTGAAGTTGCCCTTTCTGGCAGTTTTTCCCAAGATACTCCTTAAGGTAAAGGGGATCAATTACCCTTACATTACCAATCGAATGCTGGAAATTGCCATCCAGAATATTGAATTATTTTTGAAAAAGTCGCACATTGAAAAGCAAACCAAAACCATCCTCATTTTCAGCACGATAAATGAGGAAGGGAAGACGGTTATTGCGGGAAATCTGGCCCAAAAGCTAAAAATGCAGGGTGAGAAAATATTTTACTTGAATTATTCCCTCCAATCACTGCATAATTCGAAAAATTCGCAGTTGGGCTTTCCCGATAATTTTGTCGCAACCAAGGTTCTGCGAACCCCACCAGAACCCGGTAAATTTTCTATCATCAATTGGCTTTTGGGCTATCCGGATACAAGGACAGATCCAAACAGTCAATTTTTGGCTAATCCTGCAAATTATCTGCCCCAGGAGGAGATCTGCTATTACAAGGTAAATGATCAATTCTATCTTGCAAAGAGTTACGAGGATATTTTAAACCAAAATGGCGTCAAACTATCGTATATTCCTGATTATGTGCTCATAGAGATTCCTTCTATTCTATATTATCCTTATCCTGTCGATTTGATCATTAATGCCGACATCGCCCTTCTCGTCTGTCGTTCAAACAGGGTGTGGTCATCTGCTGATCAAGGAGTTTTGAATGTAATGATGCAACTGGCCGAAAACAAAACCCACTTCATCTTGAATGGGGCAGAACTTCAAGTGATGGAATCAGTATTGGGTGATTTACCAAAGGAAAGAGGTATAATGCGTCAATATGCCAAACAGTTTTTTCGACTTCAGTTTTTCTCAAAAAATAAGTTTTAGAAAAGGCTTGTAATGAACCTACCTAAACTGAATTAATGACATCAAAATGTATGAGTACTAGAAATACGATAATTCATGTTGCCAAACCAAAAGATTTTGATAAGCTGGGTGAAGTTGCACTCAAATATCCATATACCATTCTTATTGTTGAGGACAACATAATTAACCAGAAGCTTATTACCAACATATTCAGGCTATTGGGATATAAGGCCGATCTTGCCGTGAATGGCGTTGAGGCCCTGGATGCATTGAAGAGAAAGAATTATGATCTGATTTTCATGGACATCCAGATGCCTCTCATGAACGGATATGAGGCAACCAAAATCATCATTGAGCATAGGAAAGAAGATCGTCCCATTATCATTGCCATGACCGCCAACGCGATGGCCGACGATCGTGACAAGTGTCTGGAAGTTGGCATGGACGACTACATTACCAAGCCTATGAAGATTGAGGCGCTCATCCACATCATCCAACTTTGGGGAGATAGAAAATTCCCTGATCAGAAAAATTAACCCACAAAACCACAACAAGTGCAAAAGATCAATGATTTGTACCCGTTAAACATACTTGTTGCAGAAGACAACACGATCAATCAAAAATTGATCAATCGGCTATTTCAAATACTTGGATATAGCATTCACTTAGCAGCCAATGGATTAGAGGTGCTGGATGCGTTAAATAGATTGCAAATTGATATTATTTTTATGGATATTCAAATGCCGGAAATGGATGGTCTCGAGGCAACGCGGCAAATTATTGGTACATATGGAGTTCAACGGCCTTTGATCATCGCCATTACGGCCAATGCTCATCAGGTAGATAAAGAGAGGTGCATTGCTACGGGAATGGATGATTTTCTCAACAAACCATTGTCAATACTCCAGATAAAGAGTTGCATTGAAAAATGGGCCATGATGATTGGGGACAAAAAAGAATAATTCACAAAAAATAAAATTTTATCACCAAAGCAATCCATCATTTTCATTATTAAATATTTGTATATGAACGTAATAATGAAAGTCATCAAGGAAGATAACTTCCTTTCTCTAACAGGTAACCTTGTTATCTCTTTTTTTGGGATTGCAGGTTTTGCCTTGTTGGCACGTACTTTTCAAATGGAGATATTTGGTGAATGGGTGATTTTCATTTCGGCTGCCGCATTTATCGAGATGTTTCGCTATGGGATTATCAATACGGCTATTGTTCGCTATCTATCCGGAGCCGAACCTGAAGAGCGGCTTAAGTTTATTGGTTCAAACGGACTAATAGGTATTGTAGCAACTATTGTTATCGTTATTCTGCTCTATCTCACGCTAATTATTTTTTCCCGGCCGATTCATAACAGCGGATACGAACTGTTTTTCAAGTGGTATCCCCTGCTCGCACTGATCAATCTGCCTATGAATACGGCCTTGGTTATCATGCAGGCCGATCTTAAATTCGGAAAAATATTGATGATCCGATCTATCGAGAGTGTTGGTTTCTTCCTTGTGGTGGCTGTTAATTTTCTTTTCCTGCACCTGACACTTTTACAACTTGTATGGTCCTTCCTGATTATAGATGCCATTGCCTCCGGAACTTGCATTGTCAAGGGATGGGATGGTTTGAAGTACCTGACAAAAGCAACAAAAGGAAATGTGAAAACTTTGCTTCAATTCAGTAAGTACACCACATTTACACTGATTGGCACCAATCTTCTCCGCAGTGCGGATACCTTCATCATCAGCTTCAGTCCGCTGGGTACTGCTGCAGTGGCATTGTACAGTATTCCAATGAAACTAACTGAATTGCAGCAAATTCCATTGAGAAGCTTTGCCGCTACCGCCTTTCCAAAGTTATCAAGAGCCAGCATGCAAGGGAAAATTGATGAAGTAAAAGATATTTTTTACACCTATTCAGGTGCAATGACTTATCTCTTTATAGCCATTAGTCTGGTGACATTTGTTTTTGCCGATCTCTTTATTCTGGTATTGGGAGGAAAGCAATATATTGGAACAGATCCGGTTACAGGCTTTAACGCTGCCACTATCATGCGCATCTTTTCTATTTATGGACTCTTGCTTCCGATCGACCGGATGACCGGAATCGGACTCGACAGCATCAACAAACCCAACATCAATTTTATGAAGGTATTGTACATGGTCTTAGCCAATGTCATTGGAGATTTAATCGCAATTTTTGTTTTCAAATCCCTGTCTATGGTTGCCGTAGCTTCCATATTTTTCACTTGTATTGGCATTGTAGTTGGGTACTATTACATGGACAAAGAATTAAAGTTGAATTACAGATTCATTTTTACCAGTGGCATTGACTTTTACAAAAAGATGTATGATCAAGTAAAAATTAATCTTGGTCGAAGTAATTAAAGGATAGTATGTTAATTAAAAAAAGAGTCTACCCAGCAAATGTTAAACCCCTTTGAACGTACCACCGGCTCAGACCGGATGAGATCTCCCGTCAACCTACTTGTAATGGTTTCATTGCTGGTTTTATCTGCTTTGATGATTGCGAAACTGGGACTAACGATCGGTTTGGGATTGTTGATACTTCCTTTTGTGTCCGCCTACTTCTATCTGTTGTTCCTTTATCCGGTTATTGGTATATACACAGCCGTATTCTTCGGTTTTACCCTTCTTGGATTGGCTCGCTATGTAGATTTACAGGTGGGTCTGTTGATGGATGGCATTCTCTTCCTGACTTTTATTGCACTGATATTTAACAAGTTTTACGACAAAACAGAGTGGAAACCTGCTAAAAAGGACATCACAATACTGGCCATCATTTGGTTTGGTTATTCCTTATTTGAGTTGGTTAATCCTGAATCGCAAAGCGTAGCCGCATGGGCGAGCAGTATCAGGGGTATCTCTTTGTACATGCTTTTAATCATTGTATTGACCCTGATTTTGGTGGATACCAACAAAAAAATCGATTACATTATTTACCTGTGGGCAGGTTTGTCCCTTCTGGCCTCTATCAAAGGAGTTGCCCAGCATTTATGGGGTGTCGACAGATTTGAACAGGCCTGGCTGGATGCAGGAGCGGCACAAACGCATGTTCTGTTCGGGAAATTGCGAATCTTTTCGTTTCTGAACGATGCCGGACAATTCGGGGCCAATCAGGCCTATTCAGGAGTTGTGGCGTTGATCCTTTTTTTTGAGGAGAAGGATTGGCGAAAAAAAACCTTCTTCATCATCGTTGCACTTCTCGGTTTTTACGGGATGCTGCTCTCAGGAACCAGAGGTGCCATAAGTATTCCTATAGTAGGTTTGGGAACCTATTTTATCCTGAAAAAGAACAAAATGGTCATGCTGTCAGGATTCATCGCGTTGGTTTTGATCTTTGTCTTCTTCAAATTCACCTCCATTGGAGATGGAAATGAGCAAATAAGACGCATGAGAACCGCCTTCGATCCGAATGATCCTTCTTTCCAGGTAAGGCTCGAAAACCAGCGAATCTTGAAGGCCTATCTTGTGACCAGACCTTTTGGAGGAGGACTTGGACAGGCCGGTGTGAAGGCGAAAAAATATGTTCCCAATGGATTCCTTTCGAACATCGCAACCGATAGCTGGTATGTGTTGATTTGGGCGGAACAGGGGATTGTGGGACTGCTGCTTCATCTCTTTATTCTTTTTTACATCGTGATCAAATCGGGTTACCTGATCATGAATAGAATTCGTGATCCAATACTGAAGATCAAAATGTCAGCTTTGTTGGCGGGAATGGCAGGTGTGATGGTTGCCTCCTATGGGAATGCGGTATTGGGAACCTTTCCCACCTCAATAACAATTTATATATCAATGGCTTTACTGTTAAATACAGAAAAGTTTGATACTCCTTTGCCGGAAGGTAAAATAAAAATAATAGAAGAACAAGAGAAATATCTCATGAACTAAATCTCATTTGGGGTTTTATTGTTAGATTTAGTGGTCATAACAACTTTGCCATTAATTTATTGAGATATTCAAATGGATCAGCCACTGGTTTCTATCATTACCGTAAATTACGATCATCCGGAGGTTACGCTCGATCTTCTAGCCTCACTTCGTCTGATTACCTATCCGAATATTGAAATCATTGTTGTTGACAACGCCTCCCCAAATGACGATCCCGTCATTTTGAAGCAATCATATCCTGAAATTAATTTTATACAAAGCACTGTGAACCTGGGATTTGCCGGAGGCAACAATCTTGGGATCAGGCAGGCCAAAGGAAAATATGTCTTATTCATCAACAATGATACGGTGGTTGATCCGGGTTTTCTGGAGCCAATGGTCGCAAAATGTGAATCCGATTCAAAGATCGGAGCTGTAAGTCCTAAAATCAAGTTTTACCACCATCCGGATACTATACAGTTCTGCGGTCAGTCACCCATGAACCTCTACACCATGCGCAGCCACGGGATTGGCCATGGCATGGTCGACCAGGGGCAGTTTGAGGAAGATACCCTAACCTATTTTGTTCACGGGGCTGCCATGATGGTTCCCATTTCGGTCATCGCTGAAGTCGGACTAATGCCCGAATGTTATTTTCTCTATTACGAAGAGCTCGATTGGTGTGCAAGTATAAAAAGAGCCGGTTATCGGTTGTGGTACGTCCACAACTCCACTGTGCTGCACAAAGAGTCGATCTCGACGGGCAAGATGAGTCCCTTCAAGACCTATTACATGAACCGTGCCCGTCTGCTTTATCTTCGCCGAAATGTCACTGGCTTTACTTTTTTTATCGCCATCCTGTACCAGGTATTCGTAGCCATTCCGAAAAATTTACTTGTATTCGCACTAAAAAAAGAAAAAGGACATTTCAAATCCTATTCCCGGGCCATTGGCTGGCATCTTAGAAATCTCTTTTCGAAGGATATTCATACAAATCCAAAACTTAACAATTAACAAATATGCATATAATCAATACAATACAAGTATTTTTATTGATTATCCTCGGATTGTCAACCCTTTACATATTCGTTTTTTCATTTGCCGGACTCTTTTACAGACAAAGAAAACCAGCTGCAACAGCTAAGTTCCGTAAAATGGCAGTCTTTGTTCCTGGTTACAAAGAAGATGAGGTAATTGTCCCTGTTGCCAAGGAGGCCCTATCGCAGGACTATCCGTCAGAGTCATTTGACATCATTATTATTGCAGACTCCTTTCAGCCAGAGACCTTAGTTGAACTGCGCAAATTACCTTTGAAAGTCATTGAAGTAGCCTTCGAAAAAAGTACAAAATCAAAAGCCCTTAACAAGGCAATGGAACAGCTTACAGAATCCTATGATGTGGCTGTGATTCTGGATGCCGACAACATCATGGCCCAAGATTTTCTCTCCAAAATCAATAGCGCCTTCGAACAAAAATGCATCGCCGTCCAGGGGCACAGGACCGCGAAAAATATGAATACCTCCCTGGCCATTCTTGACTCCGTAAGCGAAGAGATCAACAACCATATTTTCAGGAAAGGTCATCGGGTACTCGGCTTTTCTTCGGCCATCATTGGTTCCGGCATGGCCTTCGACTATCCCTATTTCAAAAAAATGATGTTTGGTGTGACCGCTGTTGGCGGCTTTGACAAAGAAATTGAACTGAAGTTGCTGAAGGCCGGACACAAAATTCTCTACCTCGATGACGCTTATGTGTACGACGAAAAAGTTCAAAAGGCGGAAGTATTTAGCAACCAGCGCCGAAGATGGCTTTCGGCACAGTTGCACTATTTTCAACACTACTTTTGGAACTCACTGAAGGACTTGCTGTTGAAAGGTAATTTCGACTACTTCGACAAGGCCATTCAGTTCATTCAACCTCCCAGGGTATTGCTACTTGGGTCAGTAATTATGTTCGGAACACTCTTTGTCTTGCTAAACATCTTGATAGACGGAAGCATCTTGTTGACAGAGT
Organism: Bacteroidia bacterium; assembly: GCA_026391315.1. GTDB lineage: Bacteria > Bacteroidota > Bacteroidia > Bacteroidales > Prolixibacteraceae > CAINVV01. The sequence goes on from JAPLDT010000099.1 coordinate 19,114, forward strand.
TATGGGGAGCAGTTGCGCTTTTCTGCCTCCTGGCATTTTTCTTCGCTATACCAGGCTCTTTCTACAACAGTAAAACGGCCCGTGCCCTGATGAGCTTACCAGGAGGTATGTTACTCATGATGGGATCATTGCTAAAAATTAAAGGGGCAAACAAGCAATTTATCCATACCAGGCACACAGCATCCTGATGATTAATTAATGCACAAATCGATCAACTATTTGTTATACAATTCTATACTACGTCTTATACTAAAATCAAACGATGGAAAAACCCAGACTGGAGCGATTGGAAGCCTTACGTGGATTTGCAGCCTTGTACGTGGTATTTTTCCATGTTCTTCCACAAAAATTTTATCTGTTTGACATCAACATTGGTTTTCTATTCCGGTTTGGAACGGAAGCAGTTATTGTATTTTTTGTTTTATCCGGTTTTGTCATCAAATACACCTATGAAAAATCGAAGGACAAATCATTCCGCAACTATTTCCTGAGACGTTTCATCAGACTCTATGTTCCTTTGATCTTCATCTTTCTGATAGGGTATCTTTTGAAATGTTACCACGAAGGCTATATGGTATCCCCCCAATTAAAGACTTTATTTGGTAATCTGTTTATGCTTCAGGATGTTATCACAGAAAAACCAAATGTTCTTTCAGGAACTTACATGGGTAACGGAGTACTTTGGTCGCTCTCCTACGAATGGTGGTTTTACATGTTTTTCTTTTTTCTCGCGACAAAAATCAAGGAGGATAAACTCAACACTTGGGTCGGCTGGCTAACCATTGCAGCAGCACTCTCCTATCTTTTCTATCCATTCATTGTCAATAGGTTGCTCATGTATTTTGCCATTTGGTGGACCGGGGTAAGATTTGCCACCGATTATCTGTCTGGAGTTAAAATTACCATCAGAAGAATTCTTCCGCAAGGCTATCTCTTGTTAACAATCATTTGCATCCTGGCGCTAAACCTTTGGATTCATTATGGTGACTCTAAATCCTACGACTATCCGCTTGTTGCCTATCCGATTGTTGAATTGCGGCATTTCGTTTTCGCTGCCATGGTGCTCTTCGGTGCCGTCATTTGGCAAAACTTGAAGTGGTTTGGGTTTAATCTTTTATTAGGACCTTTCAAATACCTCGCTCCTTGCTCCTACGTAATTTACATTTCGCACGATTATCTTGTAGTTAATGCGACTTATTTGAAGTTTCTGAACAACCCTATTTTGGAATATGGAATCTACATTGTTTTGATGATTCTCTTTTCCTATTTGCTGGAAGTGATTGTTTATGACAGAATCAGAAAACAATTGATTGGTTAAAATTGTTAATAGTATGTTCCTATTGAGAATTGTTGATTCCTGAAGCAATAATTATGATAATTGGTATTGAAGCACAACGCATCTTTCGGAAGAAAAAACACGGGATGGATATGGTTGCCATGGAGTTGATCCGCAACCTGCAAACCATTGATACACAAAATGAATACATCCTTTTTATCAAACCGGATGAAGACGATGGAGTCATTCAGGAAAGCTGCAATTTTAAGATTGTAAGACTTGCTGGTGGACTCTATCCTTTCTGGGAACAAATTGCTTTGCCAAATGCCGCAAAAGCAGCCGGATGCCAGATTCTCCATTGCACCAGTAATACAGCACCAATATTCACTTCCATTCCTCTTGTGGTTACCCTCCACGACATTATCTACATGGAGAGCAGCTATTTCAAGATACTCAGTGGAACAGGAAGCTGGTACCAGAAATTCGGAAATGTCTACCGTAAAATGTTCGTCCCGAAGATTGTAAAAATGAGCCGGAAGATAATTACTGTTTCCCACTTTGAAAAAAACAGGATTGCTCAATTCTTCGGAATGGCCGACAGTACAAAGCTTGTGGCTGTGTACAACGGAGTAAGTGAATACTTTAAAAGAGTAACAGATCAGGATGAACTGAAAAGGGTGAAGGAGAGATACCATCTGCCCGACCGCTATTTTTTCTTTCTGGGAAACACAGATCCCAAGAAAAATACCAAAGGGACACTCAAGGCCTTTTCTGATTTTTTAAAACAGACCGGATCGGACCTGAAAATGGTGATGCTGGATTACGACCTGCAGGAGTTGGAAAAACTACTGGATGAGATTGGAGACAAGGGGCTAATTGATAAAATCGTTTTGACGGGATATGTAGTAAATATAGATTTGCCTGCCATCTATTGTCAGTGCGAGCTCTTCTTGTACCCGTCGCTACGCGAGAGTTTTGGTATTCCAATGCTGGAGGCAATGGCCTGCGGAGCCCCTGTTATCACTTCAAATACCTCATCGATGCCTGAAGTGGCAGGAGATGCCGCAGCGATCATCGATCCTTTCAAGCCCGAGGAGATTACCGCTGCCATGATTCGCATTCTTACCGATCAGGAACTGAGAGATACGATGATTACCAAAGGATTGATCCAGGCCGCTAAGTTTTCATGGAAAGCAATGGCCGAAAATGTTCTGGCAATCTACCGGGAGATTGAAGCCGGTAAAAACTAATTGATATTTAAACAGCCTGTATGTTGGTAAATCGAGATATTATTGTTGTAGGAATTCAGGCCTGGGACATTGAAATTGGCAGCAACTGTAAAAATATTGCTACTGAATTTGCAAAGAATAACCGGGTTCTCTATGTGAATGCTCCTTTGGACCGGATCTCCATGTTCAGGGAACGAAAATTGGAGCGGACAAGGAGAAGGATCCAAATTGTGAAAAGCGGAAAACCCGAAATTGTAAAAATATCCTCCAATCTGTGGAACCTGTTTCCGGCAACTGTAATCGAGTCAATCAATTGGATCAAATCGCCATTCCTTTTTGACAGGCTGAACAAGATCAACAACAAAAGATTCGCCAAACAAATTAAGATGGCCGCTGATCAGCTGGGTTTCAAAGATATTGTTATTTTCAATGACAGTGATATGTTCCGTAGTTTCTACCTGAAGGAGCTTTTAAATCCGGAGACTTATATTTATTATACCAGGGACAACCTGGTGGCTGTCAATTACTGGATGAAGCAGGGAATAAGGCTGGAAGCAGCTCACATGAAAAAGTCTGACCTGGTTGTAGCTAACTCTACCTACCTGGCTTCGCTGGCCAGAGCTTTCAATCCCAATTCATTTTATGTTGGCCAGGGGTGTGATGTCTCTCTTTTTGACCAACTGATGGTTACTTCTATTCCCAATGACATAAAAGATATTCCAAATCCGATCATCGGATACATTGGCGCCTTATTGTCGCTCAGACTCGATCTGAAAGTACTGGAATACCTGGCTGAAACCCGTCCGGAATGGAGCCTGGTTTTGGTTGGTCCGGAGGATGAATCCTTCAAAAACAGCCGGTTGCACCAGTTAAAAAATGTGCATTTTCTTGGCAACAAGCCAGGAAACGAACTTCCCTCCTACCTTAACCGGTTTGATGTCGCCATTAATCCACAGTTGCTCAGTCCGGTCACCATCGGAAATTATCCCAGAAAAATTGATGAATACCTCGCAATGGGTAAACCCACGGTAGCTACCAAGACGGAAGCGATGAGTGTTTTTGACGATTATACCTATCTTGCAACAACGAAAGAGGAGTACATTGCATGCGTTGAGAGAGCACTCCAGGAGGATACTCCGGAAAAACACCTGAAAAGGGAAGAGTTTGCCAAACAACATACCTGGGAAAACAATGTAAATGAAATAGCCAAAGCCATTGAAAAAGTAAAAAAACGATTATGAGTCTGATAGATATCATTAAAAGGAACCCATGGCTAAAACAGCTGGTTTTGAATGCCATGATGCCCAAAAACCAGGCCAGACCACGTCTCTGGGTGAAATTATTTCTGAATCCCTTCAAACATACCAAAGGCAAAAACGCAAGAATCTGCCGAAACAGCCGAATCGATGTGATGCCGTTCAACAACTTCGTGTTGGGAGATAACTCGACCATCGAAGATTTTTGTACCATCAACAATGGTGTGGGCGATGTACTCATTGGCCAGCGTTCACGCATCGGTATGGGGAATGTGTTGATTGGACCGGTTACGATAGGGAACGATGTGATCCTGGCTCAAAACATCGTGATGTCAGGACTCAACCATGGTTATGAGGACATCACATTACCTCCGCACAATCAACCTGTTACAAAGAAAACAATCACACTGGAAGATGAAGTGTGGGTTGGAGCAAATGTGGTGATCGTTGCCGGGGTAACCATTGGAAAACATGCGGTGATAGCCGCCGGATCCGTCGTGACAAAAGATGTTCCCTCCTATTCGGTTGTGGCTGGAAATCCTGCAAAAATTATTAAAAAATACAATCCTGAAACAGAAATCTGGGAAAGAACATCATAAATAATTGACAATGGAAAATTGAGAATTTTCAATTACTTAATTACTAACCAATCACAGACAAAACAAGATATGTTGCAAAAAATCAATACCTATTTCTGGTATTTCATAGAATACACGAAACATGGCGACTTCAGGTCTGTTGTCGCATCAGCAAGATACCTGATTAGCAAAAAATCACATTCCAAAGACAGGATCATTCAAACCTCTGTCGGCAAATTTTTCTGCAGAAAGAATACCAATGACTTTCAATTTGCCAATTTTCGGTACGAATGGGGGGTAAAACGCTTTTTTCTTGATCATGTTCAGGAATATTCACTCTTTGTAGATGCCGGTTCTTGTATTGGAATTTATGCCATTTTATCAGCAAAATACAACCTTCCCTGCATTGCCTTAGAACCAGTAGCTGCAAATTTCGACGTTTTGATGAAGAATATAGAGCTGAACCAGATGACTGGGAAAGTAAGGTCTTTTCAATTAGGTCTTGGAAATGAGAACAAAGTGGTCAATTTCTATTTTGATCGGGTGAATACCGGCGCTTCGCGGATTGACAACAATCATATATCCGGAAATTGCAGGGTAGAGTTGCGAACGTTTGATTCGCTGTTACCAGAATTTAATATAAATAAACAGGATAATATTCTATTCAAACTTGATGTTGAAGGAATGGAATATGAAGCGCTTCAAGGGGCTGAGAGCTTTATCCGAAACCATCCTAGAATCACGCTGGTTTTGGAGAAAAAATTTACCGGAAAAACCCAAATCAAATCAATCCTGGATACATATGGAGAATTTGAATATGGAATGGTCGACCAATACAACATGTACGCAAGAAAATTGAGTTAGTCCACTCAGAAGAACACCAAAATGAAATGACACATCAACTACCAACCGATACCTCTATGCTGGAAGAATATTTGTACCATGAATTCAATGAGGTACCAAATCTGAATTTAATTCCTGTGGATTACAAAGGGATTAAAAATCAACCATATATTGAAAACTCAATTCGGTTTTCAATAAGTCCTGGGATCGCCGCTAAATTATCCATCCTGGGAAAGTCGTTGCATTCTGATAGACAATCAATTTTACTTTCCACCTTTGGCATCCTTCTATACAGATACTCCTCACAAAATGATTTTGTGATTGGCGTTCCTTTCGAAATCCGGAAAAACATAAACGGCAGTGTTGTCGACCTGCCAATCAGGTTTATTTTTCACGACGAACCTTCCTTTGCTGAAATTTTGGGAGCTATAAAAAACAAGATCAACACGGCTCTGGATAAAAGTGAGGCTTATAACTTGTCCCTGGAACCTTTTGAGACAAAGAAACTTGGGAAGAAAGCAGCCTATCCTTTCCGTGTGTTATTTGAATTCAATCCCAACCCAACTGAGAACACGAATCCTGAAGAGATGAGTGATCAGTATCCAAGACATAGGGCATTTGATTTGAACCTTCAGGTCTTCGAAGAAAATGGTACACTTGAATGTCAAATAATATACAATCAGGCGCTCTATGCTCCTCAAACCATTGAGAGATTTAGCGGACATTTCCAGACCATACTTACCTCCATTTGTGAGAAACCGCAAGCCAATGTGCAAAAATTACAAATTATTACTGACCAGGAATATGATCAAATAATACGAGTTTGGAACCGCACAACAACTACTTTCACGAGAGAGAAGTGTATTCATCATCTATTTGAAGAACAGGTAAGTAGAACACCTGATGCAATTGCAGTTGAATTTGAAAATGGGCGGCTCACCTATACCGAATTAAACTTGAAGGCCAATCAACTTGCCAGTTATTTACATAGCAAAGGAGCCCGAGAGGATCAAACTGTTGCACTTTTTGTGGAACGCGGTTTGGATATGATCCTCGGATTGTTAGCCATTTCAAAGACTGGGGCCACCTATCTCCCACTCGATCCCATTTATCCCATAGCCCGTCTCTCACTTATTGTTGATGATGCCGCTCCAGTTATACTTTTATCTCAACGCTCCCTAACTGACAACATTCCGGAATCAGGCGCGACAACCATTTTCATGGATGATTCGGATTGTCAGCGTGAGCCAACAAGCAACTTCCCATTTGGAAACGCCCAAAAACCTGCCTACATTCTCTATACTTCGGGATCAACAGGAAAGCCAAAGGGAGTGCCAATCACCCAGTTGGCGGTTGTAAACCTGGTGAATTCAATGAGTAAATTGCTGGAATTTACAGCAAAGGATATCCTTCTTGCCGTTACAACGATTTCATTTGACATTGCCGAACTTGAGATGTATATGCCCCTGTTCTCTGGCGCAAAACTGGTGATTGCTTCTCAGGAAATTGCTTCCGACATGGAATTGCTTTCCAAGAAATTGGACCAAAGCATGGCAACAGTTTTCCAGGCTACTCCTGTTACATACAAAATGTTGTTGATTAGCGGGTGGAAAGGAAAGAAAGACCTGAAAACGATCTGCGGTGGCGAAGCATTATCAAAAGAGCTTGTCAGGGAACTGCTTCCACGGGTCAGCGGGGTCTGGAACTCTTATGGCCCGACCGAAACTGCCATCTATTCGGTCGTCAAAAATTTGACCATGGAAGACACAATCGGAGAAGGATATGTTCCGATTGGACGCCCCATCGACAACACAACAGTTTATGTTTTAAACAACAAAATGGTTCCTGTACCGGTTGGCATCCCTGGTGAATTGTACATTGGCGGAGAGGCCGTTTCTCCCGGTTATCTGAATCTTCCCAGGATGACCGATGAGCGGTTTATCATCAATCCGTTTGGAAGCAATCCCAAAGAAAAAATTTACAAAACCGGCGACCTAGTCAGCTACTTCCCCGATGGAAATCTTCTATTCCTTAACCGTGTGGATAGCCAGGTCAAAATCAGAGGATTCAGAATTGAACTCGGTGAAATTGAATCCGCTATTTCGCAATTTGACAGCATAAAAGACAATGTCGTAATCGTTAGGGAAGACATACCCGGGGATAAAAAATTGGTAGCATACTACATTGTGAAAGATAAGGAAGCGCCTGTAATTGCCGACCTTAAGCAATTTATTGTCACTAAGCTTCCTGATTACATGGTACCCGTTATCTTCATCAAGATGGAACAATTTCCAGTCACATTAAATGGGAAAGTGGATCGCAAGCTGTTACCTTTGCCCGTTGAATCTTTGAACCAGGCATCCTCTAAATATGTTGAACCTCATAGCAAAATTGAGAAGGAACTGGTTAGTCTCCTTTCCGAAATTCTAAAGATCAAACAGATAGGAATAAAAGATAATTTTTTGGAGTTGGGCGGCAATTCACTGATCGCAACGATGTTTATATCCAGGCTCAGTAAGATTCATGGGATTCATCTGCCTTTACGGGCGCTTTTTGAGAAACCTTCCATAGCTGAAATAGCCCAGGAAATCGAAAAATTAATAAGTATGATGAGAAATACCGAAGGAAATCTGACCATTTTGCACCAGAAACGGGCTTCACCGATAGCTGAGCTTTCGCCCGGACAAAAACGACTTTGGTTTGTCGAAAATTTTGAACCCGGGAGCAGGGCCTACAACTTGCCATTTGATTACAAAATCAAGGGAGAACTGAATCCTTCTATTCTGGAGAAAAGTATACAGGAGTTGATTGACCGGCACGAATCCCTCAGAACAGTTTTGAAGAGTGAAGAGGGAGTGCCTTTTCAAAAAGTCCTGGATTCCTATAATTTCACACTGGTCGTCGAAAATCTGGAAAATTTTTCAGAGGCAGATCGTAATAATTCCGTCGAAAAATATTCACTGGAGAATGAGTTGCATCTATTTGAGTTGGAAACTGGACCATTATTTATCTTCAAACTACTGAAAATCACCAACAATGAGTGGGTACTCCTTTTGAATATACACCATGCCATTTCTGATGGTTGGTCTGTGAAGATTTTGGTTGATGAATTGGGTTTGATTTATACAGCGCTTAAACAAAACATGGAGATCAGCCTTCCGGCCCTGCCAATAACATATACTGATTTCTCCATCTGGCAAAATGAATGGTTAAAAGGGGCTGACTGCAAAAAAGAGCTTGATTTCTGGATCAATGAATTGAAGGGTGCGCCCGACCTATTACAGCTTCCGATGGATTTTCAACGTCCAAAAAATCAAACATACGACGGTGATGAAGTCAATTTTATCCTTGATCAAAAGACTACAGAACAATTACGCTCTTTCGGTCAGGAGCATAAAGGTTCACTCTTTGTTACCCTATTGAGCATTTTTAATACCCTTCTTTCCAGATATGCTTCACAGGAGGAATTTTTAATCGGAATTCCAATCGCAGGCAGAATTTATGAAGAGCAGGAATCCCTGGTCGGTATGCTGATCAACAATTTTCCGATCCGCATAACCCCACTTGATCAAATGACCTTTCCGGAAATGTATGAAATGAGCTGGAAGAAATTCTTCCAGGCCTTTGAAAACCAGAAACTGCCCATCGACCGTATCGTTGAAGAGCTTAAAGTTACCAGAACACCAAATATTTCGCCGCTGTTCCAGGTTATGTTCAACTTTCTGGATATGTTTGACGAAGAGATTTTGCTTGCAGGTTCATCCATGGTAATGGTCGATAAGCGAAGGCATATTGCCCAGTTTGATCTGTCACTGCACATTTATGAAACGGGCAAAAAGCTGAACTGTGTAATCGAATACAACACAAATTTGTTTAAAAGGAGCCGGATAGAACGTATGGCAGGACATTTCAGTGAGCTGGTTAACAGTCTCATGAAAAATCCAAATCAAAAACTCCGTACCATCCCGCTTTTGACTGAAAATGAGAAGATAGTAATCCTTGGAGATTGGAATGCCACAAAAGTTGATTTTCCGGAAAATCAATGCATTCACCAGTTATTTGAGATCCAGGTAACAAAGACACCAGAAAAAATTGCCGTTCGTGATGAAAAGGGACAAATGACCTATACCGAGCTGAACCAAAAAGCCAACAAGCTCGCCCGTCATTTGAACAACTCAGGAGCCATTGAAGGATCGCTTGTGGCCATATGTATGGAGCGCAGCTCTGATATTCTTGTTGCTTTGCTTGCTGTCCAAAAATCAGGGTGTACCTATATTCCGCTGGATCCAATCTATCCAAAAGACCGGCTCGCGCTGATTCTGGAGGATGGAAATCCTGTAGTGATGCTTACTGAAAGAAAATTACTCGGAAGTCTGCCTGAAACGACCGCAAAAAATATTTTCATCGAAGAGGTAGATGCCTACCTGAATGAGTCGGGAGAAAATACCTATTTCAAAGTAACTCCGGAGACAATTGCTTATCTGATATATACTTCCGGATCTACAGGAAAGCCGAAAGGGGTTCAGATTCAGCAACGCGCACTGGTTAACTTTATCGCATCGATGGCAAAGAAGCCTGGAATTGCGACTGACGATATTATGTTGGCGGTAACCACGATCTCCTTCGATATAGCCGGACTTGAAATGTACCTGCCCATCACCCATGGCGCATCGGTTTTTGTTGCCAGCCATGAAACTTCTATGAATCCTGATTTGCTTATTGAAAGGATTGAAGATACCGGCGCCACCATACTTCAGGCTACCCCTGTTACCTTCCGGATGCTGAATTCGGCCGAGTGGATTGGATCCAAAAAATTGAAGATACTTTGCGGCGGTGAAGCCATGCCGAAGGAGCTTGCCTACGATTTGATCAGAAAATGCAAAGAGTTGTGGAACATGTATGGCCCAACCGAGACAACAATCTGGTCGACAGTTGAAAAAGTTGTGATCAATGACAACGACAAAACCGGGTACATCAACCTTGGTAAACCCATAGACAATACGTTTATTTACGTACTAAATTCTGAATTTCAGCCGGTTCCGGTCGGATATCCGGGAGAGTTGTTCATTGGCGGCGATGGTCTGGCCAAGGGCTATTTCAACCTTCCGGAGATGACAAAAGACAAGTTCCTGCCCAATCCATTCTCCAAAATCCCGGGAGCCCGGATGTACCGAACAGGCGACCTTGTCCAGCAGACGGAAGAGGGGAAATTGGAATTTCTCAACAGGGTTGACTCTCAGGTCAAAATTCGCGGCTTCAGGATTGAACTGGGAGAGATTGAATCTGCCCTCACCCAATGGGAAACGATTAAAGACAATGTGGTCATTGTCAGGGAGGATACGCCGGGCGACAAAAAGCTGGTTGCCTACATAATTAAAAAGGATCAGGGAGAAACTGATCTTGCGGAACTAAGACAATTCCTGAAAACAAAGATCCCCGAATACATGGTTCCGACAGCCTTTGTTTTTATCGACCAGTTTCCGCTTACACCCAATGGAAAGATCGATCGAAAGGCACTTCCATCACCCCAGGAGGTAGCGCCGCAGGAGGCAAAAGCCTATGCCGGGCCAAGAACAGAGATAGAGAAGAAACTGGCCAAGATCTGGGAGGATGTACTTAAGGTACCGCGGATTGGAATAGATGAGAATTTTTTTGAGATTGGTGGCCACTCCATGCTGGCAGTAACACTGATGGTAAAAATCGAAAAAGAACTTGGTACCAGACTACCTCTCTCAGTCCTTTTTGACCATAGCAACATTGAGGAAATGGCCAAGCTTCTGGACAAGAAGGAAGATCAGGTGAGTTGGGGCTCCCTCGTCCCCATCCGATCGAAAGGGAGTAAAAAGCCGCTTTACCTGGTGCATGGCGCCGGATTGAACCTTTTGCTCTATACCACCATTGTAGCCCATCTCGACCCTGATCAGCCAGTTTTCGGACTGCAGGCAAAAGGGCTTGACGGTGTTGATGAACCGCTCTATACCATCGAAGGTATAGCTGCCTATTACAATGCTGAGATCATGAAAGTGGATAAAAGTGGATCTTATGCGCTGGCAGGATTTTCGATGGGCGGTCAGCTGGCTTACGAAATGGCCAGACAATTGGTTGAAGCCGGACAAAAGGTAAGTTTCCTTGGCGTTTTCGATACCGTATCCGAGAATGCCTCCGACATGCATCTGCCATTTTTAAAACGGTATTACCTGCGGATGGATCGTATTTTCCATCAGGTTGCCTGGATAACAGGTACCTTCCTGAAGTTGCCGGGAAATAAAAAATTCGAATTTGCGAAGGCGAAATACAAATCCATCAAACAGAAAATCACCAAGGATGACTACAAATTGAAACCCGAAGGAGTATCAGTCGGGAAGCAGAGTGAGTTGCCAAAATACTTACATAAAGTACACAAAGCCAATTATATAGCCCTTGAGAAATACATCCTGCCCCCCTACCCCGGAAGATTGCATCTTTTCAGGGCAATGGATCAGAAATTTTATATCAAAGATCCTGTCTATTATGGTTGGGACGAATTTGTTAAGGAAGTGGTCATTCTTCCTATTCCCGGAGAACACTCTACCATCTTTGCCCCTCCCAATGACAAACTGTTTGCCCGGGAGTTGCAGAAATGTCTGGATGAAAGGGAAGATTAACTGATAAATCGATAAACTGATACTTCTGATAATGATTACATTGAAAATTATCTTTTGGTTGCTGCTTTTTATTGTATTCTATGCCTATCTGGGATACGGGATGCTTCTCTTTGGTATCATAAAGTTCAGGAGATTGACCGGTTTAACAAAAAAAAAAGTTGACGATCCAACTTACGAACCCAGTGTGACCCTGTTTATTGCCGCTTACAACGAAAAGGATTTTGTGGCAGCGAAAATCAAAAACTCCTGGGAACTGGATTATCCAAGGGAGAAGTTAAAAATTGTCTGGGTGACCGATGGATCGGATGATGGCACGCCTGAGGAGTTAAAAAAATATGATGGTATAGTTGTCCATCACCTTCCACAGCGCAACGGAAAGATCGGTGCGATGAACAGGGGAATGAAATTTGTCGATACGCCCATTGTCGTTTTTTGCGATGCCAATACCATGTTGGGCAATGAGTCGATAAGACGCATTGTGCGGCTCTTCAGCGACCCAAAAGTCGGATGCGTATCCGGAGAAAAGCGGATTTTCAGCAAGGAGAAAGATTCAGCCGCGGGTGCGGGTGAAGGTTTGTACTGGAAATATGAATCCGCTCTCAAAAAATGGGATGCCGAACTTTACTCGGTGGTAGGTGCAGCGGGAGAGCTGTTTGCCATCCGGACAAAGCTTTATCAGGAGGTTGAACGGGACACGCTGCTGGATGATTTCATCATATCGTTGCGGGTAGCACAGGATGGCTACACCATTCAATATGATCCGGATGCCTACGCCATTGAAACAGCTTCTGCCAATGTTAAAGAGGAGCTAAAACGGAAGATCAGGATCTCAGCCGGCGGAATTCAATCCATTGTGCGGCTGCATTCCCTCTTAAACATCTTCAAGTACGGCACTTTATCGTTCCAGTACATTTCGCACCGCGTTTTACGGTGGACGCTGGCGCCCCTCTCCTTGTTACTGATGTTACCCATTGGCCTGGCGCTGGCCATTGACAGTGGAATATTTAGTTTGGAATTCTACCCAATTTTGTTTTGGCTACAAATTTTGTTCTATCTTTCAGCTTTACTTGGGTGGTATCTCGAAAACCGATCTATCAGGGTAAAAATTCTATTTATACCATACTATTTCTTCATCATGAACCTTTCGGTTTTTCTTGGATTAAAACGTTACCTGAAGGGTTCACAAACAGTTAATTGGGAGCGGGCAAAACGTGGAAAATAGATCTTCTGACATCTTCGTTAAAACTGTTTTTTTTATTCTTTTATTTCAGTTTCTTCATTGCGCAGCAATGTTTGCTCAAACTAAGGGATGGGTTATCCCTATTGATAAATATTTCCTTGATGCCAATGACCCTTTGTACAAAAATGTCGCTCCCGGCGATACGCTTTATTTCTTGACAGGAAATCGGACCTACATCAATCTCAGCAATTTTCAGGGTAAGGATGGTAAACCCATCGTAGTCGTCAACAAAGGTGGTGACGTGATCATTGACACCGATAACTATTATGGTATTTCCATCCAAAATTGCAGGTTTCTGAAATTCACAGGCACGGGTTACGCCGGGCAGTTTTATGGATTTAAGGTTAAACGGGTTGCCAATGGCGCCGGATGTAGCATCGGGTATTTAAGTTCCGATATTGAGGTCGATCATATCTCCATCGAAAACACCAAGATCGGCGGTTTGTACGCCAAGACGGATCCCGATTGCAACCCCAATAGTGCCAGAAGTTCCTTTATACAATACAATACAATCATTCACGACAATTACATTGCTTACACCGGCGACGAAGGGATGTACATTGGCAGCACCAAGTATTTCGGACAAACAGTCAGCTGCAACGGAAAAGATACCTTGATCATGCCAAGCATTTTGGATGGCGTTACGGTGTACAACAACATCGTCAAATATTCCGGTTGGGATGGGATCCAGGTTAGTTCAGCATCAAAAAACTGTCGGATTTACGATAATTCCATCTATTATGACAGCGTGAATAAGGATGACACCCAGATGTCCGGAATAATGATTGGAGGTGGTACCAAATGCGATTGTTACAACAATTTTATTTACCACGGTACAGGAGACGGGATTGATTGTCTTGGTCTGGGAGGCACACGTATTTTTAACAACATCATCGTTGAGCCGGGGCTAAATTTCTATGTCAATGATCCGACCATGATGAAACATGGCATCTTTGTCAATGATGACACCGTTCAAAAAGATTCTTCTTTTTACCTGTTCAACAACGACATCATCCACCCCAAATCAGACGGCATAAGGTTTTCAAGCGTTATCAGCAAAGGAAATTTTATTTCGGCAAACGTCATCATCAATCCAGGCAATTTCGATTATTATGAAAACGGGAATACAAGTTTCAAGGGCCAGGATTCCTACATTATGTTTCAATCACCGAACACGAACACAACGCTCGCCAACAATTATTTACACAGGGATGCTACAACGGCAAGTTTTTCTTCTCAAAAATTCGAGGTTCCTGAAAATTTTATCCCTATTGCTGGTTCACCTTTGATTGATGTCGTTGATTACAACGCCAAAACAGCCATCTCTTTTGATTTCTATCACCATCCCCGGCCATATGGACTCAAATCTGATATTGGGGCAATTGAATATGACGGAGTTACTTCCTCCAATCAATTACAGCTTGACCCTCAAAACAGACAAAGCTGGCTGGTACAAAATCCTGTTTCAGACTTTTTGCGAATTATTCTGCCGATCCTGCCAGACCCCAATCTCACGGTAGGTATTTACGACTTGAACGGCACATTCCTTTGTGAAATTAGTCCTTCAACGTCATCGCCGGGATCGTCACTTGCGGAGATGAATGTCACAGCCTTACCAAGCGGTGTCTACATTTTTTCCATTCGCAATGGCAGAACGAACTACGCTGGTAAATTTATCAAGCTATCACGATGATTTGGCAAAGAGCTTTCGAAATTCCTAAAATCTCCCTCGATCAAAGAACTTTGGTGATTTATGGAGATCACAAACCTGCCGATCTGCAGGAGATGTTCTCGGTTTTGACTCCGGATGAAATAGCTTGTGCAAACAGAATCAGGTCCCCTTTCCAGAGAAAAACCTGGATCTCCTGTCATGTAACCCTGAGAATCATGCTTGCCAACGTGATTGGATTGAATCCTGCCGATGTCGAAATTAGTAAGAACAGGTTTGGGAGACCTTTTCTGGCAAACTCAACCCTGTTTTTCAGCCTGAGTCACACAAACAGCTCCTATTTATTGGGCTTTAGTTCAACTGGAAAAATCGGGGTCGACATCGAAGAATTATCCGGAGAGGAAGATTTGGACGAATTGATCGAATACGCTTTCTCTAAGGAGGAGGTTGACTTTTGTAAAAACGGCAATCTCCATGACCATTTTTTAGAGACCTGGACCCTGAAAGAGTCTTTCCTCAAAGCCACCGGAGTTGGATTGGTAGACGAGCTGAAAACAGTTAACGTGGCCGGAAAGATTAACAATCATTTGGCTTTACTGAAATTTCAGCAAAACACTTTTAGCTGTCCGGGAGGGGAAACCGGGAGCATCGTATTCAGGGGTACTGATCCAGTTTGGTACATTTGGTTTTAAAGAACTCAGAACTCACAAGGGTTGAGCTGTTTATTAATTATTTGAATAAATTGACAGTTCCTGAACATAACCTACTTTAATTTGTTAAATTCATAGTTTTCAATTCAACCAGGTTCAAACTTACTTCAAACGAAAAAAAAATATTTAATGTACTGGTTGTCATTATATTAAAATTAGAAAGAAATATTATTTAAACCTCTTTTTCATGAAAGTCGCCATAGTTGGAAGCGGATACGTTGGTCTTGTAACAGGCACCTGTTTTTCGGATGTTGGTATCGAAGTCACTTGTGTAGACATTGATCAAAAGAAAATTGACGATTTAAACAACGGAATTGTCCCTATTTATGAACCCGGTTTGGAGGAGATGTTGCTCCGTAACATGAAAAAAGGAAGATTGAAATTCACATCCTCCCTGGCGGAAGCGCTGGAAGATTGCGAGGTACTTTTCACGGCAGTCGGTACACCACCCGATAAGGATGGTGGTGCAGACTTGCAGTATGTACTGAGTGTTGCACGTGATTGCGGGAGAAATATGAAGGATTATCTCCTGATCGTGACCAAGAGTACCGTTCCCGTCGGAACCGCCCAAAAGGTTAGAAAAGTCCTTCAGGAGGAGCTGAACAAACGCGGTGTAGCTATTCCGTTTGATGTAGCCTCGAACCCTGAATTTCTGAAAGAGGGTGCAGCCATCGACGATTTCCTCAAACCTGACCGGATTGTGGTTGGTCTCGATTCAACCAGGGCCGAAGAGCTAATGAAAAGTCTCTACAAGCCATTTACGCTCAACGGACATCCCATTATTTTTATGGACATCACATCGGCCGAGATGACCAAGTATGCCGCCAATGCTATGCTGGCCACTAAAATCAGCTTTATGAACGACATCGCCAACCTGTGCGAAATCGTTGGGGCCGACATCAACATGGTGCGAAGAGGTATCGGATCTGATTCCAGAATTGGTAACAAATTCATCTATCCGGGTATTGGATACGGCGGATCCTGCTTTCCAAAAGATGTGAAAGCCTTGATTCATACTGGTGAAGACTTCAAATATGATCTGCGTGTTTTAAGAGCTGTTGAAGCGGTAAATCAGGATCAAAAATCTGTTCTATTCCAGAAAGTCTACAACTATTTCAAAGGAGATCTGAAAGACAAAAACATTGCCATATGGGGATTGTCCTTTAAACCACAGACAGACGATATGCGTGAAGCCCCTTCTGTTGTGATTATCAATAAATTACTCGAAGCAGGCGCCAAAGTGCAGGCATATGATCCTGTTGCTATGAAAGAGGCTTCGCACCAGTTGGGAGATACGATTACCTACGCCGAAGATCAGTATGAAGCCCTTATTGATGCCGACTGTCTGCTGCTGGTTACGGAATGGTCTGAGTTCAAATTCCCGCACTTTAAGATCATTAAGAAGTTGCTGAACAAACCGGTTATATTTGACGGCAGGAACATTTACGAAGTGGCAGAAATGCAACGTCAGGGATTCGAATATTTCTGCATAGGCATTGATACAACCAAATAAAAATTCATAGAAAAGAGTAAAACCGGCAGCTTTTCGCGAGGAGATAGGTTTTGAAATAGATAAGCGATAAGACTATATAATGTCATACTATTTATCACTAATTTCTGACCTCCCCCACCCCCTCCAAAGGAGGGGTGTAATGCACTGATGTTGAGTTATGTACAAATCTAAAGTCTCCCTTAGGGGAGATTTAGAGGGGTCAAATGTTGATTAATTATAAAATGGTGTATTATTTTTAGTATTACGTAAGATTGAAAATATGATCAGGAAAAAGGTTTTAGTCACCGGAGGTGCGGGTTTTGTGGGTTCTCACCTTTGTGAAAGATTGCTGAATGATGGCCATGAGGTTGTTTGCCTTGACAACTATTTCACTGGCCAAAAGCAAAATATCGTTCACCTGTTCTCCAACCCCTATTTCGAATTGATCCGTCACGATGTTACCAATCCGTTTTACATCGAAGTGGACGAGATTTACAATTTGGCTTGTCCTGCCTCTCCTATTCATTATCAGTACAATGCCATCAAAACGATAAAGACTTCAGTGATGGGTGCCATCAACATGTTGGGTCTGGCCAAGAGGGTCAAGGCCAAGATTCTGCAGGCATCTACGAGTGAAGTATACGGAGATCCGAAGGTGCATCCGCAAAAGGAAACCTACTGGGGACATGTGAATCCCATCGGAGAAAGATCCTGTTACGACGAAGGGAAAAGGGCAGCTGAAACGCTGTTTGTCAATTACCACAAGCAGAACAATGTCCGGATCAAAATCATCAGGATTTTCAACACTTACGGTCCACGGATGCATCCTCATGACGGCAGGGTTGTTTCGAATTTTATCGTACAGGCATTGCAGAACAAGGATATTACAATCTACGGTGACGGCATGCAAACCAGGAGTTTTCAGTATATCGACGATCTGGTGGAGGGCATGATCAGGATGATGGCTTCGCCCGAAAGCTTTACCGGACCTGTAAATATTGGCAATCCGAACGAATTTACCATCATGCAGCTGGCCGAAGCGGTGATCCAACTGACCAATTCAAAATCCAAAATAGTAAGGATGCCGTTACCTTCCGATGATCCCATGCAAAGACAGCCAAACATAGAACTGGCTAAAAAAATGCTGCATTGGGAACCGAAAATTCAACTGAAAGAGGGATTGATCAAAACAATTGATTATTTTGCCGCAACTATTTAAATTTGGATAATGGCAACAATTGACTGGGAACGATTCAACGAGAATTTTCAATATTACGACATGGAGATCATCCGTGAAGTCATAGAGAACTTCTTCGAAGAGTATGAAGAACGGCTGAGTACCATTGAAAAAAATATTGCCGACAACGACCTTAAGCAGCTCTCTTTCAATGCCCACAGCATGAAAAGTGTAATCGGCAACTTTATGGCACCGGCACCGCATGAACTTTGCAGACGAATTGAGGAGCAAGCCAAACAAAATTCCGGAGAAGGAATTCCTGAGCTCTTTTCTGAATTAAAGAGATTGACTTACGAAATGAGGGACGAACTGAGGGAATATCTTCTAAAATAAGACAAAAAAAGGTCCTGGTGCGAAACCAGGACCTTTTTTTCTAGAGTTTCTTCATGCCAACCCTCGCCAAATAGGCGCTCCTGGCGAGTTTCGGGTCAGCATCCAATGCGATATAGAGAATAGTTTTGATATCAATAACTACTGCCTGCAATTTTGAAAGATCTGGAGAGACAAAAGAGGCTGGTTTCTTTTCATACATGTTGTTCGATGCCATGGGAAAGAGTATTAAATGAATTGTTTTTTGAGATTGCCGTTGCCGTTCGGGGTATTTATAAGCAGACAGGTATATAATCCGACAAAGATTATTTATCCCAAATTGTAAAAACTTTTGAAAGGTAATGCTAATTATTGGATATACTACAATTTAGAGGCAGATTGGTAGAGCCGACTGATTAAACGGCTCTACCAATCTGCCTCTACCTATTTTGGAGATGGCCAGCCAGCCAGCTTTACCAAACTTCATGAATTCATTAAGGTATTTTCAGCAGTTCCCCGAGATTTCAACCACCTTTGAGACACCACACTAACGAATATTCTTGTTAATATTTGTTAAATATCTGTCAAAAATCATGTAAATAATTATGATTTTTTAATAGTCTTTATAATATTATCATTAATTTCACACCGGAAAAATGTCTCGGAAAGTATCCCTTTCAAACCAAAACAAACTAAATTCTTAAAATTCACTGCATGGGATAATACTTATCAGGCTCGAGATGTGCAATCGATTGTCTAATCCGATAGCACTCGGCGAATTCACTACAAAGGCAACTCAATCAGCATAAATAATAATTTCAAACAGAACAGACTATGAAAAAAAATCGAAGGTTTGACTGCTTCACTTTGGGATGTTGTTCACAGATTCTTTTGAAGGTCAAATTGCTTTCTGTTGTATTGGTGACTGCTTTTGCATCACTTGCGGCAGATGGTCATTTACTTGAGACGAAGCCTGTGATTACGGCTATTCCAGCTGAACAGCAAAAAAAGATCACTGGTAAAGTTAGTGATGTGGCAGGAGTTCCGATTCCTGGCGCAACTGTTGTTGCCAGTGGCACAACCATTGGTACCACTACCGACATTGACGGAAATTTCACACTTAGCGTTCCTGCAGGTACCAAAACCCTGTTGGTGAGCTTTGTGGGGATGGTTTCCAAAGATGTACCCATTGGAAACAACAACAATTTCAGGATTACGCTTGCCGAATCGACCGTTGGTTTGGAAGAGGTGGTTGTCGTGGGATATGGTACCCAGAAGAAAGAGAGTGTGGTCGGCGCCATCACCCAGGTAAACAACCAATCCCTGATGCGTTCAGGAACCTCAAACGTCACCAATGCCATCACCGGTAAACTTTCAGGTGTATTAACCATCCAGCAAACAGGTGAGCCTGGCGCCAGCAATTCTGAGATAGTGATCCGCGGTCTTTCCAGTTGGAATGGTTCCGCTCCTTTGGTTCTGGTTGACGGCGTTGAACGTGATTTCAACTCACTGGATCCCAATGAAGTAGATAAAATTTCGGTTTTGAAAGATGCTTCAGCCACCGCAGTTTTTGGTGCCAGGGGCGCGAACGGCGTTATCATCGTCTCCACAAAACGTGGTAAAATTGGAAAACCGGTGCTCGATTTCTCCGCATCCTACGGTATCCAAAAAGCTACAAGGATCCCTGATCATATCAGCTCCTATACCACCATGTCTATGTACAATGTGGGTTTGATGAACGGCGCGAAATTCCAGGACCTGCTTCCAAAATCTGTTCTGGATCAATATGCCAATCCTTCTACTCCTCTGAATGCCCTGCGTTACCCCAACGTCAACTGGTTTGATGAGGTGACCAGGCCTTATGCCCCCAACATCAATGCCAACTTCAACGTTTCGGGAGGAACCAACTTCGTCAAATACTTCTGTTCTTTGGGATATTTGTACGAAGGCGATTTCTTCAATGCAAAACAAGATGGCTTTTACGACCTGAGTTACAGGTACAACCGTTTCAACTACCGGACCAACGTCGATTTTCAGTTGACACCTACCACTACCCTCTCTTTCAACCTGGGTGGTCAAACCGGTATCAAGAACTCGCCAGATAGCAACCCCTGGAGAAACCTCTATTCTACTGGTCCGGCACGTTATCCTGCTTATTTTCCCGCCTGGGTACTCAATCAGGTACCTGATCCAACATACCCAAATGAAACAGGAATACGACTTGCCGCCAACTTCGGTGAATATACCGGAAACCCATATACCAGCTTACATACCGGCCAGTTCAACCAGGATTTAAATACAAAATTGTTTACTGACGTTCTGTTCAACCAGAAACTTGATTTCATTACCAAAGGACTCTCCTTTGCAGGGAAAGCTGCATTGAGTACCTATTATGTAAACAGAATCCTCACTGCGAACTGGACTGCTCCGGAGTACCAGCTTAACTATGATGACATAGGAAAACCCGGTGTAAATCCCTGGAACAGGATAACCTCTGCAGGTAACGAATATTACAAGCAGCAACCGCTGGATATCAATGTTGGAGGGATGCAGAGTGGTTATTACCGCGACCTCTATTATGAATTTGGCTTTAACTATGACAATACCTTCGGAAAACATTCCGTTACCGGTTTGGCTTTGATGAACCGACAACAGAAGAACAAAGGAACTGAATTTCCTTACTACAATGAAGGACTCGTTGGCAGAACTACCTATGATTATGACCACAAGTATTTGTTGGAAGTAAATGTCGGTTATACCGGATCAGAGAGATTTGCGCCGGGAAATCGCTTCGGATTCTTCCCTTCCGGAGCTATTGGCTGGGTCGTTTCCGAGGAGAGATTCTTCAAAAATGCTATTCCATGGATCAGCAAAATGAAGCTTCGCTATTCTGATGGTCTGACGGGTAGTGACAATGCGGCCAACAGATGGCTTTACAACAGTGCTTACTATTCAGACAATGCCGGTTCTCCCGGTCCTTATCTGCATGAAGATTTGGGCGCCAACTCAACGGCACAATGGGAACAGGCCAGGAAAAGGGACATTGGTTTAGAATTGGAACTTTTTAAAAGCCAACTGAAGATCAACGTCGATTTGTTCGATGAGCAGCGCGACAAGATGCTGCTTAGCCCGCGCAGTGTAACCATGATGGTAGGAAACTCATTCAAGGACCTGAACCTGGGGAAATTGAAAAAACATGGATTGGAGTTGGAAGTCGAATACAACCATACCACTGCAACCAAGCTGAACTATTGGGTAAAAGGAATTTTCGGCTACAACGAGAACAGGATCATTTTCAAGGACGACCCACCGTATGCACCTGAATATACAAAGGATGCCGGAAAACCGCTGGGATCGCAGATTAATGGTGTTCTTTTGACGGGAACAGGATATTATACCTCCGTTGACGATATCCACAACAATCCGGCGCCAATTGATCTCTACAAGATTAATGTAGGCGACTACAAATTCCTTGATTACAAGGTTGACGGTAAAATTTCCAGCCTCGACAAATATCCGATTGCCGGTTCTACTTTCCCGCCGATTACCTATTCACTTTCGGGAGGAATTGTCTGGAATAAATTCGAATTCAACTGCATGTTCCAGGGAAACCAGGGAAAATATGTTGAATACAACCAAACATACGAAGTCGAATTTATCAAAGGCGACTGGCGTGTGCACTCATCACAGCTTGATTACTGGGCTCCCAACAATCCGGATGCTAACCACTCAACCCTGCATTACAGCGGCAGTTCAAGCGCCGACATCCTCTTCTGGGGCGGTGGTGAGGCAGATAGGGGTTATCAAATTGCTGTTGAAAACCGTTTCTGGCGCAAGGCTGATTACCTGCGTCTGAAAGAGGTCTATCTTGGTTACAATATGTCTTCCAAGTTCCTTAGCCGCCTGGCTGGTGTTTCCAACCTGACAGTTTATGGCTCAGGAAACAACCTTTGGACCCTGACCAACCTGATCGAAGGTGATCCGGAACGGAAAGATTTCCAACAGGGATTCTATCCACAGATGACTGTTGTCAAATTTGGTGTTAAAGTCAATTTTTAAACGCTAAAACAGCTTTACCATGAAAAATCATAAGCTTCTTACACTTATACTAATCCTGATGCTTCCTATTTTCCTTGCCTCTTGTCTGGAGAGTTACCTAGACAAGTCGCCGGAATCAGGACTGACAACCGAGGACGTATTCCAGAAACTGGATAACTTCAAAAAATTCTTTCTGGATGTCTATGAAGGACGCCAGAACAGGCCGGACACCAATGGATCATATGCATGGAGAGACTGGAACATCAAAATGGGAATGCCCTTCTATTTTGACCAGTGGGACCAGAAATATACCTGGGAAGGACTCACCGATTGTGCCGATATGGGACGTTACATGGAAGGACAAACTTTCAAGAGCGGTCAGGTTTCAGCTTTTGTCAACAAATTTACCTACGACCCGGCCCGCCGGCCTATTTTAGGCTCCTTGTTTACGGCCATCCGTATCTGTAACCTGACGCTTGCGAATATCAAAAAGTTGCAGGCTGATCAGTCCATCATCGACGACTATACCGCTCAGGCTCACTTTGTGAGGGCTTTTGCCCATTTCGAGCTGTTCAGGATTTGGGGACCGATGCCCTATATTACCAAGGCAATGGGACCTGAAGACCAATGGGATATTCCAAGATTGACAAAGCACGAAACACTGATTCGTATCGCTGCCGACATGGACACAGCTGCTACTTTCTTTGCAAAAGCAGGTTTGATGCGTCGTGACAACCCCATTCCGGGAGCTCCGGGTCACTTAACCAATACTGACCAGAAGTATCCAACCGGAGTGGCAGCCAAAGCATTCAAATCGCGTGCCTTGTTGTATGCTGCTAGTCCACTGAACAATGAACTGGGCATCAAAGATTGGGAAAATGCCGCCATTGCAAGCTGGGAGGCCATTACCATTGCCAAACAAAATGGTTATGATCTGCAGACAGCTGCCAAATACAAGGACAACTATGTAGGCGTCACCTACACCAATGAACAATTGTGGGGTTATAACTATGGCACATGGAATGAAACCAATGGCAACCAGCAAGGAATGATCAATGGTGTTTTTGGAAACAGTAAATCCAGTTGGTCGGGTGAATGTCCAACACAGAATTTTGTGGATAAATTCGAAACAAAAGATGGTTATCCGCTGAATACCCAAGCTGATAGGGATGCAGCCATTGCAGCTGGTAAATTTAAGGAACAGGATCCTTATGCCAACCGCGATCCCCGGTTCTACATCGACATCATTCACAATCAGGCAACCAACATGACAGGTTGGAGCAGTTCGAAGGCTCAAATTTGGTTCCAAATGGTCAACGGCGTTGCTCAATATGGCGAATTGATTGACCAATCCTACCTTGGGATTACCCGAACAGGTTATTATTCAAGAAAAAGATGGACAGAAACCAGCGTAAAAAACAAAACTTCCAAACAGGTTACCGATCCAATTATCCGTCTGGGCGAATTGTACCTGAACTATGCGGAAGCTGCCAACGAAGCCTATGGTCCGAATGGAATGGCACCGGGAGCATCCATGACCGCACTTCAGTCGGTTAATCTGATCAGAACAAGAATCGGACAGTCTGATGTGCTTGCCAAATACACTGTTTCAAAGGATGAATTCAGGCCTCGCGTCAAGAATGAGCGCAATATCGAACTTTGTTTTGAGGGACACTACTATTTTGATATCCGTCGCTGGAAAGATGCTCCCGTTTGCTATGCGGGTCCATTAATGGGCGTAACTGTAGAAAAGGTAGCCGTAAGCCCAACCTATCCGACTGGTTTTAAATACGACCGCTACCCTCTCTCCTCTGATCGTCAGAGCAACTGGAAAGACGCCATGTATTATCTGCCTTTTAATACAGAGGATACCTATAAAATGAAAAAATTCGTATCAAACGAAGTTTGGTAACTAATCCTAAAAAAATGAGCATTATGAGATATCATAATATATTTTTGAAATACAGAACGATCGGAATGATGTTGCTCTGTATTGTAATGGCAGTATCACTTTCCGCGCAGGATCAAAAAGTCTCAAAGAAGGTGAAATTGATCAATGTCACCCTGAAGGTTACCGATGAAAACGGAAATGCATTTCCAAAGGCGCAGGTAATTGTAGGTGAGGGTGTTATCCACGACGAGACTGATGATATGGGATCCTTTACCTACAAAGGCTATCCGGACGATTTCGTAACAGTTTCTGCAAACGGGTATGAGAAAAGTGTTGCCCTGGCAGAAGAATTGGCCAAGAACGGCACTGTCAGACTGGTGAGGTCCAAACTTCAAATGACCGAAGATGACCTTGTTCCTCTACCCTTCTTTGAAATGAAGAAAAGGGAGACCACCGGCTCGTCCGATATATTGACCTCCAGTCAACTGGAGAGATATCCATCTACCGACTTCCGTAACTCCATGACAGGTCTCGGAACAGGAGTCGAAGTCAGGGAAATGAATGGAGCCCCCGGAATCAGTGCGGAAGAGTTTACTTCACGAAATGGTTTTAGTGCAAAAATGAATGTATATGCCCGCCAGATGAACATGATGTACATCATCGATGATGTTCCTACCGATATCACCGAGATGCCGCTCGACCCAAATGAGGTTGAATCTGTCACCATCGTAAAGGATATTGCCGATAAAGCGATGTTCGGGCCATCCGCCGCGAACGGGATCATTTTCGTAAAAACCAAAAGAGGAAAGTCCAACGAAAGAGTGCTGAACGCGAATGTTGAGTACGGCACTTCCGTTATTGACAGGTTCCCCGGATGGGTTAACGGAGGCGAATATGCTACCCTCAACAACCTGGCTCGTACCAACGAAGGATTGACTCCCCGCTATCTGGATACCGACGTGTCAGCCTATGCCAAAAACAATGCCTACGACTATTACCACCCAAGCGTGGATTACAGGTCGATGATGTTGAAAAATTCAATGTCCTATACCAGGATGAACCTCTCCTCCTCCGGTGGTAACGACAGGGTGCAATACTTTGCCTACCTGGGTTACAATGGGGAAGGTGATATATACAAAATTGGCCCAACAGCAGACTACAACCGTTTGAATGCCCGGTCGAACATCGACATCAAAATCAACGATTTCATTAAGGTTCAGTTCAACTTTTTTGGAGGGCTCTCCTTCCGTCGCTCTCCCAACTATGGTTACAACGTCAATTATACCAACCAGGATGCCGGAACCAATCTCGTTTTAACAGGTATTGAATTTCCAAGTGTTTTGAACGACATCACCACAACTCCTCCTGTGGCCTTCCCGGTATATGCAGCGCCTTATGACCCAGCGTCCGGAAATCCGCCCTATTATGGTGTAAGTTCAAATTACTCCCAAAACCCGATTGGTAACCTGACCGCGAACGGTTATTATACTGAATCAGGCCGTACCGGAGCAGCAACTACAGCGCTGGAATTCGACATGAGAAGCATTTTGCCTGGATTGAAATCTAAATCCTACCTTGCATTCGATGCATTCAATCAGTTGCGTGTCGGAAAGGCCCAGAATTATTATGCTTACATCGCCACTCCGTCCAAAACAGCCGCAGGGGCCGACACCATTTTGTTGGCCAAAGCGCACGATGGTACGCAGATGGACGACCAGGTATTGCTGAACGAATACTATTACCAGCAAATGGCTGTTTATGAAAACCTCAGCTACGTCAAGAAATGGGATAAAAATGACCTGCAATTATCAGCAACCTATTTTATCTCCAAAATTGCCAGAAGCAAGACGGAAGAGCCACAACGACTACAGAACGGAGTTCTGACCGGTAAATATACCTGGAACGACAAGTTCATTTTCAATGGCGTTGTCAACTATGGCGGAACATCTGCATTTGACAGGGGTCACCGGTATAAATTCTTTCCTTCGGGTGGCTTTGCCTGGGTGGTTTCGGAAGAGAAATTCATGAAGAACATCAAGAGCATTGATTATCTGAAACTAAGGGTACAAGGAGGTATACTTGGATACGAGAGCTTCCTGGCGCCCTTCTCCTACCGTGACAGATGGAACAACAACAACAATGGTACCCTTTTCGGACCGGCTTCCACCAACCAATGGTTCGGCAACACTACCGAAACACTTGTTTACAGAGTCTCTCCCAACCGTACTGGCAATCCTGATATCACATGGGAATTACGCAAAGAGTTCAGCGCTGGCCTTGACGGATTGTTCTTCGGTGAAAAACTTGCGCTGGAACTAACTTATTATAACAACCTACGTGACGGGGTTATCTCACAGGTTTCGAGCCGCGCACCAAATATTGCAGGGGTTTCAAGCGCCCTCCCCCGTTTCAATTTCAATAAATACAGATACACGGGTATTGAATTTGGAATTCAATACACAGATAAGTTCGGAAAGTTTGAATATACGATTGGAGGAAATGGCGCCATTCAGAATTCAAAAGTTGAAAAATACGATGAACCACAATATCGCAATGCCTATCAGATCCGTACCGGAACAGCTTTGGACCTTATAATGGGTCAAACCTATATCGGCAAGTTTGCCACGGATGCCGAAGCCCTTGTGGTTCCCCAACTTTATGACCAGACGCTTCATGCCGGAGACCTGAAATACAAAGACAACAACGGTGATGGTTTTATCGATGACTCCGATGCAAGCCCAATTGGTCACGGCACTCCGCGCCTGTTCTATTCAGCCAATCTTAAGCTGGATTATAAAGGCTTTGAATTGTATGTGATGGGAACAGGCCGTGCATTATATGACATAATGCTCGCCAACCAGTATTACTGGAATGGCTGGGGTGATAACACCTATTCGACTTTTGTCAGGGACAACATTGGAGGTGCTTACCCTCGTCTGACCTACAACAAGGTGAACAACAATTTCGTAGGGTCAAATTTCTGGTTGGTAAAAGGAGGGTTTTTCAAGATCCAGAACGTCGAACTGTCCTATACCCTGCCGGGAAACTCTTTAAAGATTATTGGCGCCAGGGGTACAAAATTCTTTGTACGCGGAGCTAATCTTCTCACCATTTCGAAGATCAAAGATGTTGATCCCGAGTCAATCGATTCCGGTGTAGAGACCTATCCTTTGTTCAAGACCTATTCGGTCGGAATTAAATTAACCTTTTAATTGAAAACCATTATGAAGACAAAAATAATTTTACTATTAGGAGGTATACTGGCAGTGTTCGGATACAGTTCATGTACGAAGTACCTGGATGCCTACCCCAACGGCGACAAGTCGTCAGAAGAGATCTTCCAGTACCAGGATATGGTGCAGGGGCTAGTTGGGCAATGTTATGACAATATGCCAAGAAGTTATAACGACAATGAAGGTGTCCAACTCGATTGGGCCACAGATGATGCTGTTTCTACCAGTCCGACCCAGGCAACCAGACGTTTGGCTGTTGGCTCGCTAACAACAGGAAGTGACCCGTTCTCAACCTACTGGACCCGCGATTACAACTCCATCAAGCTAGTTAACATGTTTCTGAAAGACCGGCGTGGTTTCAATACCAAATTTATCGTAACAGCCCGCTGGGACAGTTTGGTACGTTACCGCCTGCAGGGTGAAGCCTTTGCACTGCGTGCCTGGTTTCACTGGGATCTGCTTCAAAAATTTGCCGGAAAAGGTATCAACGGTGGTAAGATGCTTGGAATACCATTGGTTCTTGAACCAATCGACATCACCAAAGAAGTCAACCTGCCGCGCAATACCTACGATGAGTGTGTGAAACAGATTATTGCGGATTGCGACTCGGCATACAAATATCTTCCGATTGCACACCGCGACTTCCTTGTTCCAAATGCCTCTGACCGCGTATATGCCGGTGGCCGCTATTGGGGTAAACTGGATGGTATCACCGCCAGGGCCATCAAATCGAATGTATATCTGACCTGGGCAAGCCCAAGGTTCAATCCGGCCAACGATGTTTCAAGGTGGGACAGCGCCGCAGCCAATGCCAAGAAGGTGATCGATTTCAAATTGAAAATTGACAATGTATCCGGTGGTTTTAATCCGGCAAACGCCATCAACTGGTTCGATCCCAACTCTCCTGAAATAGTTTGGTCTGCGCGCTTTCAGGGTACCAACGATGCCATGGAGCGTATGTTCTATCCGGGAGGATTTCAAGGAAATGGTGTGATTGGAGCAACCCAGGAACTGGTCAACACCTTCCCGATGGCCAATGGTTATCCTATCACGGATGCGAGAAGCAAGTACGACATTAACAATCCGTACGCCAACCGCGATCCAAGGTTCTACAGCAATATTTTCTACACCAATGTACAAGCGAAGAAGAACAATACCGGTGTCTTAATGTACACGTTTGAAAACTGGGTCAATGGCGGTAAAGATGCTGCTGGTGTCAAGCCCACCAACAGCCTTACCAACTACCACATCAAGAAGAATGTCTACATGGGACTCAACTGGTCGGATGCATCCATAACCAGGGTATCGCATACCAAAATGTTCATCCGGTGGACTCACATGGTGCTGAACTTTGCCGAAGCGGCCAACAAGGTTGTTGGTCCCAATGATGCAAGTAAATACGGTTTGTCGGCCAAAGCAGCCATGCAATACATCAGAACCAGAAAGACCTATGACGGTGCGACCATGTACACAGCCGCCAATGATCTCTATCTGAACGAGGTTGCCGGTGATGCCACAAAGTTTGATAATTTTGTGAAAGATGAACGAAGAATTGAGACCTGCTTCGAAGGAATGAGGTTTTACGATCTTCGCCGCTGGACAACCAGCCTTACCGAACTGAACAAATCGGTTCACATGGCAGAGATCACAAAAAATGCCGACGGCACCACATTTTCCTACGTACTGGACAAAGAAGCAGAATCTCGTGCATACAAATCCGCATACCTGCCAATTCCTTATGTGGAAATATTAAGGATGAGCAAACTGGAGCAGAATGAAGGCTGGGACGGTTGGAAATAATTAAATACTAGACAGATATGAAAAAGATAGGAATTGTTTTAATGCTCGTTGCAGTCATGGTATCATGCTACAACGATTACATCAGCGATTTTGATTACAATGGAATCTACTTTCCTTACCAGACGGATGTTCGCAGCTTTGTGGTTGGAGAGGGGATGAAAATTGAGATTGGCGCTGCATTGGGAGGTGTTCGCGAGAATACCAAAGACCGTCAGGTTACCTTTTCGCTCGACAACAGTCTGGCCAATGCGGCTACACTAACACTGATGAAAGGCGGAGCCCAGTACATCAAGGATGCGGTTGCTCCTGTGACTGCGCTGACTCCCATTCCAACCAGCTATTATACCCTGAGCGACAACAGCAAAATGATCATCAAAGCTGGTCAACACATGGGCTCGGTGGTAATGAGAATCGACTCGGCTAAATTCCTGGCCGATCCGAATACCCTGTTCGCCAATTACGTGATCCCGTTTTACATGGTCAGCGCTGATGCGGATACCATCCTGTCTACCAAAAGGACAGCTGTTATTGGTCTGAAGTATGAAAACATGCTCTTTGGAAAATACTGGCATGGAGGGGTAACTACCGTGAAAGACGCATCCGGAAATACCATTCAAACCCTTGTTTATTACACTGCGGTAAACCAGCCTGAAAACAAAGTCTGGACATTGACTACTGTGGCCCCAAACGCACTTTTGGCCAATGGGTATAGTGATCAGACCACTTCAAAAGGTGAAATGAGGTTAACCCTGGATGGCACCAACATCACTGTTACTACCAATGCCGGGTCGACCAATGTGGTTACAGCGGATGG
Organism: Bacteroidia bacterium; assembly: GCA_026391315.1. Lineage (GTDB taxonomy): Bacteria > Bacteroidota > Bacteroidia > Bacteroidales > Prolixibacteraceae > CAINVV01. Next base: position 49,373 of record JAPLDT010000099.1, read on the forward strand.
AGCAAGCACTTTCAATCGGGCTAAATTGCTCCAAAACAGGAAGATTCTGCTCAATTACAAGTACATCAATGCAGCCGGCAATACCTGTTATGCCAAAGACACCCTTACCTTCCGCAACCGGATCAGGGATGGCGTAAACGAATGGCAGGACGAAAATCCGGCTAATTACAAGTAAATTGAACAAATAAAAAATCCGGCTGGCGCCGGATTTTTTATTTGTTCAATTTACTTAACTTTTCTCTGAGGTATTTTCCAGACTCAGTCAGCTGCTCAATACTCCAGCCGCCTGCAACCGGGGCCCCGGGAAGCATGATGGCCGTGGTTTCATTTTTGTCAGTCACATTCCAGGCGACCCAGCTTAGCCGGTTGCCCTCCATCCATTCTACCCATCTGTTGCTCTTTTCCAGGTTGAATTCACCATTCCCGTTCGATTCACCTACCCCCCACTCCGTCACAAATAGTGGCAAACCAAGCTTCATGGCAGCCTCAGCTTTCGCCCGAAGCTTCTCCTGGTGGTTGGGATCTGAGGCATAGAAATGGAAAGAATAAACCAGGTTGTCGAATCCCCTGATTGGATCAGCCGCCGCCACATCCACATCCTGGTCCCACTTTGGGGAACCAACCACAATGATGTTTTTCTTATCATATTGCCGGATGGTTTTGATCACTTCAACAGAATAACCTTTTACCATTTCCCAGTTTTGCCTGGCCGGTTCATTGAAGATTTCATAGATGACATTTGGCACACCGGAATATTTCTGTGCCATCAGGGCAAAAAATGCCTTCGACTCTTCCAGATGTTTCTCGGCATTGTGGTCGTGCCAGTCTACAAGCACATAAATGCCCTCAGAGATGGCTTTATCGATCACAATGGTCATCAGCCTTAACTGTTCTTCATTGTTGGCTAAATAGCCTCCTTTGGGTTCCACTCCCATCGATGCCCGCAACAATGAAATATGGAAATCTTTGACAAGCCAGCTTACCACTTCCGGATTGTAGTATTTTTTCCCTTGCCACAGGCTCCATGACAAGGATATCCCCCTCAACTGCGGAGGCAAACCACCTTTACCGACCATTTGATTGCCCTCCACCTGAAGTGCACCATTCAATTCGACAGGAGATTTAGGCTGTTGAGCCATTAAGCAGGAACCACAAAGCAACATCCCCGCTGCCAGTATTGATATTTTCATTTTATAACTGATTAATTTTTGATGTATCTTGAAGGAATGACACCGAACTCATTTTTAAAATGCTTGCTGAAATATTTCGGATCATTGAACCCAACCTGAAATGCTATTTCCGACACATTCAGCTGGCTTTTGGAAAGCAGAAGGGCAGCCCTTTTTAACCTCATTGAACGGAGAAACTCTAAGGGTGGTTTACCAGTCAATGCCAAAATTTTCTTATAGAGCAGGGTTCTGCTCATACCCAAATCGTGACTCATCATTTCAATTGAATATTCAGTATTGGCTATATTCTTTTCAACCAGATCAAGAACTTTGTGCATAAATAGTTCGTCCAGAGAGGTAACGGTGATATCTTTGGGTTCAATTTGCAGCTTGTTTTTGAAGACTGTCCTTAAATTGTGCCTCAAAGAAAGAATGTTGTTAATTTTAGCCTCAAGTATTTGAAAATTAAACGGTTTTATAATGTAGTCATCCGCACCCATCTCAATTCCTTTCAGCTGTTGCTCCTCCGATGATTTGGCAGTTAAAAGGATAAGTGGAATATGGCATACACTCTTGTCCGTTTTAATTCTTTCGCACAACTCCAGGCCGTCCATTCCTGGCATCATAATATCGCTGATAATCAAATCCGGCACATATTTCAATACCAACTCCAGGGCAGCATTACCATTCGAAGCTTCAAGAACTTCAAACTGACCATGCAAATTGTCCTTCAGATAAAAACGAAGATCATCATTATCCTCGGCAATCAGGATCACAGACCTTCCGCTTACAATGGGTTTCTGATCATTATCAATAGCTATGATCGGTCTATTCCTTATCTCTTCCAAAGGCTGTCCCAGTGCCTCGATCACCATTCCTGACGCATTTACCGCCAATTTTACCGTAAAGCAACTGCCTTTACCTATTTCGCTTTTGACGGCGATCTCCCCACCATGAAGTTTGACAAATTCAGCGACCAGGGAGAGACCAATGCCTGTACCCTTTTCGACCAGACCCGTTGTATCCACCTGAAAAAAACGTGTGAAAATTTTATCCAGTTTGTCTTCAGGTATTCCGATCCCGGTATCAGCTACCTCAATGATCAGAACGGTTGCTGAGTCTGCGCTATTGTACGTGCTTCCATTCGTTTCAACAGATAGTGTTACAGACACCTGGCCGTTGCCGGGAGTGAATTTAAAAGCATTGGAAAGCAGATTAAAGATTATTTTTTCCAACTTATCCTTGTCAAAATAAGTATTAAGTTCCCTGATTCCGGATGTAAAGAGCAGTTTAATATGTTTTTGTTCGCTTAGGTAATTGAAGGAAAATACTGACTCTCTGATAAATGAGACAATATCACCGAAAAAAGGATCGTAATTGAACCCCTGTACTTCCATTTTTCTAAAGTCGAGCAACTGATTGACCATTTGCAGCAGCCTTCTGGCATTCTGATCAACAATCTTTAAATACTTACCCTCCGGCTTTTCATTCAAGGTCAACAACAGCTTATCCACAGGACCCATGATCAGCGTCAGAGGTGTTCTGAATTCATGGGAAATATTTGTAAAAAATTTAATTTTCAATGAGTCTATCTCATGAATATGCTGGGCCTCAATTCGTTCATGCTCGATACGTGTATTGGTTCTTTCGTTGACCAATATTAATCGGCGTAGGAGTAGCAAGACCAGTAAAATGAAGACGGTATACGAAAGATAAGCAAGCAAACTTTTCCAGAATGGCGGGAGAACTACAATAATCATCGAGATCTCTTTCCCTGTAGCGTTTTCATTCAGTTCTTTTACCCTAAAAGTGTATGTACCATTATTCAGGTTGGTATAGGTTGCTGAATTATTTTTCCCCGTAGTAGTAATCCACTGTTTATCAAACCCATCCAATTTATAAGAGTAAATATTTTTTTCAGGAAAAAAATAATTGAGTGCAGTAAATTCAATCGTAAAGGAATTTTCAACGTATTTTAATGCGATCTTCTCAGTATTAAAAATTGGCTTTTCTAGAAGAATCCGGTTGTTGTATTTCTGTCCGTAATCAATGCTTTTGTTGAAAATCTTTAAATCCCTGAAGATCATTTTTGAGACAGAACTATCCGATTTTATTTCGTCCGGATAAAAGGCATTGAGGCCATCCGGGCCTCCAAAAAAAATCTCGCCATCTGAGGTGCAAAGGGCCGACGAACGGTTAAACTCTTTCCCCTGAAGACCATCTGTGATATCGTAGTTATGAAATTTAAAATCAAAACTGCTTTCATTTTTAACATTTGTCAATTCCATTCTGGAAATTCCATTCTTCGAACTGATCCAAAGGTTTCGGCGCTTGTCCTCCACAATTCCGTGCACACTGTTTGATGGCAGTCCGTCCCTGACCATAAAATGTCTAAAAGTGCCATTGTTTCTTGAGAACAGGTTAAGACCATTCTTGGTACAAATCCAGAAAAATCCTCTACTGTCTTCGAAACAGTTGATCACATTGTTGTCGCTGATAGAATTACTATCATTCTCCTGACTTTGGAAGGTTTTAAATGAATTGTTCCTGTAATTGTATGCAGACAAACCATATTCTGTAGTTAACCACAAAATATCGAATTTGTCGCGATAGACAGAGGTAATCATGTCGTAGCAAAGGGAGCTATTTTTTGCAGTGAAGTAGTCCAATTTTCCTGTCTTTGGATTCAGACGGTTGATCCCGTTACCCCAGGTTCCAGCCCAAATATTGTTTTTCTCATCTTCACAGATTCCATAGATTCTGTCATCCGAAATCGAAGTAGTGTCTTCCGATTTATGTTTGTAAACCGTGAATTTACTGGTTATAGGATCATATTTGTTCAAACCCCCAAAATAAGTTCCGACCCACAATTTTTTAAGGTAATCCATGTAGAGTGAAACAATGATGTTGCTACTTAAAGTATTGTTTGATAAATTATTATGAATAATTCTGGTAATTTTTTGTATTTTTCGTTCCAGGTAATTGAGTCCACCTCCATCGGTACCAATCCAGATATTGCCTTTCTCATCTTCTACCAGCGCATTTACATCATTGTTGCTTATACTATTGAGATCGCCTGACAAGTTTTTGTATATCCTAAATTTGTTGATATTCTTTTTATAATAATTAACTCCCTTTTTGGTCGTTCCAAACCAAACAATTCCATCGTTGTCGCAGTAAACAAACGAAAGGCCATCTGATGAAAGTTTCTGCTCATCAAAAGGTTGATGTTTTAAGTTTGTGACATCCCTGGTTTTTTTGTTGAAGATAAACGCACCGCCCCCATCAGTAGCCACCCAAATTAAGCCATCAGTATTCTGGGAAATTGCCCCGATCCTTTTTAATCTGTCAGTCTCATCTGTTTTATCTTTAAAATGGTTTTCCCATCTTTCTTTGATTGTATCGAAAAAATATAGTCCAAACAAATTGCCAACCCATAGATCGTTATCAAGATCGACAAATAGTCTGGTAACACTATAGGCCAATTTGTCAGATTCGTCTGGGATTTTGAAATTTTTCATTCTCCGGCTTTGCGGGTTATATTTGATCAGATAGTCGTTTTTAGTACCTATCCACATGTTTCCGGTATGATCCTGGACTATAGAACTAATACTATTGAGAGGAGAATTACAGTTTGAGTCATCGATTAATATCCGTTGGATAGAACCGCGATTGATATCGTTATAAAAGATTCCATTGTTGGTACCAATCCAAATATTTCCATCATGATCTGTAGCCAACGCATTGATATAATAAATGTCACCGCAGTTAAACGGGGACAAAAAACGATAATCAAAATCCCTGAATTGATACGTTTGACTATTGAGGATACTAACTCCATTGGCAGTTCCAATCCAAAGGTTCCCTCTTTTATCTTCTGTAATGGCATTAATAGTGTTACTCTTTAACGAACCATTGTCAGACTTATCATTTGTAAAAACCTCAAAATCTGAACCATCAAACCTATTAAGTCCGGCATTAGTACCAAACCAAACAAATCCTTTGGAGTCGCGATAAATACAATTAATTTGATTTTGAGATAACCCGTTGTTCACATTTAAATGTGAAAATACATAACGATTTTCCTGACAAAACAGCTTGTTAACTGCCGCCTGAAATATCAAAATTAAGGACAGCGTAATTAAATATCTGCACAGTACAGACCTTTGCGGGCTATATAATTTCAGTTTGATCCACCCGATCCTTGAAGCACATTTTCTCACTGTTATTAAGGGTACAAAAGTTATTGTCAGTCGGGAATACTTACGAATAAGACACCTCCAGAAATCTTTGCAAGTAAAGATATAAAAAGAATAAGCAAAGTACCCATAAAAACACTTTGTAAACAAACTATTACCTAATCTGCAACAAATGCCCCCCCATGCAGAACATTCGGTTACCCTTTCAAGAACAATCCTCACCCCTATTTGGTAGTGAAACAGGTACTTTTGTTAAAATGTTTTAACACTTTTCTGATCAAACTACAGAAAATTTCACATTTGTTTTTATGAAGAACAAAAAACACGCTTACCTGCTCATCGAAGGTCTGATATACCTGATACTAATTATCGCTATACTAATATTAATCAGCAACTTATGAATTAATGATTTTTCTATGACTAACAAAAAACTGAATTTCCAAAGACGAAGTATTAACAATTTATCTAAAATCTATGAAAATTAAACTGATTTTTCTTTCCCTATTAATTTTCTTGTCCATGGGAGCATGGGCACAGATAAAAATCACCGGCAAAGTTATGGACTCTGATAATTCAGAGACTTTGCCAGGGGTAAACGTTCTTGTTAAAGGCGACAAAGGTATTGCCACCGGTACGGTCACCGATGCAGAGGGCCGTTTTACCATTACGGTTCCCACCGAACAGAGTACGCTTGTCTTTTCCTTTATCGGTTTCTTGCCACAGGAGGTTGTAGTTGGGAAGCAAACCTTTTTGAATATACAGCTAAAACTGATGGTAAAGGGACTGGACGAAGTAGTTGTTATCGGGTACGGAACGACCAAACGATCAAATCTTACCACGGCACAGACTACTATTACTGCGAAAGAAATTGAAAAAACAGTCAACACTACAATTGAACAAGCCCTTCAGGGAAGGACCGCAGGAGTATACGTTACGCAAAATACGGGTCAACCGGGTGGTGCCATTTCGGTAAACATCAGGGGTGTCAATTCAATTAACGGCACCAATGAACCACTCTATGTGATCGACGGAGTACAAATACCGGGGCAATCCATATCGTTTGGTGCGACAAGCTCATCTAATCCGCTTTCCGGATTAAACCCATCGGATATCGAAGATTTTCAGGTATTGCAAGGTCCTTCAGCGACTGCACTCTTTGGTTCACGTGCAACCAATGGCGTTATTTTAATCACAACCAAACGCGGGAAAGAGGGTTTTACAAACATATCTTATAACTTCCAATACAATATTCAAACACCGCCCAAGCATTTGAAAGTTATGGATCTGCCTGAATATGCCCAAATGGTCAAGGAATTTCATGCCATTCAGGGAGGAGCTACGCCTTCTGAATTCCTGGATCCATCGTTGTTAGGACCGGGAACAGATTGGCAGAAAGAATTATTCAACAATTCAGCCATGAAAAAACACCAGGTAAATATGAGCGGAGGGAACAATAAGACAACTTATTATTTATCGGGTGAATATTTAACCCAGGATGGTGTGGCTGCCGGTTCAGGTTTTGACCGGTACAGTTTCAGGTTAAACCTCGACAACAAACCAAGGGACTGGTTTAAAGTCGCAACAAGCCTGAACTTCAACCAAACCAAAGAAAACCTGACAACCAGCCAGGAGAACCTTATTTCAAACGGATTGCAGCTGACACCGCAGATTCCGGTTAAGAATCTGGATGGCACATGGGGAGGAGGCGACCTTACCAACGGAGCCAACTTATATGCACCGGTCAACCCGATCGCTATATCTAATTTAGTAACAAACAATAATTTAAGAAGGCAATTTGTCGGAAGTCTGAATCTGGATTTCATTCTTAATAAAAATTTGGTTTTCAGGACAGCCTTGAATACCAACGTTGGCTATTCCAATGGAATTTATTATGTTCCCACTTATTCAATCGGATGGGCAAAAAATACAATAGCCACTTTATCTGATTCGAACGGAATGAATGCTTATTGGAACTGGAATCAAATGCTGGATTACAATAAATTGTTTGGAGATCATTCCCTTAACGTCAAATTGATCCATGAATCCCAATCATCCACATGGAAAAATACAAGTTCAGGCAGGTCAGGTTTTCTTACCAGCGATATTCTGGACCTCAATGCGGGTGATCCCACAACTGCATCCAACTCAGGCGGCCAAGGCCAATGGGCGATGGAATCCTATCTCGGAATGCTGAACTACAACTACCGTGACCGTTACATCTTAGCCGGATCTGTCCGTCGCGACGGCTCCTCCAATTTTGGACCGGATAACCGTTGGGGAACTTTCCCTGCTATGTCAGTTGCATGGAGAATTTCAAAAGAAAATTTCTTTAAAGTTGCTGCAATCAATGAATTAAAGCTGCGCTTCGAAGTTGGAACAACCGGTAACCAGGGAGGTGGCGGCATCTATTCCCCAATGGCTACAGGTGCTACACAATGGGGTACCGGATTTTTACCAGCCCAGTACAGTAATCCGGCATTAAAATGGGAGCAAACCACGACCGTCGATGGCGGTTTTAACCTCTCTCTGCTTAAGAACAGGATTCAGCTTGAATTCGACTATTTCCAAAAGAAAACCAGCAATCTTTTGATGTCCAACCCATTGCCCTATTACATGGGAACCAATGGTCAGGGGGCTGTTTCTTCACCAACAGTCAATATTGGTGCGCTGCAAAACAATGGTTGGGGGTTTACTATCATTACCACCAACATCAATACCAAAAATTTCAAGTGGGATTCAAATCTTAATATTTCAGGGGTAAAAACAAAAATTACGAAATTCTATTCCGACGCGGCAATTGTCGACCGTACTTCCTGGTGGATGAACAGCTGGACCCAAAGATCAGTAGTAGGCATGGCGCCATGGCAGTTTCTGGGCTATATTGAAGAGGGCCTGTTCAAAACAGTCGATGAGATCAATAACAGTGCTGTACCCGTTGACAACAACGGCAAGAGGCTGCCTACCAATGTTAACAACATTTGGGTTGGCGATGTTAAATACAGGGATATCAGCGGACCCGACGGAGTACCGGATGGGAAAATTGACATCAATGACCAGACATTCATCGGAAATCCATGGCCTAAATTCTATGGCGGTTTCACCAATACATTCACTTACAAAGGTATAGAATGCAGCGTACTGTTAACTTTCACCTATGGGAATGATATTTACAACTATTTAGCCATGGTAAACTCAAATCCCAATAACATTAATCTCAGCCGTAACATGCTGATTACGGCGATGGATTACGCCAAACCAACTACCTTACCGGACGGATCGGTAGGATTGGCAAATCCTGAAACCAATGTTCCGAGACTTTCTTATGGTCCAAACGGAAATCAGTCAAGGTTCACATCCAAATGGGTAGTAGACGGATCGTTTTTGAGGGTTAAGAACATTTCTTTGGCTTATAATCTGCCTTCTTCATTACTTTCCAGGCAAAAAGTAGTCAACAATGTCAAAGTGATGGTTAGCGCACAAAATATTGCCACCATTACCGGTTACAAAGGATATGATCCTGAAGTCGGTGCGTATGTAGGAAGGGATGCTAGTTCGGGTAACCAGGCACAGGGTGTTGACTATGGAAGGTATCCGCTTACACCTGTTTATACTTTTAATTTACTGATTAACTTTTAAATAATTCGGAATATGAAAAATTTAAAACCTATATATTTAAGGATTGTGCCAATTCTTTCAATCCTTCTCTTGTTCGGTTGCTCCAAAGATTTTTTGAACAGGCCGCCCAAGGATTCGATTGTGGATGCAAACTTCTATAAAACAGATCAGGAAGTCCTGGCCTCTACATCTTTGCTTTACAACAAAGTATGGTTCGATTACAACGACAAAGCCACTTACAACCTTGGTGATTTCAGGGCTGGGACTGCCTACTCGGCATACAACGACAGGGGTAACGTGTTGTTCAATACAACCGCTGAAAACGGAGAGAACAGTGCATCATGGAGGGCCTTCTTTATTGTGGTCGGACAGTCGAACCTTGCCATCAACAACATCAACACGTATGCCGGTTCAGGTGTTTCAGCAAAAATTAAAAATTTTGCCATTGCAGAAGCCAGGTTCATGAGAGCCGTTGCTTACCGGTATTTGGTTATGAACTGGGGAGACGTTCCGATCATCCAGAATAATCTGACTTTACTTTCCGACACCACCATTCAAAGAAACACAGCCAAGAGTGTCTGGAAATTTATCACCAACGAGATGCGCGCGGCTGCCAATGATCTGCCTGAAACTCCTATCGCTGTCGGCAGGGTCACCAAATGGTCGGCAGAGGCGATGCTGGCAAGGTTTTACCTGGCCAGGGCCGGGGTAGAAGCAGTGGGAGGCGTGAGAAATCAGAGTTTCCTTGACAGCGCGAAATACTATTCAGACCGGGTTATCAGGTTGAGCGGGGCCGCTTTGTTAAGCGACTATGCCAAACTCTTCACCTATCCGTACGATAACAACTCCGAATCACTTTTTGAACTTCAATGGATTTTCCTTCCGGGAGTCTGGGGTACCCAAAATTCTACCCAGGCATATCTTGCCTACAGCGCCGATATCTCCGAAGGCGATGGATGGGGAGGCGACAAAGGCGCCACCTTTTGGATGTTGAGTCAATATGAGGGTTTTTTGGCATTGGGCGATACTGTGCTCAAAGGCCGGACCCTGGACCAGAGATTGAAGGCAACTTTTATGTTACCAGGCGCTTATTATCCTGAAATCACCCAAACATTGAACGGTGTGAACCAAAAATTGATTTTCCCCAACAGTTCGGGTGATGTCAGTTTCTCCTCCATCAAAAAATATGTTTGCGGAAAAGCCGTGGATTTAGGCGGACAAGCCTCTTCACAGCGTTACCCGCAGGATACCTATATGATGCGCCTTGCTGAAATGTACCTTACCTATGCTGAAGCCGTACTTGGGAACAATGCATCAACACCTGACGCAACAGCCCTGGCCTATTTTAATTTAGTCCACACCAGGGCTGGATTGGCTGCAATTGCCGGCCCCCTTACCGCAGATATCATTTTCAAGGAAAGAATCATTGAATTTTCCATGGAAGGAATGGGATGGTACGATCTGGTAAGTCTCCACTATTACAATCCTGCCAAAGCCTATGCAATTCTTAATCAGCAGGATAGAGGTTTATTTAGGGTTATACCTGACGTTTTCCCGAATCCTACGCAATGGACAGTTCGTAAAACTGTATGGGCCACTACCGACAGAAAGATTAATGCCAATGACGGCAATTTCCTTCTTCCTATTCCTGCTGCAGAAATGAGCCAGGCTCCCAACTTAAGGAAACCTCCGGTAGATTATTTTAGCAAGTAAACTCAAAAGCATTATTAACAAAATAGAGATATGAAAAAAATATATCAATTGATACCCCTCCTGCTAATGGCAGTTGTACTAACGGGAAATTTTTCATCCTGTACAAAGGAAAATACCGGTCCAAACGGCGGTGTGCCAAGTATCACTTATATCAGGGTTACTGAACCTATGAAATCTGATTCGTTGCTCGTGGGAGCTTACCAGGGTAACCTGATCGCTATCATGGGAGTGAATTTACAGGATGCAAACCAGATATGGTTCAACGACCAGCGGGCTTCTTTGACGCCAACTTACATTACAAGTACAACTATTATGGTGAGTGTTCCTACTGTCATTCCTGAAGTGATTGACAACCAACTGAAGATCATTTTTGCCAACGGGGACACTTTAAAATACCCTTTTAAAGTATTGATCCCGGAGCCGGTTGTCTCCAACATGACTAGTGAATATGTACTTGCCGGTGGAACAGCTACCATCAATGGCGATTACTTTTATAAACCGCTTTCGGTTACTTTCCAGGGAGGTTCTGTTGGCGAAATCGTATCTGTGGAGCCAAAGATCATTAAAGTTAAAGTTCCTGCCGGTGCACAACCAGGCCAAATTACCGTCACCACAAATTTTGGTGTAACCAAATCAAATTTCTGGTTCCGGGATAACAGGAATATATTCATCAGCAGCGATCCTTTTAGCGGTTGGTGGAATGCTTCATACGTTGTGAACTATCCGGGTACGACGCAAGTTCCTGCCATCAATGGAAATTACTTCCGTGTTACGAAGAAACTCGGTAGCTGGAGCTGGAATGAATTTGCCGGCGGTCCTGCTTCTGCAATGGGAGATATCAGCAAAAACATCCCTGATGAAGCCATTCTGAAGCCAGCTCTCTACAATTTTAAATTTGAGGTAAATACGGTAAAACCATACAACAACAGTATCATATCATTTAACGTTGGCCTGAATTCTGAAGTTAACAGCGCCTACAAATGGAATCCTCCTTACGACACCAAAGGACAATGGCAAACTGTCGTCATTCCTTATGAAGAAGTAGTTGCCTCCTATGAAGCTGCAGGAGTAAAACTTTCTGTCAATCCTGCTGGTTATTGGACCAGGGTATTGTGCCAGGGTCCGGGCGATCTGGATTGCGATATTGCATTCGACAATTTCAGGGTGGTTCTAAAAACGCTTAAGAAGTAAAAAAATAAATTTTATAACTTAAAAAAATGAATATAAAATTCAACATACGCTTGCTTTGGTTGACTGGTATTGTACTGTCAATCGGATTGGCAACCAGCTCTTGTCAAAAGGATAATTCTGATGTAAATAACGGAATGGTTGAGTTGCTTAGTTTTGGCCCGTCCGGGGTGAAACTGGGCGATCAGATAACCTTTATAGGGAAAAACCTTGATAAAGTTACTACGATCGTATTGAAAGGTGATAGTGTGCAAAGTGCATCCTTCGTCAGTCAGAGTGCAGACAACATCGTGATTATCGTTCCGCAGAAAACCGAGCGGGGAGCCATAACCCTCAGAACTGCAAAGGAAAATATCGTTTCAAAAACAGTTTTAGACCTGCTGGTACCGGTTACGATAACATCCATCACACCATCTGTCCGTCCGGGTGATAATATTACCATTGCCGGAAATTACCTGAATTGGGTATCTGAAGTTTGGTTTACCAAAGATCTGGTAGTTAAAACTTTCGAAAGCAAATCGTTAACACAATTGGTGGTTAAAGTACCTATTGATGCAAAATCAGGTCCCTTGGTAATGAATACGAAGGGTACAAAACCGTTATCACTTACTTCAGACAAAGATTTGATTGTTACATTACCGGCAATTACCTCATTCGGTCCGATTCCAGTCGACATTGGCGCGAACCTTACTATCACCGGTACTAACCTTGATCTCACGAAAGAAGTAAGGGTAAAAGGCGCAACGGCGCCCATTACCACATTTGTAAGTAAATCAGCAACACAACTGGTTGTTAAAATTCCTCCGCTTACCACCAAAGGATTGATTACATTGGTAGCTTATTCAGGAGTTACTATCGATTCACAGCAAAAATTACTAATTGTTGGAGATCTTCCCGACCTCGCCCCTGTAAGTTATGCTTTCTATGAAGATGCCTTAATGAATGGATGGTCAGATTGGGGCTGGGGAGGTCCGAGGGATTTTAAAAATACTGAGAATGTTCGTGATGGGGACAAAGCAATTAAAGTTACCTGTGATGGCTCCTGGGGAGCATTATACCTGGGTGGTGGAAATGTTTCCCTAGCCACTTATACTGAATTTACCTTTGCTCTTTTCGGTAAACCAGGAACGAACGGTAAGGTTCTCAAAGTAGCTGCTAATTGGGGATCACAGTATGATATCGTTATTCAGGAAGGCAAGTGGGTAGAATATAAACTTACAAAGGCTAACCTTGGTAATCCCACGAAAATAACTGATTTGGTCTTTCAGGAAGCTGGTTGGGCTGGTGTTTATTATATAGATCATATCGGATTGAGATAATTATCTGAAGAAATATTTATTTCGCTTCAGTCGATTATCTGAAACATTTATAATTGGGGTTGTCTCAATCCAAAAGGAAATTGAGGCAGCCCCAATTTCAAAAAAATAAGTAAATAATATTTAAAAATTGAATAGCAGATTTTACAAAATATGAAAATTTATTGCACCATCTTGTTTACAGCCATTGCTCTTTTTGCCTGTAAGAAAGATAAGGCCGAAATAAAAATCCCACCTTCCCAAAGGTTGAAATTTGAAGCCGAAAATGGCGTTAGAAGAGGAAGCTTAAGTGTTTCATCTTCGTTAAGCGGTTTTTCAGGAACGGGTTATGTTGCTTCTTTCAGTAGTGCAAACGACAAACTCATTTTCAATGTAATTAATGATTTGGCAGGTGATTACAATTTATATATCGGCTATTCAACTTTGACTTTCGGTGCAGGTTCATGTATTATAACTATTAATAATTCAGAAACAGTTAATTTGAATCTTCCGGCCACAGGAAATGCATTTGCAGAAATTAAATTTGCCCGTTCAAATTTGTGGCAAAACCTAAATACTGTCTCCCTGACGCCGGGTGGAATAAAAAATTTTGCGGTTGACTATATTAGGATTGAACCATTTTCACCTGGAGTTGCTGCCTCCAATCTGGTAAATCCCAATCCGTCGCCCGAAGCGGTCAATCTGTACAATTACCTGAAACAGACTTATAGCAAAAGGATTCATTCAGGGGCAACTGCCATCACATCCAGCATGGACGAAGAAAATTGGATATTCCAGCAAACCGGAAAGTATCCTGCGTTGGCCGGTTTTGATTTCATGAACCATACACGCAATTATTCGTGGGAAAGAAAGGGCGATCTGGTGAAGAATGCGGTGACATGGTGGTCTCAAAACGGAATGGTGAACTGTCACTGGCATTGGCGTGATCCGCTCAAAAATAATGACGCATTTTATTCTATGGCAACAAGTTACAGTGAACGTACAACCTTTGATGTTTCAAAAATTTCGGATACCCTTTCGGTCGAATATGCTGCCATGATCATGGATATTGATACGGTAGCCAATTACCTACGTCAATTAAGGGATGCAAAAGTTCCTGTTCTTTGGCGTCCATTGCACGAAGCATCCGGCAAATGGTTTTGGTGGGGCTACAAAGGCGCTGATGCAACTAAAACTTTATGGAAGGTAATGTATAACCGGCTGGTCAATCACCACAAATTGAATAACCTGATCTGGATTTGGACTTCAGACGTAAAATCGGATGATCTCAATTGGTATCCCGGAGATGAATATGTTGATATTTTAAGCATGGACATCTATCCAACCAATGGCGATTTTAGCTCTCAGGTGACCAGTTTTAATCATCTAAAAACAGATTTTGAAGGTAGAAAAATGATCACGCTAAGCGAGAACGGATCAATTCCTGATCCCGACAACCTGGTAACCGACAAAGCCGGATGGTTGTGGTTTATGCCCTGGTATGGCGATTATACCCGAAAATCAACGATTAATCCTATCACGCACTGGCAAAAAATAATGAACCACAGTTATGTAATCACCCGGGATGAAATGCCAAACCTTAAAAATTAATTTACCTCATCAAATAACTGATTATCAATGATTTTTTTTTATAGGTCCATTTATTTCTTTTACACGTCCACTTTGATTATTTGCTTATTTTCCTGCAAAGATAAATCGGTTATCACCCCTGTTACTCCACCTGTAAACGTGGTGATCGACACTCCAAACGATTTGCCTGATCTTCCTTTTGGTGCATGGACCTCCAAAATGGTCACATTACCTGCTTCGTATGATGAAGTACCTCAATTTTCCGGACTTAAAGAAGTTGCTGTTAGCATAAATTTCTCCAAACGGATCACCAAAGTTTCAAAATATGTTAACGGCAACAATGCCAACTGTTTTTCCGGATGGATGCAAAACAATGCAAACCTGATGAAAAACATAAACAACCTGAAAATGGGGGTCATGCGCGTTCCTGGAGGAAGCTTATCGGATGTTTTCTTTTGGAACAGAAAAGAGGTCTACGATAATCAATCTATTAAATCTTTTGATCCCCCAATTCCAGATATTCCACCAATTATGAATAAGGAAATATGGCCAGGAAAGAGGGTTGAGAGTTTTGAAGACTGGGCTATGGGAGTCGACCAATATTACCAGATGATGCAGATGACTGAGACCACCGGCATGGTTACGGTAAATTATGGTTATGCAAGATATGGTACAGGGCCAAATCCTGTTGCCCAGGCAGCACATCTGGCGGCAGACTGGGTGCGTTACGACAACGGCAGAAGCAAATTCTGGGAGATTGGAAACGAAGTATCCGGCTCCTGGGAGGCCGGTTACGAAATAGATCAATCACTCAATAAAGATGGCCAGCCCAAAAGGATTACAGGAGATCTTTACGGCAGGCATGCGCTCGTTTTTATTGATTCTATGAGGGCTGCAGCCAAACAAATAGGGAAAGAAATCAACATCGGTGTAGTCTGTGACCAGGAAGTCAACACCGCCATGCCAACCTGGAACAAGGATTTGTTCGCCAGAGTGGGTGGCAAAATTGATTTTTGCATCGTCCATTCCTATTTCACGCCCTACCAGGCAAATTCCACACCGGATGTAATACTCAATTCTCCTCCAAAAGTTGCCGATTACAAAAGCTATGTCCAGGCTGAACTTGCCATACAAAACAAGCCGGTGGTTCCCGTCCTGCTCACCGAATGGAACATCTTTGCTCAGGGATCAAAACAAATGGTCTCATTTGTTGCCGGAATGCATGCAACCCTGATGCTTGGCGAATTAATAACCAATAAGTACGAGGCAGCTGTCCGCTGGGACCTCGCCAACGGATACGACAGCGGTAACGACCATGGACTTTTCTCATATGGAGACGAGTCCGGAGTGGCAAAATACGCACCCCGTCCTGCATTTTATTACATGTATTTTTTTCAAAAGTACTTTGGCGATACAATGGTTGAAACAACTTCAAGCAACAGCAATGTTGTCGCTTATTCATCCCAATTTTCATCCGGTGAAGCAGGAATTGTTTTGGTAAATAAGAGCAATGCAGAACAAGTAGTAGAACTTACCCTCAAAAACTTCAAACCGGGTTCCCGTTACTATACTTATATTTTGACTGGCGGAAGCGACAATGGGCTCTTTTCAAGAAAAGTTTATGTCAATGGCGCGACAACCACTGCCGAAGGAGGAGGTCCTGAAAATTATGAATCTCTCAAAGCCAGATCGACCCTTATCAATGGCAATATTAAATTTAAGATGCCTAATTTTTCAGTCATTCATTTATTGGTCGAAAAGAAGTAGCGGTGGAGCTGTAAGAGAGAAACCCCTGTTTGTTCAATTCGTCACAATTAGTTTGAACGCAATTGCAAACGGGATTTTATTTTTGGTTACAGTTGATAAATCCACCAGTTTATAGTTTACACGATAGGTCCCAGCCGGCAATTTCCCGATAGGTATGGTATCGTTGGTAAGCATGCAAGGCGCCATGATCATGCTGTTAAATTGCTTTTCAATGTCAATGATGTTGCCATTTCTTTCAACCTTGTTCAGTCTGTTATACTTACAATCTTCATAGATTACAAGTTTGACATCAACCGAGGAGGTTGGAACATCAGGCAGGATCTTCATTTTGTAATTTGCCAATTCTGCAACGGATATTTCAGGAAGCGGGGTTTCACTCACAATACCTACGCAGGCAAAGCAAGTTACAACGATGATGCAGAAAAACAAAAAGTATTTCACGGATAAATGCTTAAATTCGATGATAAGACAGATATTTAAAACAACCTACAAATGTGCTGTTTTTTTTGCTTAAATGCTAATATTAATGCCATGAAAAGTCTCCTTGCCCTCTCTCTTTTTCTTCTGTTATCCAACCTGATAAGCGCTCAGTCAAACACAAAATATGCCTTGGTCATTCATGGCGGAGCTGGCGTGATGTCTGAAAAATCGATGACACCCGAAATGCAGAAAGAGTACCTGTTTGTCCTCAACCGTGCGCTTCATGTCGGTGATTCAGTTCTTTCAAACGATGGGAGTTGCATGGATGCAGTGGTTAGTACCATCATGGTAATGGAAGACTCTCCCCTCTTCAATGCAGGGAAAGGAGCCGTTTTTACCCACGAAGGGACTGTAGAATTGGACGCCTCCGTGATGAATGGCAAGACTTTGGAGGCCGGCGCCGTAGCCGGGATTACCGATGTTAAAAATCCGATCATGCTGGCAAAAACTGTGATGGAAAAATCGGAGCATGTTTTTCTGGTTGGAAAGGGTGCTTCGCAATTTGCCGTTGAACAGGGTTTTAAGCTGGTTCCAAACAGCTATTTTTATACCGATAAAAGATTCCAGCAACTACAAGAACTGCTCAAAAAAGAGCGCGAGGCCGGCATCAACGACAAACACGGAACTGTTGGCTGTGTTGCGCTCGACAAAAGTGGCAACATTGCTGCTGGCACCTCCACCGGAGGTATGACCAACAAAAAATATGGAAGGATCGGAGATGCCCCGGTCATTGGCGCAGGTACCTATGCCAACAATGCCACCGGAGGATTTTCCTGCACCGGCCATGGAGAGTATTACATCCGGCTGGGCTTTTCGAGAGACATCTCTGCTATGATGGAATACCGCCAACTCGGCATTCAAAAGGCCTGTCAGGCTGAAATCGAAAAACTCACCAAACTGGGCGGTACCGGCGGCGTTATCGGGCTGGACAAAGCTGGCAATATCTCTATGGAATTCAATACTTCAGGTATGTTCAGAGGTTTCGTCAAGTCAAATGGAGAGAAGTATACGGCGATCTTTAAATAAAAAAACCGGGGTATACCCCGGTTTTTTTATTTATGTTTTTACTGTTTGTACAGAATAGGTTTGCCCAAACCAACCGCTTCGAGCGGTTCCAATTGGGTTTTGGCATCGCCGACAACCACATAATACATCCTGGCCGGATCAATGTATTTGTTGGTTATTTGAAGCTGTTTTTCGACGGTCAGACCTTTGACATAAGCCTCTTCCTTTTTAATGTAATTGGCAGACAGATTATTCTCTGTCATGGTATTCAGCATACCCATCAGACCGCCCAGTGTTTCAAAACGCAAAGCATTTCCTTTGAGCAAAGAAGATTTGGTAAAATCAACATACTCCTGGGTAGTTGCCTTCCGGTATTTTTCCATCTCAGTTTTAAAAATGGTAACTGATTCTAGCGTGGAATTTGTGCGAACCCTGGAGGAAGCAGTAAATTGACCAAACTCTTTGGATCCTGCAAAGCCGGACCTTGCTCCATAGGTGAATCCTTTCTCTTCCCTGAGAATAAGGTTCAATACGCCGTTAAAAGAACCACCCAATTTGTAATTTGCTACATAGGCAGGATAGAAATCAGGATTGGACCGTGTGATGGAAGGTGTTCCAATGGAGATCACCGATTGCTTCGCACCGGGTACATCTACAAAATATATTTGAGATTTCTCGGGAGCTGCAGGCACCTTAATTTCGGGCATCTCAACATTTTTAGCGACCCATTTGCTGTTCAATGAAGCCAGTGCTTTCATAACCCTTGCCTGATCGATATTTCCAACCACCAACATTTCGGATATGGATGGAGAAATGTATTTCCCATAGTATTCTTTCAAGTCATCCAGTGTAATAGCTGCGACTGAGCTCTCAGTTCCGCTGGCATCAATTGCCAGGATATTGTCGCCGAAAATCAGTTTGTTCAATGCCTTGGAAGCTAGAAAATCAGGACTTGCCGAATTTCTTTTGATACCGTTAATGATCCTGCTTTTGGCCAGGGCAAATTGCTCCTTGTCCCATCTTGGCTCAAGCAACATCTCTTCAACCAATGCAAGTGACTTCTCGAAATTGCGGACAAGCATACCACCCGAACTGCGGAAACCCATTGAGCCAACTTCTATGGTAATATCTTCATTCGAAGAGCCAACTCTGATTGAAGCCCCCAAAAGACCAATTGCATCCTCCAACTCTTCCGGCGTTTTATTTTTGGTTCCTTCGTTCATCATGTTAGCGACCAGATTGGCAACACCTGCCTTGGCCACATTGTCAAGTTTGTGACCTCCATCAATCTTAATAGTATACTGAACCATAGGCAATTCTGTCTGTGCAATTCCCCAGATTTTCAGTCCGTTTGGCAAAGCGGCCGACCAGGGTTTTGGAATTGTAACTTCAGGATCCGGTCCCGGAACCGGTTTGACAGAACGGTCAAGCTTGGTTTTAGTTTTGACGATTGCTTCATCAGCAACCGGTACGTCTTTTACTTCAGCTGCTTTTGTCACATCTTCTTCCTCAACTCCGGCATTGACAGATCCTGTTACAATCAATTTTGCTTCACCTTTGGGAACAAAGCTGGTCTCGACAAAGTTTTTGCCCTTGAGGTATTTGGTATAAACAGCCTTTACATCAGCCATGGTAACTGCCTGAATATTGGCAAGATCTTTCTTGTAGAATTCCGGATCTCCGGTATAGATATTGTATTCAGCCAATGTAAACGCCTTGCTTTGAACACTCTCAAATGAGTTGTAGAAACGGGTTTCATCATTGGCCTTGATCCTGGTAAGATCCTCCTCGGTAAAACCATCCTTTTCAAACTTGTCAAAACCTTCGAAAACGGCCTTTTCTATGTCGGTCAAATTTCCTCCGGGATTGGCTGTAACTGAAATGGTAAATGATCCGGCAAGCTCCTGGGAACCGTTTCTTGCCATGACCCGCGAGGTTAGTTTTTTGTCTTTAACTAGAATGGTATAAAGCGGCGATTTTTTGGTCCCGGCCATCAATTCACCCAAAAAATTAAGCGCGTAAGCGTCTTTGGAGTAACGTTCCGCTGTTGGGAATACCATCGTCAGCATGGGTACTTTGGCAAAATTGTCTTCCTGATAGAGCTTCACGGTAGCCGGCAATGTTACAGGCATAGCTTTGCGTATCCCGATCGGTTCGCCCTTTGCAATTTCGCCAAAATATTTTTCTATCATCGCTTTCGCCACAGCCTTGTCAAAGTCGCCGGCAACCACCAATGTGGCATTGTTTGGTGTATAAAATTTATGGTGAAATGCCTTAACATCTTCAACAGTAGCATTGGTAAGATCCTTCATATCACCAATGACAGTCCAGCTGTAGGGGTGCCCTTTGGGATAAAGGGTTCTTGCAAGGATCTCCTGATTGAATCCATACGCCGCATTGTCTACACTCTCCCTTTTTTCATTCTGAACCACATTCTGCTGATTGACCAGGGCAGATTTTGTTACCATATTTTCCAAATAACCCATACGGTCAGACTCCATCCACAACGCCATTTCAAGGGCATTTTTCGGAACAATCTCATAATAGTTGGTCCTGTCCTGACTGGTACTTCCATTGAGGGTACCACCTGCTCCCTGGATATTTTTGAAAAATTGATCTTCGGGTACATTTTCAGATTTCTGAAACATCATGTGTTCAAAAAGATGGGCAAACCCGGTCTTTCCGGCTACTTCCCTGCTCGATCCAACATGGTAATAAACTGCAACCGCAGCAATCGGATCGGATTTATCCTCGTGCAACACCACCGTCAGACCATTTTTCAAGGTATACTTTTCAATTGGGATAGACATTCCAGCCTCTTTGGCCTTCGAATTGTCCGGAAATAACAAAACAATCACAAACAAGATCAAAATGATTTTTTTCATGTGAAATAATTTAGTTAAATGGTTGAGTTAGTTAGACAACTTTAAATCATTTAGGTTTAGTTAACAGGATTTTTTTTTTACATTTACCACTTCAAATCTTCGCTATTAACTACTATATTACTGAACATGAATATTTTAACACAAACCAACCCGGTTTATCGTACCTCATTACTATTTTTGAGCTTAATTTCTTTTTTCGTTACCCTGAATGCACAATCCAGGGACGGCAAATTGCTGCAGGGCGAAAAATGGGAAAAATTCAGTCCTGCTGAAAAAAAAGCAGATTTTTATGTTTCCCCTATCGGGAATGACAGTTGGAGTGGCACACTGCCAGAACCCAATACCCTAAAAACAGACGGCCCTTTTTCCACCATCGAACAGGCACAAAAGGCGGTCAAAACATTGAAATCAAAAGTCTATTTCCCCAAAGATAAACCTATCGAAAAAAGATGGATTGGTTCACCTCATCCGCTAGGTCGTGGCAAAGATATCCTTGTTTACATTCGGGAAGGATACTATTACCTGAATCAGCAACTTCAATTTGAACCTGCAGATGGAGGCGAAAGGGTTGAGACCAATCTGCCTACCGGCGCATTCGAATACCACAAGGTAAAGGACCATTATGTCACCTATGCTGCCTTTCCGGGAGAGCATCCCGTACTCTCCGGTGGCCGGCCGGTTGCAGGATGGAAATTGAAGAATGGTGTCTGGTCTGCTTCCCTGGATGCCGACTCAGTTAGCATGTTTTTGGTCAACGGGAAAAAGCAAACAGTTGCCAGGAAGCCAAACAGCGGATATTTTATTCCAACCAGTATCTCGAAGAAAACAGATGAGTTCTATTTTGGTAAGGGAGAACTGGAACCATGGAAAGATCTGACCGGTAATAGGGTGATCATGCTTCTGCGATGGCATACAGGAGTTAACAGCATCAAAAGCATTGATCCAAAAAACGGAACAGCAACCCTGACATCACCCCAGGAAGGTCTGTTGATCGTACCTCCAAGATATTACATTGAAAACCTGAAAACCTTGCTCGATACCGCCGGAGAGTGGTATTTTGACAGGAAGGCAAAAGAGCTAAGTTACATGGCTCCCAAAGAGATTGGTGATCCAAACAACGCAGCTAGTTCTGTCGCAAAATTGAATCAACTGGTAGAGGTAAAGGGCGAAAAGGGACATCCCGTGCGCAACCTCCGATTCTATGGCCTTACCTTCGAAGGTGTCGTAGCCGGAAACAGTGCTCTATCCTTTGAATATGCCCATGCCTGCGAACTGGCTGAAAGTATGGTCAGATCATGCGCAGGTACCGGAGTCTCCGTCAGGGCTGGATGTTACCAAACCAGAATATTCGACAACCAGATTGAGTCCATCGACAACGGAGGCATTTATGTAACAGGCTCCGTAAAACCTGTATGGCAAAACGAAGTGGATTACAACAAAGGGGTTACATCCAACACAACCGGCGATAGTCCTAAGATCATCCGCGAAACGATGATTTACAGAAACCGGCTCTCCGATTGCGGAGGTATGTCAATTATGGCCAACAATACCCTTTCGACAACAATCTCACACAACTACATCACCAAAACCCGCGGACGTTATGGTATCGACGTCGGCGACTGGTCAAACCAGGAGGATGCGCTGGACGGAAATTATACCGTCGAATATAACCATCTGGAAGATGTTCAGCAGGATGCAGACGATTCGGGCGCCATAAAAACAGCCGGCATGGTTTTCAATTCAGTGGTTAGAAGGAACCTGGTACACAAGGTCCACGCAGGCTTTTTCAATGACAACGTCGGATTTTGGTTCGACAACATGTCGCAGGGATGGCTAACCGAGGAGAATATTTATTATGATCTGGAACAGGGCGAGATGAAATACTGTGCCGCCCAGCCCGAAGACAACACCTACCGCAACAATTTCAAAATTGAAGCGCCTGCCAATGCACCTGAGATCATTATCGATGGAGTTCCCAATTTCAGGTACAGCAAATTGTCCATCGTTCCATCCGGCCAGCAATCTGGCTCCTACCCTGCCGGCAGTATCATTCAGCTCTCAGCCAAGGTTGAGAACAATGGATCAACAGGAATAGCCCCCGTCGAACTTTATCTGGATGGTAAAATATACGAAACCAAACTCTTTCCGGTGATCAAAAACAATAGCCGAACCATCGATTTTCAACTGCGGATTTACGATGCCGGAGAACATCTGCTTTCAATCGGATCGACTCCGAATCAAAAAATCGTGGTGACAGGCACAAAACCCCCTGTCGTTTTTGAGAATTTAAAACTCTCGGCAACCAGATGCCTGGAAGATGAATCGGTGAACCTTCAGGCTACTGCCAAAAATCTCACCTCCGATGGTCAGAAGTCTGATGCTGTAATCTTTCTGGACGACAAAAGCTTTCAAAAGCAGACATTGGATTTGAAGGCAAATGAATCGGGAACCGTACGCTTTGACCTCAAAATCCCGGCAGGCAGCCATACGCTCAGAATTGGCAACAGTGCCGTGGAAAAGATTCTGGTACAACCCAAAATTTCGTTGGATCTCTCCAAAATGAAGATCATGGAATATGGGTCACCGCGTGCGAAGCCTTATGCCATTGAATCTGATGGTCAAAACAACCGTTTCACGATTGCCGCCTGTGGCTCCGATTTTTACCATGCGGAAGATTCCTATGCGGCAGCCTACGTGAAAAATATCAAAGGTGATTTTGTGGCAACGGTGAAGATTGTCAAATTCGGCGAACGAACCCACGAATGGTTCAGAAGCGGCCTTTTTGTGCGCAACGACATGGCCAAAAGTTTCGATGTTCAACCAGGCAGCAAAGGTTCTGTCCTGCTATTTGGAACCCCAGGAAGGGCCGGTATCGAATACGACGAATTTGCCAACGGTTGCATGCACAAAGCCAGCAGTCAGAACCTTCCTGAGCATAGCAAGACTCCTATCTACCTGAAACTGGTCCGCCATGGCAACAGTTTCAGCGGATTCGTCAGTCTGGACGGAACCAACTGGATCATCGAGAAACATTCGACCGATATTCCCGGAATCAACGATTCGGTAGACATTGGTCTGGCAGCGGGTGGACCAGATACAAGGCAATACAAAGTCGAATTTGAAGAGTGGAAAATTGAAGTTGCCAAATGAACTGGTCAGATTTAAAAGAACGCAGAAGAAAGCGTATCGCCATTTTTCTTGGTATCATGCTTCCATTGCTGATTATCTCACGGATTCTCGTACATAATCACAAAGAGCAACGTCCTGAGAAAATTGGGTTTCATCAGGCCTTATATGATCAGAAAGGGAAACTACTGCCTTGGATCTGCTGGGAAGAAGCCCTGAAAAAGGAGATGACCTGGTATTACCACGCCCCTATCGGGAAGTCAGGATTTCCGGTATATTTCTATTCCACATTCATTGACTCAGCCTACAAACCTTATAAAACTGATATTATTCCATGTACCCAGCTGGGAATGGGCATTTTGTCCTACCTCAAATATTGGGAATATACTGGGAAAAAGGATAGTCTGGCATTGAAGTATGCCATGCGGATGGCTGTTTTTCTTTCGGATTTTGCTTCTACTCCCAACTCTGGAATGTATGCCAATTTTCCACGGTCAACAGGTAACCATGAAGAGATTCCTTTGACAAAAAGCTCGCAGGGGGACGCGAAATACGGAGACCAGGTAATTGAACCTGACAAGGGAGGAATTGCAGGATACGCCTTTTTGCAGTTGTACAAAAAAACCGGTAACGTAGTCTGCGGAGAGAAGGCCTTGGCAATAGCCAGGGTTTTGGCAGAGAACATGCGCACAGGGGACAAATCTCATGCACCATGGCCTTTCCGGGTCGATGCCGTAACAGGAAAATACTGGGGCGAACGCAATGGCAACATGGTTTACATTCTCAGGTTGTGGGATGGATTGGCCGAAATTGGCAGCATTGAATTCGTAGCTCCACGCGCCAAATTGTGGCATTGGATGAAAGAGGTGCAGTTGGAAGCTCCTGAGCGAAAATCTGCCTCGCACTGGATTCAGTTTTTCGAAGACATGACAGAAGAGGACAACCGAAACTCATGGGCTCCGCTCGAAATGGCCCGATATCTCATCGAACAAAAAGAGAAGCTGGATCCGGATTGGAAAAGCATAGCCAAAAAGTGTATCGGTTTTGCCATGGATCATTTTGCCATTAAAATGCCGGGGGGAGTCACATTGATGGGTGAACAGGATTCCGACCTTCGTCCCTGGGGAGGAGCCTGCTCCAAACTGGGCGGGGTTGCAGCGCTTTTTTATGCTGCAGGTGGCGGAGAACGCTACCGCGAAATCGCTTTGCGAAATCTCAACTGGGTTACCTATTTCATCGACTCCGATGGTGGTCCTGCAGCCATGTGCGACATGAAAGAGTACCGTAAGGGTTCGTGGCAGGAAGACTGCCATACCGATGTAGTGCACAACTTTATCGACGCGATGAATGCTGTTCCGGAGTTTCGAACGCAGTAATATAACTACACAGAGTTTCACAGAGAAGCACAGAGGACCACAGAGTGAAAACTAAAAAACAGAAAAATATTAATGATTAAATGGTCAGCTCCTTCAATCAGCCTATCATCTTATTTTTCTCTGTGAAACTCTGTGCTTCTCTGTGCGACTCTGTGTAACTAATAAAACGAACTACTATTAATACAAATCCCAATTAACATGCGAAAATTACGTTTGCTTACTTTACTACTATTATTCACCTTTTCACTCAATGCTCAAATTATGGACCTGAGCAGGGCAACAATTATTGCTTCCAAAAATATCCCCTCTCCTGTCCGGGAGACAGCCATCAGGGTACTGAAAGAGGAGGTTGCCCAGCGGACGACCATTCAGCTCAAAGAGATTGAAAAGTTTGGAAATCAGCCTGTTCTGGCCCTGGTTCTATCTTCTGAAAAAGAGCTGGCAGGAATAACAGTTCCAGTCAATAATTCTGACGCTAAACCCGAAAACAAGACCGAGGGTTACCGCCTGGTTTTGGATCAATCCAATGGCAAAAAGATATTATGGCTGATCGCAGCAGACCAGCGGGGAACCATCTTCTCCATCGGACAGCTACTAAGAACCGCTGATCTTTCCCATGGAAAATTTCTCTTCGACAAAAAGAATGAAATTGCCACCTCCCCTAAATACCCCATCCGCGGCCATCAGATAGGATATCGCAATACTGCCAACTCCTGGGACTCCTGGACCATGGAGCAGTATGAAAAATACCTGCGCGAACTGGCCCTTTTCGGCACCAACTGCATCGAGAACATCCCCTTTCACGATGGCAACAACAATCCGTTGATGAAATATCCCAGGGATGTGATGAACAACAAAATCGCTGAGATCTGTCACGAATATAGTCTGGACCACTGGGACTGGATCCCTGCGGATGTTGATCTTTCCAACCCTGTCAAATTCAAGGAAGAGGTGGCACGACACGAAGAATATTACAAAAATTGCCCCTACCTGGATGGAGTCTTCTTTCCGGGCGGCGATCCCGGCAGCAATCATCCGAAAGATGTCATGCCCTTCCTGAAAGCTGTTACTGAGAAGTTGAAAAAATACCATCCCAAGGCAACGATGTGGATCTCACTTCAGGGTTTCAGCGATGAACAGGTCGACTATTTTTACCAATATCTCGACGCCAACAATCCGGATTGGCTGACTGGTGTTGTGACCGGCCCAAGCAGTCCCGATCTTGCTGCTACCAGATTCCGCTTGCCTAAAAAATACCAGCACCGTCACTATCCCGATCTGACCCACACCGTGCGATGCCAGTATCCGACTTTAAACTGGGACCAGGGCTTTGCACTTACTGAAGGAAGGGAAGTCTGTAATCCGCAACCGGTTTATTACGCCAAAATCCACAACCGTTTTGCCCCTTTTACTGATGGCTTTCTCTCCTACTCCGATGGTGTTCATGATGATGTGAACAAAGTAACCTGGAGTCAGATGGCATGGGATCCGACAAGACCTGTCAGGGATGTGCTGGTGGAATATACCCGGTTCTTTTTCGGTTCCGCAGTCGCGGAAGCCGGGGCAGACGGTATTTTAGCCCTTGAGCGAAACTGGGTTGGTCCTACAGAAGAAAATGGGGGTATTGAGGCTACTTACGCATTCTGGAAAAATCTGGAGACCCAACATCCTGAATTGAATAAAAACTGGCGATGGCAACTGCTGGTGATGCGTTCGAACTACGATGTTTTCGTGAAGCGCAGAAAGGCATATGAGCAAAAATTAGAAAAAGAGGCCAATGAACTACTTTTGAAAGCTCCTGAACTGGGTGCGGAAAAAGCCATGAGCATGGCACTCGAGCTGGTAAACAAGGGCTACAAAGAACCAATTACCAACGATTTAAGAGCAAAAATTGTCAACCTTTGCGAAGCGCTATGGCAATCTGTCGGACTGCAAACCAGTGTAAAGAAATACCAGGCAAGTGGTTCAGAAAGAGGTGCCATTCTCGACTTTATCGATTATCCGCTCAACAATCGCTGGTGGCTGGAAGATGAGTTCGGGAAAATAGCGAAGATGGCATCCGAAAAGGAAAAACTGGCCCGCCTGGAGGTGATCGCCAAATGGGAGAATCCCGGTCCAGGCAGCTACTATGACAACGTATCCGATATCTCAAAAAGCAGCCATGTGCTTACCTTTTCAGACGATGCGACTGATGTAGCCTGGTGGGAAAGCGGACTGAGCCGGAGAAGGTTGTCAACGCAACTTTTTCAGAACTTTCCGGTCCTAAAATACAGTGATCTAGACCCAAATGGCCGCTATCTGATCAGGGTTGCCGGCTACCACGAGGCTTTGCTGAGGGTGGATGGCGAACGAATCGATCCAACCATTTACAACAAAGGATATGAGGAGTTCAAAGAGTTTCCGCTCAATCCAAAATTCGTGAGTGATGGTAAAATTGATGTAACCTTTGATCAACCTGAAGAATCCACGCTCAACTGGCGTGAAAGGTCGAAGGTATCGGATGTGTGGCTGATAAAATTAAATTGAATAGATTCATCTTGCTAAAGTCTTCTACTTATATTTTTAACTCCGCAGGAGTTGCCAGTGAATAACCTCCGGTTTAGACCGGAGGAACAGAAACAACCGCGAGACATCAACTCCGCAGGAGTTGCCCAAAGCCGTAAAAAGGGAAACCCTCAAAGGGTTTTGGGTTGCTTTTATGCTCTACCCCCCCGGTGACACTACATAACCTGACGGTTAAGTAGTGTCACCGGGGGTTATTCACGGTAAACTCCTTCGGAGTTAATTAATCGAATCGCTCCTACCCAATCTTTAATTTGTAATTTGTAATTGTTTTGATCAGCCCTTCACATGCATCTTCCAGTATATCAATCACTAATTCATAATCCTTGTTGTCACCATAGTACGGATCTGGAACCGAAGAAACCTTAATTCTCGTACAAAATTCTGTCATTTTCCGGATTTTTGCCTTGGCTTTTGCATCAGGAGCCATCCTGGTAAGGTCGGCAATGTTTTGATCATCCATCCCAATAAGGAGATCGAACTCCTCAAAATCGCGCTTCGGCCTGACAGGCCTTGAAATGGATGTGAGATCGTAACCTCTTCTCAAAGCAATCTTCTTCATTTTTGGATAGGCTCCCTCCCCTTCGTGGTAACCAATTTTCCAAAATCAGGTGGTTGAAAATCCCCTCAGCTGCAGGTGAGCGGCATATGTTGCCCAGACAAACAAATAAGATCCTCATACGTATTGTTAAAAAAACTGAACAAAGAAAAGAATAAAATATCTTTTGCAAGGCAATTTGTACCTTCACCGGAAAAAGCAATTAGCTATTGGCTTTTAGCTATTAGCTTTTTGATGACAGAAATTTCGATGTTAGTAAACACAAAAAAGCAGTATTTAATGACGCTATCTATCAAATTAGATATAGGCCAAAGCTAAAAGCCAAAAGCCAATAGCCAACAGCCAATATTCTACTGCTTCAATAAAACATCTTTACCATGAGCTTAATCGGAAATGTAATCTGGATAATTTTTGGCGGATTTGTTGCCTTCCTGGGTTACCTGTGGGGTGGACTGATCCTCTGTTGCACCATTGTTGGCATTCCATGGGGTTTGCAAGCCATAAAAATCGGTATTGCCACACTTGCTCCCTTCGGCAAAACTGTGCGTCCCAACGGTGGCTCCATCCCGGGACTTTCCTGTTTGCTGAATCTGATCTGGCTGATATTTGCCGGATTGTGGATAGCAATAGCACATCTCGTATTTGGTGTTTTACTTTGCATAACAATCATTGGAATCCCGTTCGGAATTCAGCATTTCAAGCTGATGCGGTTGAGTCTTGCACCGTTTGGATATGATTTGATGTAATTGATTGATATACAATTGAAATAGGTTGAAATAAATGGAAATAAAGTTGAAATGGATTGAAATAGATTGAAATAGATTGAAATAGATTGAAATAGATTGAAATAATTGGAAATAATTGGAAATTGATGGATTCGGAATTGAAATATATTGAAATAGAGGTTGGGAGATGATTGTGTATTGTGCCAAGTTCATGCATTTGAAGTCATTCTTACAATGTATTACAATTTATTTCTTTCTATTTCCATTTATATCTTTTATTTCCACCTATTTCATACAAAGATAAATACCATATGAATTTAGATATAATCACCATTGGCGACGAAATTCTGATCGGTCAGATCGTTGATACCAATTCGGCCTGGATGGCGCAGAAACTGAACGATGAAGGGATCAATGTCCGGCAGATCATAAGCATATCAGATGATGCTGATCATATTACCGACACCTTTGTGCAAAGCGCAAAGCAGGTAAACCTGGTTCTTGTTACAGGGGGATTAGGCCCAACCAAAGACGATAAAACCAAAGAAACCATTTGTAATTTTTTTGATACCAGACTAATTTCAAACCAGGCAGTCTTGCAAAACATTGAGGAGTTGCTCAACAAAAGGGGCATTGCGCTCAACCGTTTGAACCGCGACCAGGCCCTGGTACCTGAGGGCAGTCATGTATTTCAGAATAAGTTGGGTACAGCTCCCGGACTGCTGCTCAAAAAAAACGGGTGCTCCTTTATTTTCATGCCGGGAGTGCCTTACGAGATGAAATACCTGATGGAATTTGAAGTTTTACCCTATTTGCGGGACAATTTTCAAACGACAACCATCCTCCACCGGACTGTCCTGACACAAGGTCTTCCAGAATCAATGCTTGCCGAAAAGATCACCAGTTGGGAAGATGCGCTTCCCGGATACATTAAACTGGCCTATTTGCCTAGTCCTCAAGGTGTAAGACTGCGCCTGTCTGCGAGAGGACTGGAACAGTCACTTATGGAAGCCGAGGTGGAATCACAAATCATCGGGCTGCAAAAACTGATTGCTCCCAATATTTATGGTTACGACGACGAATCTCCGGCCGAAAGTATCGGAAAAATCCTGACCGAAAAAGGGTGGACAGTCTCAACTGCTGAAAGCTGCACCGGAGGCGCTATCGCAAGGCTGTTTACCGAAAATCCGGGCAGTTCGAACTATTTCAAAGGTTCTGTAGTGGCCTATTCCAATGAGATTAAAAAAGACATTTTGGGAGTCAAAGAAGAGCTACTCAGGCACCATGGAGCCGTAAGCCGGGAAGTCGTTGAATCAATGGCCCTCAATGGATGCAGGGTGATGAAGACTGATTTTTCAATTGCCACATCAGGGATCGCGGGTCCTGGTGGAGGCACTGAAGAGAAGCCTGTGGGTACAGTCTGGATTGCCGTAGCGCACAAAGATCGGGTCGTTTCACAGCTTTTCAATTTTGGTAACGACCGTGAGCGGAATATCGCCAGAACCGGCCAAAATTCGCTGTTTATGCTTAGAAAATTATTAATCACCTTGTAAATTCAACTTTACTTCGTGAACCTTTGTGCCTTCCTTTGTGACCTTCGTGGTAAAAAAAAATTCAACACGATGGACTCAAAGGGTTACACAAAGGACACCAGGTAAAATAGTTTCTGCAGTTTTTTAACAAAAAAATATCATGGGAAAGAAGAAAGCATTTTTGATATCTGGTGTAGTTTTGGCTGCTATTATTTTGGCCATCGTCTTAATTCCGATACTCTTCAAAGGCAAAATTGTCGCCAAAGTGAAAGAGATGGCCAACCAGTCGCTGTTGGCAAGGCTCGATTTCAAAGATGCCGATGTCTCCCTTTTCAGGAGTTTTCCACAATTGGATGTTCGTCTAAACTATCTGACCATCAACGGAATTAATGAATTCGAAGGCAAACAACTGATGCAGATAGAGACCCTGTCAACCTCTATGGCGCTCTCATCCCTATGGAAAAGCGATGGCATTACCGTTTCGGAAATTATCCTGACTAACCCTCAGTTCAATTTGCTGGTCTCCCCTACCGGGAAAGCCAATTGGGATATCACAAAGCCATCTTCGGCAGGTACTACTTCCGGAACGAAGAATCCGATGAAAATCGAATTAACCAAAGTTCAATTAATCAATACACTGCTCACCTACCGGGATGAGCAAGCCAAAATGTTGACCGGCTTTAAAAAAGGAAATTTCGAATTATCTGGCTTTTTGAAGGGCAGCGATACCAAACTTAGGTTTAAAGGAGAGACCGACAGTATCGCATTCGAATATGGCGGTAAAAAATTGGTCAGCGGAATGAAAGTGAGTGGTGAAGGAGCGCTCCAGGCCAATTTCGATCAGATGAGCTTTCGCTTTCTCGATAACAAATTCAATATCAATAAGCTTCCTGTGCAATTGCAGGGTACTTTTGTGATGGGCGACAAAGAGGATCAATACAACCTCGTCTTTCAGTCAACCGGTTCCTCCCTGGATGAATTGATTGGATTTCTTCCGCAAACACAGCAAATAAAGCTAAAAGGATATGAAAAAGGGGGGAGCCTCTCCTTCACCGGGGTAATAAAAGGCGCCTATTCAGAGACAACATTTCCGGCCCTGTCGGCCGACCTGAAACTGACGGATGGCAGGTTGAAATATCCTTCAAAGCCCAATGAAATAAGTAAAATACAAATGGTAGCCAGTCTCAGTAAACCACAGGGAGTTCTCGATTCAATGAAAATTTCCATCAGTAAAATGGAGGCGTTTGTAGCCGGACATCCCATCATCGCGAATCTGTCGGTGAAATCGCCGGTCAGCAATCCATTCCTGACGGGCGATGTGATAGGAGAGATAGATTTTGCTTCGTTGCGGCAGACCATTCCAATCGACTCGATGGAAATTGGGGGAAGTGCACATGCCAACATCCATTTCAACGGCCCCTGGTCGGCCATCGACAAAGGTGAATATGACAATTTTCAAACCAAAGGAGCGGTTACACTCAACGATTTCTTCTACAGATCTCCAGCTTTCCCTGAGAGAGTTGGAATTCAGTCCGGAACATTCGCTTTCAATTCAAAAGAGGTCTCCATTACCTCCATGAAAGGTAAATTTGGCCAAAGCGATTTCACAGTAGATGGTTCTATTGCCAATTATTGGGCCTATCTTTTGAAAGATGGCACCATTTTGGGCAACATCAAGCTAAAATCTGATCTGCTTGATGTGACCCAGCTGATGA
Source organism: Bacteroidia bacterium (assembly GCA_026391315.1). Taxonomy (GTDB): domain Bacteria; phylum Bacteroidota; class Bacteroidia; order Bacteroidales; family Prolixibacteraceae; genus CAINVV01. The sequence continues at coordinate 81,874 of JAPLDT010000099.1, forward strand.
ATGGAGGTACCCAAAGTAAAGATACTACCCATCTCGGCGACCCATATGTCATCCCTGCCCGGATTGAACTGACAGTCCAGGTAGCCGTTGACCGCATGCTTTACAGCAGAATGGAGATCAGGGGAACAACCGGAAAGCTGATGGTCAAGGATCAAATGCTGAATTTAGACCAACTCTCCATGAACCTGTTAAAAGGCAAAATGGTCTTGTCGGGGATTTACGCGGCCAAAGAAAAGAGTCCGGCTGACTTCAATTTCAAAATAGATATAAAAGATTTTGATTTGCCAACTGCCTATCAGTCAATGGGTATTGTCAGGCATATTTTACCAATAGCAGGAAACAGCAAAGGTACTTTCCTATCTGGATTGTCGCTGAGCGGAAAATTGGGAAAGGATTATGCGCCTTACTTCGAAACACTTAATGGAGGTGGACAGATTGCTTTAAAAAATCTGGAACTGGTTGGCAACAACATGTTTGCCGATATTAGCAAATACTTCAGAAAAGACCTCTTTACCAATGTGAAGGTCAACGATTTTGCCAGTAACATCGTACTGACCAACGGAGCCTTATCCATTTCACCCTTTACTACCAAGGTCGCCAATCAGGAGGTGACTGTCTCAGGGAGCCAAACGCTTGCGCTGGAGCTGAATTACCAATTCAATTTCAAAGTCAACAAAAACGATCTGGCCGCTGACGTGACCAACCTCATTGGCCTGGTGCCCGGAACAGAAAATATTGACAAGTACCCGATCAAAATCAACGTAGTAGGCAACCTCAGGAAACCGGATGTCAAGGTCGACCTCTCAGAGGCAAAAGACCTGGTAGCCAAAGAGTTTTCAAAGAAGGCAAAGTCTACTTTACAGGATGCTGTGAAGAAATTTGGATTGGAGGGGTTGTTTAAATAATTATGCAAATTTAAAGTTGGATTTTAAATTTGCATAAAAAATGATGCTTTCAAATTGGATTTTATGCATCCCTAAAGCACGATCCCCAGCCCTTCGTGTTGCTCCATCCGCCTGTTATTCTAATTATTTTTTTTGATTCACTACCTAAAACTGTAAATTGTATCACAAAAGATACCATTTACTTGCTTTTCGATGAAATATATCCTAATTTTATCAAATAATATCATTTATGATACAAGTTAATCTTGTAAATTATGACAAACGAAGAGCTAATTCAAACAATAAAAGCCAGAAAAAATATCCTGTCAGTAAACCAGGAGTACTTGGCTGAGCTTTCCGGGGTTGGAATTGCAACCTTAAAACGGTTCGAAAGTGGCAAAGGGAATGTCACTTTAAAAAATCTGCAGAAAATTACAGATGTATTGGGCCTTGAAGTGAAACTCGAACTTAAAAAAACCGGTAAATGAGAAGCGCTGAAGTTTATAGGAACGGTATTTTAGCTGGCACATTAACCAAAATCAACAGTCGTTCCTACAAGTTCACCTACGGTTCCGGGTATTTCTCCGATTATTCAAAACCGCCAATTAGCCTGACACTGCCAAAAAATCAATTGGTGCACACTTCTGAATATTTATTCCCCTGCTTCTACAATATGCTATCGGAAGGAACCAACAGGGAAATTCAAATGAGATTATTGAAAATTGACAAGAACGATTTCTTTGGCCTCCTGTTGGCCACTGCCCGATACGATACCATCGGCGCAATAACAATTAAGCCGATTAAATAGAAAGGACCGATGATGGAAATAAAATATTGTCCCGGATTGCTCCTGGAGGGACATTCCGGATATAGCCCACTATTTTTGCATAGGATGTTTTCCGGGCGGAAGGTCAGCCACGTCTTGCCCTACAACGCCCCTGAAATGGATGAAGAAGACCAAAAGAAGTTCATGCAAAACAGGAAAAGAATTTCAATTTCGGGTATGCAGGAGAAATATTCCGTACTGCTTGAAAAAAACAGCCTTCGATTGACCGTTGAAGGGGAACAGGGTTCCTATATTCTCAAACCAAAGCCTCATGGTCTACAAAAAATCGCTATGGCCCCGGCAAATGAGCATGTAACCATGCAAATAGCCAGTCAGATATATAATATTCCGACTGCTGTAAATGGATTGGTGTTTTTCAGCAATGACGAACCTGCCTATCTGACCAAACGATTTGACATAGATATCCATGGGACAAAACTTGGGAAAGAAGACTTTGCAACACTAGCCGAAAAAACAGAAGAAAATGCAGGTGTAAATTTCAGGTATGAATATTCTTACGAAGGTATTGCCGAATTAATAAAAAGATACGTCGGGGCATGGCAAATTGAAATGGAGAAATTTTACCGTCTGGTAATTTTTAACTTTCTGTTTTCCAATGGGGATGCCCATTTGAAGAATTTCTCCTTGCTGGAAACCGCGAATGGCGACTATGTTTTAAGCCCGGCTTATGACCTGATGGATACCCGGATCCACGTTGACGAAGAAGGCTTTTTCGCTTTGAGTGACGAACTCTTTAAGGATGGGTACTGGTCGGATTGCAGAATTAAAAATTCGCTGCATCATCCATGCAAGGAGGATTTTACTGAATTCGGGAAGAAAATCGGAATAGAAGAAAAAAGGGTCGGTAAACTGCTTGTTCCTTTTCTGAAAGAACAAACCGGGGTTGGAAATTTAGTGAAGAAATCGTTTCTTGATCAGGAAACCCGGGAACTGTACCTGAATCATTACCATGAACGGTTAGGGATGTTGAATTTAGGTTGATTACCGAACATGCTCAAATCTTCGGGTTTGAAAACCTTACTTTTCGGCTCAACCTTAGTAGAAAGGTTAACAGACAGAATATTAACCTTATTACCTTATAAAAGTGTTGTTAAAATACATTTATATCAAGATAAAAGTGTAATGAAATCTTTACCGAGTTTAAAGGGGAAAACGAATTGGAATTCAGGCTAACAACTGAGACACTGTTGATTACCTACAGCGATATTTTCACCAAAGCAGCCCTTTCCCGAATCACCGGGATCAACCAGTGCCAACTCTGACACTATGCCTCAGGGATGCGCAAACCACGGCCTGCACAGCGCAAAAGAATTGAAGAGGGGTTGCATAAATTGGGAGCAGAGTTGCTGAGAATTGGGATAAAAGGGAATTTGTATGGACATTGATTGCAAATAAGCGCCTCCGGGGGAGCCTGTTTACAGCTCTCCTTTCTTTTTAAATATGTTAATAACTTTTATGTTAATTCGTTACAGTAGTCACAAATTTTATATAATTTTGGTTTAGTACTTGAATGTTAAATAATTAAATCAAAATGATATGTTCAAGATTTTAAAAAATTCAATTAATTTGTTTGGTAAGAAATACAAAGAAGGGGGTTTATTCCAGTTTTTAGTGAATTTGTTTTCACCTCTTTATTTAGCGATAATAATAGTAGTACTGAACTTTTTTTTTGATGTTTTCTTAAATTTAAGTGTTAACTTTAAAAATACCTATTACACATTTGTATCGGCAAATGTCAATTTTACTGAACATGTTATAGCAATATTAATTATTGCTTTTGCTGCAATTGGTTGCTATTTTGTTTACAGTTATATTAACGAGGCTTATATAAATGTGAGAAAAATGCTTTTAGAAAGTCTTGAAAAAATCTCTACTGCCCGAAATGAATTTCATAATAAAAAGCAAGAACCCCAACCTAATATAGACTTGTCTGATGAGGAATTTTTACTAGAGTTAGGAAGGGTTGAAACTAATGTGCAAAAAAAGCTTTCAAAGTGGAATAACAAAAGGTACTTGTTTAATGGGGTGTATGCTCTTGCTATTGTTTTACCAGTATATTTATTACTTATAGTACTCATTTCAAATTCAATAAGTAATAAGAATCTAATCTTCAAACTTCAAACCACAATTTTATTACCGTACATCGGACAGGATGAAGTAAACAAGCTAAACTCTTCTTGGGCTTTAATGAGGAATGAAACCGATTACATTAAAATTAATACTCAGATTGAAGAGGCTAAAAAGAAGTATTTACCCTGAATATAGCCCGCCCTCTAGCCTACCGGCTTGTTATAATTCATTTGCACTGACGCATTGTTTGCACTTTTCAATATAAAATTTTCGTACCTTGCAAATTGAAAATGAAGCAAAATGAGAACCACTGAATTGATAAAAGAAATTGAAAAACTACCTGTTCAGAAGCGAATTTTCGTCATTGAAAGGACGCTTCAATCAATTAGAAGAAATGAAGAAAATTCTCAAATGAAAAAGGCCGCGGAACTGTTATATCATGATTATACCAATGATTCTGAATTGACAGTTTTTTCTGATCTTGATTATGCCGAATTTTATGAAACAAGGTGAAATTTGGCTGATCAATTTGGATCCAACAATTGGAGCAGAGATTAAAAAGACAAGGCCTGCTTTAATTGTCAATGATAATTCACTTGGAAAACTACCATTAAAAGTGATTGTTCCATTAACAGATTGGAAAGACAAATACCAATTGGCTCCCTGGATGATAAAATTAATACCGAATAAGCTCAATGGGTTAATCAAAGATTCATCGGCTGATTGTTTTCAGATACGCTCCGTTTCTGAAACAAGATTTGTAAAAAGGCTTGGCCATGTTGATGAATCATTGATGGATGAAATCAGGAGTGGTCTTTCTAAAGTTTTGTCTATTAGCGAAGAATAAATCAAGGCACTGGCAGTCTTTAGCAACTAATTTTGAACCAATATTTTTCTTTACATTTCCTCGAATTATATGAAATACAACGAACTAGGCAAAACAGGCGTTCTGGTCTCAGAGCTCTGTCTCGGAACCATGACTTTCGGCGGAAAAGGTTATTGGCAGGCAATTGGCCAGGTACCTCAGGAGGAGGTGAACCAAATCGTCAAAACTGCCGTTGAAAAAGGAATCAACTTTATCGATACGGCAAATGCCTATTCGGAAGGGTTGTCCGAAACAATGCTTGGAATCGCTTTAAAAGCGCTCTCTATCCACCGTCAGCAGGTATTTGTAGCAACCAAGGTTCGGATACGCATGGGCGCCGGCGCCAACCAGGTCGGACTCTCGCGCCTGCACATCATGGACTCCGTCAACAACAGTTTGCAAAGGCTCAATCTTGATCATATCGATCTCCTCTACATCCATGGGGTTGACCCAATCACCCCACTGGAAGAAACCATGCGCGGATTGGAAGATGTTGTGCGCTCGGGTAAAGTGCGCTACCTCGGCATAAGCAACCACCCTGCCTGGATGATGATGAAAGCCAACGGTTATGCGGATAAAATGGGCTGGACGAAATTCGTCGCCTCTCAAAATTATTACACCATCGCCAGCCGCGATATCGAACGGGAAATCGTTCCCATGGCCAAAAGTGAGAACATCGGTATCATGCCCTGGAGCCCGTTGGCCGGAGGATTCCTGTCAGGCAAATTCACCCGCCACAACGAAGTAGCCGGAAATAGCCGCAGGGATGCATTTGATTTCCCACCAATCAACAAAGCCAAAGCCTACGACCTGATCGATCTGATGGCTGAAATTGGCAAGAAACACAACGTTTCGGTGGCCAATGTGGCGCTGAACTGGGTGATCAGGCAACCGGGAGTGACAAGCACCATCATCGGAGCCAAAAACCTGCTTCAACTCAACGACAATATTTCTGCAGTCAATCTCCAAATGACGCAGGAAGAGATTAAGCAACTTAACGATGCAAGCGCCCTGGCACCCGAATATCCTGGGTGGATGGTAGCCCGTCAGGCACAGGGTCGTTGGCCAGATTAAAAATGGTTGAAAATGATCCCAAACAGTATCCACTAATTCAATTTAATGCCCACCTAGGACTCTAAACATCCTGGGTTGAAAAATTGAGAGGAAGTTTTTCCCGCAAAATCTTACCTTTGTAATTCATTTGGGAAAAATCATACTTATTGAGAAAGCTGAAATATGAAGATTGCATTGATAGGATACGGTAAAATGGGAAAAGAGATTGAGCAGATTGCAATCGGTCGCGGACATACAATTGTTTTGAAGATTGATGTTGATAATCAGAGTGATCTGACGGTTTCGAACCTTTCCAAGGCAGACGTTGCCATCGAGTTTACCACACCTTCTACGGCCGTTTCGAATTACCGGATCTGTTTTGAAGCAGGAGTACCGGTTGTAAGCGGAACCACCGGATGGTTGGAGCAAAAGCCCCTGATTGAGCAAGAATGCCTGGCCAAAAATGGATGTTTTTTCTACACATCAAATTTTAGTCTGGGGATGAATCTTTTCTTCGAACTGAACAAGATTCTGGCACGGATGATGAAGCCGTATCCTCAATACGATGTTTCCATGACAGAGATTCATCATACCCAGAAACTTGACGCACCCAGCGGAACAGCCATCACATTGGCGGAAGGTATTATTTCTGAAAACGGATCCAAAAAATCATGGACCATCGAACCTCCAAAAAGCTGGGAGGAACTTCATATCCAACCGGTAAGAAAAGATCCCTATCCCGGACTGCACACCGTAAAATATGATTCGGAGGTAGATTACATCGAAATCACCCACAATGCTTACAGCAGAAAGGGATTGGCACTCGGCGCTGTTCTGGCGGCAGAATTTTGCCTGGGAAAAAAAGGAATATTCACCATGTCTGATTTGTTAAAATTATAACTGAAACCAATATGTTTAAGGACGTCTCAAAAAGCCAATGGATTCAATTTGGCGTTGTCGCAGTATTATACTTGCTGTGGGTTATCTGGCTGCAAAATTTCTGGTGGCTCATCGGTTTGGGCATCATATTCGATATGTACATCACCGGAAAAGTTCACTGGACCTTCTGGAAAAAGAAAAATCCGGTAGATGGAAGACAGACCAAAGTAGTTGAATGGGTAGACGCCATCATCTTTGCCGTCATCGCAGCTACCTTCATCCGCCTCTTTTTTATCGAAGCCTATACCATCCCTACCTCGTCCATGGAAAAATCGATGATGGTTGGCGATTATCTGTTTGTCAGTAAGACGGCCTACGGTCCCAAATTACCCAATACGCCTGTTGCTTTTCCTTTCGTCCATCACACCATGCCTTTTACCGCAGCTACACCCTCCTTTTCTGAAATCATCCACAATAAATACAAAAGGCTCGGTGGTTTTGGAAGGGTGAAAAATGATGATGTGGTGGTCTTCAACTTCCCGGAAGGTGATACAGTTGCCACCAACATGCAGGAACGCAGCTATTATGAAATGGTGAGAAGCTATGGCCGTGAACGCGTAAATACCGACAAACGTTCCTTTGGCGACATCATCTACCGTCCGGTAGACAAGAGGGAAAATTACATCAAACGTTGCATCGCCATTCCGGGAGACTCACTGAAATTGGTGAATGGACTGGTTTATGTAAACGGAAAAGCTCAAAAAGAGATTCCCGGAATCCAGTACAAATATTTGGTAACAATACAAGGCAACTCGCTGAATTCGAATGCCATGGAAAAACTGGATATCACACAGGAAGATATTGAAGGTTCAGGCTCAAGAATGCTCATTTCGCTTACTGCCGGGCAATACAGAAAAATGGATGGCATGAAATTCATCACCAGCAAGGAGCGCATTTTGTGGCCCAAAGAGGAACACGATCCGAATATCTTCCCGAGTGACGATCAATACAATTGGAATCTCGACAATTTTGGACCTCTATGGATTCCTAAGAAGGGCGTAACTATTCAGTTGACCACCAAAAATCTTCCGCTGTACAAGAGAATTATTGGTGTATATGAGGAAAATAAACTGACAGTTAAAAATGGAGAGATCTACATCAACGGAGCTGTTGCCAAAGATTACACCTTCAAAATGGATTATTACTGGATGATGGGTGATAATCGTAACAACTCTGCCGACTCAAGATATTGGGGTTTTGTTCCGGAAGACCACGTGGTAGGCAAAGCCTCCTTTGTCTGGTTATCTCTCGACAAAAACAAGTCTTTCCTCGCTAAAATTCGCTGGAATCGCTTCTTTATGGGGGTAAAATAATGCATCCTTTTTTCTGAATGGAACCTGGCAACAAACGTGTTCTGCTGAGCAGCGCCTATCTGGCACCCGTTCAATATTTCACAAAATTAATAGACTACGATGAGGTGTGGATTGAGTTGAGTGAGCATTTCCTCAAACAATCCTACCGGAATCGTTGTACCATCCTGACGGCCAATGGTCCGCAAAGCCTCTCTATTCCTGTCACGGAAGGTTCCAATTCCAAACGGATGATCCGTAATGTAGCTATTTCCTACGACCATCCCTGGCAAAAACTGCATTGGAAATCGATTGTTTCTGCCTACAACAATGCACCGTTTTTTGAGTATTATGCAGACAGCTTTTTGAGGTTTTATCATGAAAAAAAGTGGCAATTTCTGACCGATTTCAACCGTGAGATTCAGTCTGTGGTTTTGGAAGAACTTAACCTGAAATGTGATATCCGGGTTACCGAAACGTTTTTGCCACCTAACGGGATATCCGCCGGCACGGATGATTTTCGCTATTCCATCCATCCCAAGACAAACCGGCAAATCGGTGATGATCGTTTTGCTCCTGCCGTATATATGCAGGTCTTCCAGGAGAAATTCGGCTTTACACCCAATTTAAGTATCCTGGATTTGCTTTTCAATGAAGGACCGATGGCCGTGGATATTCTGAAAAGTTCGATTGTAAAGTAGGAAAAGACTAGGGAGATGGGGAGAACTGAACTCCGAAATTGAAGAAGGGAAACAGAGAAACGGTGAAACGGTGATCGGTTTCCTCTTTGAAGCCGACTGCCTCTGTGTAACTCTGTGCTTCTCTGTGTAACTCTGTGTAATATTTACTGACCACCAATTTGGTAAATGCGAAATCCAAAATCCC
>JAPLDT010000094.1 GCA_026391315.1 Bacteroidia bacterium
AAATTTTCAAAGGATGAATAAACTAAAAATCAGATTTATTAGTCTGCTGTTGCTGGCTTTTATGGCTATGCAGACGATGGCTCAGGTCAACTACAAAACAGAAACGCCTGAACAAAAAAGCAAGCGGATGGCCTGGTGGACCGATGCCCGTTTTGGCATGTTCATCCACTGGGGCTTGTATGCCCTGCCTGCCCGTCACGAGTGGGTGAAGAACTACGAAAGGATGACCAATGAGCAATACCAAAAGTATTTCGAAGAGTACAATCCTGATCTTTTCAACCCCAAAGAGTGGGCTCGTATGGCCAAAGAGGCCGGCATGAAATATGTGGTTCTCACGGCCAAACACCACGAAGGGTTCTGTAACTTCGATTCCAAATACACCGACTACAAAACTACCAATACCCAATTCGGGAGGGATGTCATCAAGGAGTATGTCGAAGCGCTGAGGGGCGAAGGGCTGAGAGTCGGATTTTACTACTCACTGATCGACTGGCACCATCCCGATTACACCATCGACCGTGTGCACCCGCTGCGCCAGGAATCGGATTCTGCCTATGCCCGTTTGAACAAAGGCAAAGATATGGCCAAATACCGCGAATACCTGAAAAACCAGGTACGTGAACTTCTGACAAACTATGGACAGATCGACGTGATCTGGTTCGACTTCTCCTTCCCGGGTAAAAACGGTAAAGGCCGCGACGATTGGGGCTCAGAAGATCTGTTGAAAATGGTACGCCAGCTTCAACCCAACATCATCATCGACGATCGTCTCGATCTGAAAGACAAAGATTACGGCTGGGATTTCGAATCACCCGAGCAGTACAAAGTGGAGAAATGGCCGGAACGCAATGGTCAGAAAGTATACTGGGAAACCTGCCAGACCTTCTCCGGATCGTGGGGATATTTCAGGGACGAAACCAGCTGGAAGAGCCCTGCACAATTACTCGAACTGCTTATCGAATCGGTTAGCAAAGGTGGAAACCTTTTGCTGAATGTCGGTCCCACCGCCCGCGGACTCTTTGACTACCGTGCCCAGGATCGCCTGAAAGCCATGGGCGAATGGATGAAGTACAACAACCGATCGGTCTACGGATGTACCGAAGCTCCGGCAGAATTTGTCGCTCCCGACAACACCCTGCTGACCTACAATGCAAAAACGAAGAGATTGTACATTCACCTCCTCTCCTATCCGATGGGTAACCTGAAGATGAAGAACATTGTAGACAAGATCAAATATGTACAGTTTCTGCACGATGCATCGGAGGTTAAATACCGTACCGGGAAAGATGAGGATCGTCAATCTGTCAATTTGCAGCTTCCGGTTCTGAAACCGCCGATGGAGATTCCGGTGATAGAAGTGATATTGAAGTAATAAATATATTCAAGAAGATAGCTTTTCCAAAGTTTTAGTTACGAGCTAATTACGCTCGTAACTAAAACTTTGGAAAAGCTTTTTTACTTACTCGCTAAAGACTCTTCAGCACCAAAAACAACCCCGCTGCCGAAACTGCCCCCAGCAGTGGCCCGACAATGGGTACCCACGCGTATGTCCAGTCGCTGTCGCGTTTGTTGGGTATGGGCAGCAAATAGTGCATGATGCGCGGCCCCAAATCGCGGGCAGGATTGATGGCATAGCCTGTTGGTCCTCCAAGCGACAGGCCAATTCCCAACACAACCAAAGCGATGGGCAATGCATTCAACGCCCCAAGTCCAACTTCTGGAACTGCCATATAGAGAACAGCCATGGTCAGCGTATGGGTACCGATCAACTCAGTGAGAATATTGTACCAATAGCTCCGGATACTGGGAGCCGTGCAAAATACTCCAAGTTTCGTATTGCCATCGACCGTCGCATCGAAATGTTTTTTGTAGGCCAGCCATACCAGACCTGATCCAAACATGGCTCCCAAAAGCTGAGCCGTCAGATAGAGTGGTATCAGTGATGGTGAAAATTTGTGGGCCAGCACCAAAGCGATGGTCACTGCCGGATTGAGGTGAGCCCCGCTGATCGGCGCCGCGAACAGAACACCGGTAAAGACGCCAATAGCCCAGCCAAAGGTGATCACAATCCAGCCGCTGTTTTTGCCATTGGTCTTGTCGAGCGCCACATTGGCAACCACTCCTCCTCCCAACAAAAGGATGATGGCCGTTCCAAAAAATTCTCCTAAGAATGGGGTCATGGTAGTAATATTTTAGATTTGTATTTCTTGTTGACAAGTGCCTAGAGTGCCTAAAGTATTTAAAGTGCCTAAAGTTATGGACTCCAAAGAATTGCTCAATGTGGCGTAAGTACTTTAGCGCACTTTAGGCACTTTAAATACTTTAGGCACTTCTTTTTACTCTTCCGCGGCCCATGCAATTGCCGCCCTCACCGCCCTGTGCCACCCTTTGATCAGGGTGGTGGTTTCGCTGATTGGAATTCCAGGGGAGAAAGTGCGATCGAGCTGCCATTGCTGGCTGATATCATGAATGTCGGACCAGTAACCTACACCAAGACCGGCAAGATAGGCTGCACCCAGGGCTGTTGTTTCCGTAATCTTTGGACGGACGACATCAGTCTGCAACAGGTCTGCCTGAAATTGAAGCAGACTATTGTTCACAGTAGCGCCACCATCCACCCTTAACTCACGAATAGTCACGCCCGAGTCTTTTTGCATCGCCAGCAGCACATCGTATGTTTGATAGGCAATGCTGTCGACCGCGGCGCGGGCAATGTGGGCATCCGTCGATCCGCGCGTAATCCCCGTTAGGGTACCTCTGGCATGCTGGTCCCAATAAGGGGCACCCAATCCGGCGAACGCGGGAACGAAATAGACACCTTCACTGTCTTTTACTTTAGCCGCCAGTTTTTCAACATCGTTGGATTGAATGATAACCCCCAGACTGTCACGAAGCCACTGCACGACTGCCCCGCCAATGAAAATACTTCCTTCGAGCGCATAGGTTACATCATTCCCGATCTTCCAGGCTACTGTGGTAAGGAGTTGACTCTTCGATTCAATGGGCTTGTCGCCGATGTTCATCATCATAAAGCAGCCTGTCCCGTAGGTGTTTTTTACCATACCCGGTTCAATGCACATCTGTCCGAAAAGGGCAGCCTGCTGATCGCCTGCAATGCCTGAAATCGGAATTGGGGAGGGAAACGGCTCCACTGTTTTGCCATAAACTTCGCTTGAAGATCTTACTTCCGGAAGCATGGAGGCAGGGATATCAAAAAAATCAAGGAGCTCGGTATCCCATTGAAGGGTGTGAATATTGAACAGCATCGTCCGGGAGGCATTGGAAACATCTGTGACATGGAGTTTTCCCCGTGTCAGGTTCCAGATCAGCCAGCTGTCGATGGTGCCAAAAGCCAGTCTGCCTTTAACAGCCAGTTTACGCGCCCCTTCCACATGATCCAGTATCCATTTTATTTTGGTGGCTGAGAAATAGGCATCGGGGATTAATCCTGTTTTGTTCAGGATCATTTGGCCATGTCCCTCCTTTTTCATCTGGTCACAGAAATCGGCTGTCCGCCGATCCTGCCAAACAATGGCGTTGTAAACAGGTCGACCTGTTTTTCTGTCCCAGACTACTGTTGTCTCCCGCTGATTGGTAATCCCGATGCCAACAATCTGGTGGACACCAACCCCGGCCCTAAAGATTGCTTCCATGCCAACAGCAGCCTGGGTTGACCAGATCTCATCGGGATCGTGCTCCACCCACCCCGGTTTTGGATAGATTTGTGTAAATTCTTTTTGGGCAGTTGCAACCGGTAACCCGTCATGGTCAAAAACAATCGCACGCGAACTGGTTGTTCCCTGATCGAATGCAAGGATGTATTTCTTCATCGTTTAGTTTTATGATGCGCCGAATTGATCCAGGGAAAACCAATCAGCCAATCTTGTTGAATAGTTTGAAAGAATAGACTGCAAAATACAAATTTTTGCAGAAATGCAATAGGATGAAAATATTGAAAGATGCGATTTCTATTCCATCAAATATTTCGTACCTGACGGCACTTTGGATTCGCTCATCAAATGTTATTCTACCGATATTTTGTCCCTGACGGGACAATCCCAAAGGGACAATTATCGACGGAAAGAAGATACAGATTGGTAATAAGTCTCGTCAGGGACGTAATATCGGTAGAAAGGTGATTTAACGATTGACAGTAGTCCCGTAGGGACGTAATATTGGTAGAAAAGCAATAATGTTTTATCAGAAAGTCCCGTAGGGATGAAATATTGGTAGAAATGCAATAATGATTTGTCATGAAGTCCCGTAGGGACGAAATATTTATTCATCTGCAATACCATAGTTAAATATGGCAAATTGCGGAAAATACTGTTCAAAAGGGTTGGAATATTGGCAAAAAATGGTTATATTTAAGAGAGTAATCACATTGGGGAAAAATATTTACCATGCCAAATACCTATACTCAAATCCACATTCAAATGGTATTCGCAGTTCAAAACAGAAATTGTATCATTGGAAACAACTGGAAAGATGAACTGTACAAATACATAACAGGAATTGTTCGAAACCACAACCATAAACCATTAATAATTAATGGGATGCCAGATCACATACATTTACTAATTGGATTGAGACCTACTCAGTCAATATCAGAACTAATGCAGGATATTAAGGGAAATTCTTCAAAGTGGATCAATGAACGAAAGTTAGTCTCCGGGAAATTTTCATGGCAAGAAGGTTATGGTGCTTTTTCATATAGCAAATCTGAACTATCAAATATCATTCATTATATTGATAATCAAGAATCGCACCATAAAAAGAAATCATTTATGGAAGAATATATTGAACTTTTGGAGGAATTTGAAATAGATTATGACGAACGATATGTTTTCAAGCCTGTTGAATATTTCGTATCTGACTGAACGTATGAGTCCATTGCAGATAATCTTCTACCTATATTCTTCCCTTATGGGCAATCCCGAAAGAAATAATCATCGACAAAAGGAAAATACTATTCAATCAAATATTTCATACCTGACGGCACTTTGGATTCGCCTATCAAATGCTTTTCTACCGATATTAAGTCCCTGACGGGACTTTGGATTCGCTCACCCAATGTTATTCTATCGATATTTTATCCCTGAAGGGACAATCCCATAGGGACAATTATCGAAAGAAAGAAGATACGGAATGGTAACAAGTCCCGTCAGGAACTCAATATCGGTAGAAAGGAATATAATGTTCTGTCAGAAAGTCCCGTAGGGACGAAATATTGGGAGAAAGCAGGTTCCATATTAGAATGAAAACCACAGAGATAGTCCCGTCAGGGACAAAATATCGGTAGAAAAGCAACAATGATTTGTCATGAAGTCCCCTAGGGACGAAATATCATTAGGGATTAATTATTTATCTCGAGGTGTTTCAACACAAACCGTATCTCCGAATAGCTGTATTCCTCGCCCAATTTGGCTTTTAAATCAGTGAGCTGCCTGAAATTGTTGAGTTCGATGCACTCCTCGATGGCTTTCACTTTTCGCTTGTCGACCAGGCGGTCGATGGCGATTTCGCCACTTGCGACATAGTTCAGCAGATGCGACTCGATGGTGGAAACGGCCATCTGCCTGCCACGGGCAATCTCCGGGATGGAGAGCCCGTTTTTGAAATATTCATAACTAAGCTGCCTGGAATCCATCCCCGCTTTTTCAGCCTCTTTTTCGGCTTCGGGCGGAACCTCCATCCCATGGTTACCACGATATGCAAGGATCATCTCCAGAATCTCCCTGCCAAACTGTTTCATCCGGACGCCACCCATCCCCTTCACCTCTTTCAACTCCTTTCCGGTTACCGGAAGGGTCTGCACGATCTCCAGCAGGGTTTTCTGGGCCAGGATCCGGGCCACCTCCACTTGCATCAACTCAGCCTTTTCCAAACGCCATTTCTTGAGCTGAGAATAAAAATCCGAATTGACCGAGAAATCGACTTTGCCCTCAGTTTTCTTGCGGCCCTTGAAGCTCTCTTCAACCTCGATGGCAGCCTTGGAACGGGTTTCCAGATAGGATTTCGTATCAAAACCGGCCTTGCAGAGATGGAGACAGATTTTTTTGATCCGTATCTCCTTGTTCAACTTATCGATGGCATCATTGAAATTTTTGCGTACCGCCTTGTTGTCCGTTTCCAGCGTGGCATCCGACAGGGGTTGCTCCAGCAAGAGTTCGAGTTTTGAATAGAAAAATTCGGATGCCTTCCGGATGCGCTCCTGCAGCAGCTCGTTCCCTTCAGGGTGTCCAACAGCCGCCATCAGTTGCCGCACCTGGTTTTCGAAGCGGCCGGCGACCTCAATCATATCTGTTTGTATCGGGGCCACCATCCCGCGCAAGACAAAATTCAGGGAGCCTAACAACTGATTGCTATGTTCGTCCCACAACCGTAGAAGATATTGTATTTGTCGCAAAGCTGGTCTGAAATCGTACAACTCGTTCAGCAATTGCTGAATATACTCCTTGCGGGATTGCTCCAGTTCGGCCGGTCCTGGCTGGTTCTGCTCCACCTCTTCACTGAATTGCACTACCGTGGAGTCGCTTTTGATGCTGTGAATGGCAATCGGCGTGCTGAGCACCAACCCTTCAAAAGTCCGGCAACGGCTCAGGGCGACATACACCTGGCCGTGGGCAAAGGAGGCGCGGGCATCGATGATCGCCTTGTCGAAAGTGAGTCCCTGGCTCTTGTGAATGGTGATGGCCCAGGCCAGCTTCAACGGAAATTGGTTGAAAGTGCCGATCACCTCCTCCTCTATCTCTTGCGTAACTTCATTGAGGGTGTATTTTGTATTTTGCCATTCCAGTCTTTCAACCGTGATCGCACCCTTCTCTCCCGGACAAAGTACTTCGATTTCATCGTCGTCGATATCAGTGATTTTGCCGATCTTCCCATTGAAAAACCGCTTTTCGGGCGATGGATCGTTCTTGACAAACATCACCTGCGCCCCAACTTTGAGTTCAAGTTCAAAATCAGTCGGATAGGAAAATTCCGGAAACTCACCCTTTACCTCAGCCGAAAACCGGCAGATGGAAGTTTTGAGCTGTCCAAGCTTGGTACTGTTAATTTGTTGCGACTGGTAGTTGTGGGTGGTCAGGGTGATGTAACCCTCCTTCTCATTCGGATTAAATCCGGGAATATGGCGTTGGTTCAGCAGTTGCAAAGTTTCAGTATCCAGCCTGTTGTCGCGCACCTTGTTCAGCAGGTCGATAAAATGCTGGTCGCTCTGCCGGAAGATGTGCTTCAGCTCAATGCCTTTGAAGGTGGACTGTTTCAATGCCCTGCTGCTGAAGAAAAACGCGGTATCGTAATACTGTTTCAGGATCTCCCACTCATCATCCTTCACGATCGGTGCCAGCTGTTGCAGGTCGCCGATCATCAGCAGTTGCACCCCGCCGAAAGGTCTGTACCGGTTGCGGAAACGGCGTAGCACCTCATCGATGGCATCCAGCATATCGGCCCGCACCATGCTGATCTCGTCGATCACAAGCAGGTCGAGACTACGGATGATGTTGATCTTCTCCTTGCTGAAACGTTTGATGTTGGTAGCGGCATTTCCTTCAGAAGGATAATTTGAGAAGGAGGGCTTGTTGGGATCCGAAGGGATCTGCGGCCCGAAGGAGAGCTGAAAAAAGGAGTGAATGGTTACCCCGCCGGCATTGATGGCCGCGACTCCCGTAGGCGCCACCACCACCATCCGTTTGGGTGATTTCAGCTTCAGGTTCTTGAGAAAAGTGGTTTTACCGGTTCCCGCTTTCCCCGTCAGGAAAAGGTTCTGACCGGTGTATTGAATAAAATCAAATGCCAGGTCGAGTTGCGGATTGGTGAGGATTGTAAGGGTATTCGAATCGTTCATGGCGCTCCTTTATACAAAGATACGGGTTTTTGGGGAGAAAAAAGAAGGGGATTGGGTTGAAAAATGTGGAAATGTGGAAATGGGGAAATGGGGGCGGCATCTGAGCGGGGTGGTCCCTGAGCGAAGTCGAAGGGGCGAGGGGGAGAGAGGGCGAGGGGGCGAGTGGTTTAAAAGGGAAACGGTTTTTCTCATAAAAGGTAAGGGGCATGTGAATTTTCATTCCTCAAAGGGGTTTTGTCGTCGATATTTTTCTATATTTGAATAAAAATCAGAGGATGAAAGCCAATAAGCAATTAGTATTAAATGATTTAAGTAATCTGTTAAAAGCAAGGTTTTCAGACAATCTTAAAGATGTTGTGCTTTTCGGTTCGCATGCTTTGGGGAAGGCCCATCCTGATTCCGATTACGATTTCCTGATCATTTTAAAAAACAAAGCTGATTGGAAAACAGAACGGGAAATCTCTGATATGTGCTACGAAATCGTGAAATGTCAAGCTTCATTGAAGAAATAGAGCGATTAATCGAATAGCCAAACCCTCGCTAACCCCTAATAAAGCTCTGGAGCAACAGGTGTGAGAAAAAGAGAAGATAAGAAAATTGGACTAGGAGACTGTATAACGCCAAGCTATAATTTGTGTGATCCGTGGTTGCAGTGGGTTATCTTGCTACCACCACAACCCCCATTCTGTTAATTCTTTCATTCTGCAAATCCTGATTCAGACAATTTACGGGAATCCGGTTCAGTAAGCACAACCAGGAACTACCTATATGCAGGCAAGAAAGGATCGTAAATATTTAGGACCAATTTGATGATCTTTTAAAACAATATGTTTACTTTTGATAAGGGCATGAATAGCAAAAGATATGGATACCCCATTAATTTTCAGGGCAATAAAGTGCTTTTGGGTAGGTTATTAAGAAGTTAGTTGCAATTTATATGAACCGAAAAAGTCTATTAAATCAACTTGAATTAGCTTATGCTCCTTTGACAGCATATGAATTTGCAATAGTCAAAGATGACAAACTAATTGAAAGGGCATTAGAAAAAGCAAGTCTATATGTTATTGGTCAAAGGCCAGTAACTACATTTGAAAATGTAGTCCCTGACACTGAAAACTATGAACTAAACTTTGAGATTCACCAAAAAGATAATCCAACCGTTTTAAAAGGAAAGTTGCCATTAATACAATCAATCGTCGGTTCAACTGAACAAGACTCAATAGCAGTTGCATTTAATTTCCTCGACACAAAGAATATACAAGAGAATCCACCTTTAAATAACATTCACGGCTTTTCACTTGTAAAACATCAAGAAAGTGGAAACGAATTCTT
Source organism: Bacteroidia bacterium (assembly GCA_026391315.1). Classification (GTDB taxonomy): domain Bacteria; phylum Bacteroidota; class Bacteroidia; order Bacteroidales; family Prolixibacteraceae; genus CAINVV01. The sequence continues at coordinate 9,182 of JAPLDT010000094.1, forward strand.
AATATGGTTTTCTCCTGAAAAATTACTTCAAAATTGGTGGAAAGGAATTATTGAATGTGAAATAAATGGAGATTTTAAATCATTCATAAAATACAAGGTGCATTATGTAGGCAAAGCAACAAAGCAAAGTATTCTTCAAAGACTAACAGGTCACTCAACATTTCAAGATATTCTTTCACTAGAATCACCAGTAACAGAAATGCAATTACCAGCAAATGAAATTGTAATTCTCCCGTTTGAATTTCAAGACAATTTACAAATACAATCTTTTGGACCAGAATCTGATATTGACACCATGGTTGCAGCGTTGCAAGGCGAAGATTATCCAGAACAAGAAAAAGTATTTCTAGACGCGGAAAAGGCGTTAATTAAAGCCATGCAGCCGACTTATAATAAGGAGTTATTCAACAATTATCCAGTTAGCAAAGACGGCCTCTACAATGACAACTATGACGCTATTTCATATACATTTATGGATCCTATAACATTAATTTACAAAGAAGGCGAAATAAAGGGTGGGCTGACTCATATTGGTGGAGATGCAATATTAATACTAGACAATAACGAATTTAAACTTGTTAAGAATGAATAAAACTGCACATAATAGCAAAATACCCGCAAGTCGGGTTTCAGTGCTTCGTTGAAAGGAAATTAGTATTTTGAAAAGCAACTCTTCGTAGGAAGTTCACCGGGGAACTCCCGCCCTGCGTGTATTTGCGGGACGATAGCAGCAATACAAGAAACTCACAAAAATAGAACACTTATATGCTAGATCAAGTCAAAGAAAAAATTAACCAAGGAACAACAGGACGAATTATTGCCTTCTTTTTGCTTTATGCGATTGCATATGGTTCTATTTGGGCTGCGACAGAACCTTTAAATTTGGACATTACGAGCAGTAATAAACCTCTTTGGAGACTCCTATTAATTGTCGGAACTCTCATCTTGACATTAATTCTATATTTTTTCGTACTTTATTCAAAAGACTTAGAACGATTTGGCTTGCATTATAACGACACAGACCTTCAGACAACTGTTCGAAGTTCAGGATTTCCTGTAATATCAATAGAAATAGACGGTTATCATGGTAAAGTGTTTGTCCTTAAAGCAAACTATGACAAAGATGAAATGACTTGGGACTTAAAAGCAAGTGCACATCAAGCCTCTTTTTTGACAATCATATATCAAACACAAGGTCAATTAACATTCTATATTAGGATGAGTATCATAAGTAAAGATAAATCATCAACAAAATTAAAATGGATTAGATTTGAACCAACAATTTCTATACCTGACACTTCAATTGAAAATGAAGAAATTGGGTATCCGTTGAAAGCAGTTAATAATGACAATTTTTTACAAACAACCATACATATTGGGGAGGTAGTAAAAAATACATTTGCTAAAGCGGGTTGGCAATTCGACAAGATATTACAAATTAGAGTAAGAGGAAACGGAAAAATTAAAAGTATGACTTTAAATTGAAGTGGTTCTGTGCAACAAAGGCAAAACCATTTTCGATTAAGATTAATTTGTTCATCTTTTTCATGTATATCTATTACAGTCGGATAAATGTTTCAGCTACTTTTTTAAAATCATTTTCCCAGATTGTCTTTTCTGAATTTCTATAGCTTATAACTAAATCTATTGCTTCATTGTCATTGTTCAATCTGTAGCATTCAACGTAAACAGGCTGATTATTGCTCATCTGTCTTATGTATCTAATTTTATGCCATTTTATATTATTAATTGTGACTAATTCCATAGGAAACCATTGAATAAGTTTTATTCCGAAACCATCAAACGAAGAAATAACTTCTTGTTTATAAGAATTATTTAAATCTTCTTTCTCGGATGAAGAGAATTGGTCATTTTGCTTGTAGTAGTCACCGGATTCTCCTTTGTAGTAATTGATTATTATTCTAGAGTATTTTGCAGTAGCCTCTTTATCTCGTTCATTAGTTCCCTTGGGTTGAAAAAGAAGACTAGGTTTGTTCAATGCGATTTTCTTATGTACTGCTAAATAATCTTTGGCAACCTCTGTAACCAACGAAATATATGAATTAGTGTCTCTGATTTCCATTGAAGGAGGAATAGCCACTTTACCAACCTTATCAATTTCATATACTGTCCAATCAGATTGAATATCCGAACTCTTTTGATTTTCATTATCCCCTTTAAGATTATCTATATTTAAACTTGAAATAATGTTTTCAGGAGTTCCATTTGTATTATATTCATTATTACCTTGATATATTATTAAGTAAGTTAAACCATTATTTTTAAAGCAAATTAACTTCCCTCTAAATCCATTGTTTAGGACATTTTCAGTGTAGGTACAAGTTATCGCTATATTGTTTCTAAATTCACTAACCACATTTTGACTAAAGACACAATCTTTGTGTGTCGTAACATTATTAAGTGTTTTTTTCATGAAATTCAAGTAATCCTCAATTTCAAATTCTTTTCGAATCCAAGATATGGCAAAGGAGTTAAGCCCACCTTTCTCCCAACAAGTTATTTGACAAGTATTTTCCTTGATAATTTCCTGAGGTTTATAATTCCAGTTATCAGGTAAGCTTAAAGAAACTTCCTTGTAATTCGCAACTATATATTTAATTTCAATTTTCTTGTCCGACTCGGCATTGCCGATATCATTATTTATAATTTTATTTAAAATATCAGCTTCACTTAAGGAGCTTTCAATTTTTGATTTCTTGTAATATGTATAACCTGATATGCCCCAGGCAATTATTGAAAAAGTAAGTAATATAAATGTAATAATTGGTCTCTTTGATTGTGTTTTTCCTTTAAGACCAATGAAGAGCATTAAAATTGAAATTAGGCATGGCAAAAATGATTCAGCTAGTGCTTTCCCAGCATAAAAAATCCCATATTGCAAAACATTAAATAAAACAAGAAGAGTAAATATTAATATCGGTATAATAATAGAATAAAGTAAGATATCACTAGTCTTTTTAGGTTTAATCAGTATTAGTGAAATTAACGAACCCGTTAGAAAAATTGCAAATATTTCCATGAGATTGATTTTTTTTTTTTTTTTATTCGCACAATTGCCTTATTGCTTTATAGGCATTAATGTAGCCCAGTTCTCCGGCCTTACTTAAATCATTACAGCCAGTTTCCTTTTGTTTCAATTTTAATGCATATATTAATCCCCTATTAAAATAGTATAATCCATTCTTAGAATCTATTTCTATTAATTTGGTATAGTCTTCTTTGGCACCATTATAATCACTCAGTATCGATCTAACGCAAGCTCTATTAATGTAAGCTTTAACATTTTTAGGATCTAAATTTATGGCCTTAGTAAAATCATCATTTGCACCAGTAAAGTTTTGAAAATATATTCTGATAATTGCTCTATTAAAGAAGGATGTAGTATTTTCCTTATGGTTTTCAATTTCATTATTATATTTCATAAAGGTCTTTTTAAAAAATAGAAGGCGAATTCTTTCATATCCTTTCTGCACCGAGACATTCTTCCCTTCTTTAATAAAATAATATTTGCCATAAGGGTTCTTTTCAAATATTTTAATATAATCCGCAATTATGCCTATTGAGTCTTTCAATTGGATGGATTCAATTTGTTTATATAATTCATCCAAATCCTTTGTGCGCAATTGATCATAGTTGTCAGATTTATTTGATGTGGTGGAATTTATCTTATTGGGATAATCATATAATTTTTTAAGAAATAAATTAGCCACCGTATTACTGTGATCGTTCTTGATCGCCATCGTTAAGTCGGCAATTATCCTTTTATGTAATTCATTAACCAAAGCTTCGAGTTTAGTGTCAACATAGCCTTTTTGATATTTCCAATTCCCATTATTAAAATTGAAAAGAGGATAAAGAACCTCCTTACGCTTAGAATCCAATTCACGATATCTAGCTTTCCAGTTAAAGTAGTTTAATATAGCTCTTAACGTAAGTGCATTAGAATTCCCAGGACTAATTTCAATTGCTTTATCAAAATCCTCAATTGCGTATGGCACATCAGTATTATATCTCAATCGAGTTAATCCTCTTAATATTAATGCATTATAATTGTCTGGTTGGATGCTAATAAGATTCGTCAAGACTTCATATAAGATTCTGTTTCCCGCAATAAATCTTAAATCACTAAAAAAAGCATAAGATCTGGGATTTAAATAGTTGATATCTACATCGATATCTCCAATTTTTGATAATAGTAAATTGTTATCTAATTCCATTACTTTGATTAAGTCGAGCATCGAACCATTAAAATCATTTAATTCTGACCGTGCATAGGATCGTTCAAAATATGCTGAGGAATTTTGTTTATTAATATCAATAAGTCTAGAGTAATCATTTACAATTCCATTCAGGTCATTCAGCTTGATTCTTACTTCAATTCTATCTAATAGTGATGATTCTTCTTTTGGTTCAAACTCTATGACTTTATTACAATCTTCATTTGCTCCTCTATAATCAGACAATAAAAATTTTGCATATCCTCTATATCGAAATGCATCTACATTTCTAGGCTCAAGTTCAATGACTTTAGTAAAATCAGCCACTGAGTTACGATAATATTCAGAAAGCAAATCTGAGAATCCTCTACCGAAATATGCTTCTGAATTCTTTCCATCAAGCTCTATTACTTTAGAATAGCAGATTTCTGCCTCTGAGTATTTGCCATGTAAAAAATTCAAATGCCCTTGTTGATTGTATTTTTCAACTTTTGATGTACAGCCAGTAATCGCGAGAATAGATCCAAAAATTAAAGATTGTATGAATTTCATATTAATTAATTTATTGTCATTTACAATATTTGCTCATGGCCTTAATTGCATCTGCATAGCCTAATTGGCCGGCTTTTTTTAAATCTAAACATCCATTATCTTTTTGACCTATGCGAAATTTAGCACCACCTCTGAGATAATATGCAACAGCATAATTGGGTTTAGTTGCAATCGTTTTAGTGTAATCATCGATCGCGCCCAAATAATCTTGCGAATCATATTTAGTATTCCCTCTATAGAGATATGCATCTGAATATTTGGGATTTATTTCTATCGCTTTTGAATAATCATTGATTGCACCTGTGTAATCTAGTAATGAGTATTTAGCATTACCTCTTAGAAAATAAGCAACATCTGCTTTCGGACTTTTCCCAATAAATTTTGATAAGTCTGTTATTGCCTTATTGAATTCACCAATGCGAATAAAGGCAGTGGCTCTAAAGAATAAAGCTGTAAAATCTTTTGGATCTGCTTCTAAAGACTTTGTATAGTCAGCAATTGCACCATTAAAATCTTGAATTTCACTTTTTGCAACTCCACTTTTAAGATATTCATCAGCAGATTGGCCGTACCCAATCCAAGACAATCGGAGAAGAAAAACTGATAAAAACAGAAGTGATTTTATCATGGTTGTTATTATTTAGGTTTAATCAAGTCAAAATTAACAATTTAATATTAAATTTCATTATTAAACGCAATAAAAAAGGGAGCTTTCACCCCCTTCCTTGTTCATTAATCTTCGTCCGGGAAAAGAATTGTAATCGCTGGATGTGGATCATCCAGATCTAATGGGCTTGCAACTGCTTTAAGTATCACTTCCCTAAGCTGTCTGTTCCCCTCACAGATCTTCTCAAATTTGTTCCAATCCCCCGCTGGTGCGGTAATGTGGGCTCACAGATTTATACCCATCGACCGGTGACGATAGATCTCATTTTCTCATCTTCAAATCAACTAATCAGCTAATCTACCCGGTCCTGCATGGCTACTTGAAAATAAACATTGACTGTTTATTCCGGATACGAATGCTTTCTGATTTTTGTATATTTGTATAAAATATAATGTAGTCATGGATTTACAGACCCGAAAACTGAATGCGATTGGATACCTGATTAATCTTCAGGACGAGAAGATATTCAGCAAAATCGAATCTGCCATTATCGATTCCCAAAAGCTTGACAAAAGGAATTTACAGCCTTTTACAAAGAAACAGCTGATAGACAGAGCTAACCAATCTAATAAAGACTATCATTCAGGTAGCGTAAAGACTCAAAAACAGCTGGAGATAGAATCTGAAAATTGGTAAGGCAATGAAGATTTTATATAAAGAAGTAAAAGAGGGAATCCTGATTACTGATGTTTTTGATACACGTCAAGACCCGATCAAGATTAACGACCCGAAAAGAAAGCCCAGCAGGTAATCGGGTAGACTTCCCCCCTCCAGATAAACTGACGGGAAGCACCTCTCAAACCACCATACCTTTCGGCTACGCACACGGCAAACCAGGCGGTTCCCGTATACGGCATTCGCTGAAAAATTAAAAAAACAATATTTCGATGAAAAATCTGAAAAATAACAACTTAACATCCTTTACTGACCATTTGGATACACAGTACGGTAAAAGGGGAACCCCTGAGAGAGAAGAATTTGAAGAGGGTTTTGAATCTTTCAAAATTGGCGTCATGCTTCAAGAACTTCGTAAAGAGCAAGGAATGACTCAGGAGCAGCTTGCCGCAAAATGCGGTACAACAAAAACTTATATTTCAAGAATTGAAAATGACGCTTCCGATATACGGCTTACAACGTTGATGCGAATTGTTCGTCAGGGATTCGGAAAACATTTAAAAATGAGTGTAGAAATTTAAAGGTCCCCCGCTGGCATCGATTTTTATGCTATTAACATACAACAGATTGGCAGATTTTTTGTACCTTTGGTAAGTGAAAATGCCAAAGACAATATTAGTTGACATTGAGATCGACAAATTGACCAATTCCATTGAGAATACGGTTTCAGGGGATGTTTTTGACACAGATATTTTTCAACTTTCCAGTAAGGACATCAGACAAATAAACAAGACCGTCTGGCAATTTAATTGGCAAGAACAGTTAAAACTTAATGATCGGGAAACATACAAACTTGTCATTAGGAATAATCCGAAAATCATTCAGGGTTTGATCAGTTTAAGTGACCTGGGTGACCACATCTATATGCACTTGATTGAAAGTGCAAAGTTCAACAAGGGTAAGACGAAAATTTACACTGGTGTTCCTGGCAATTTAGTTGCTTTCGCTTGCAAACTTTCTTTTGATAAAGGTTATGACGGTTACCTTGCTTTTGATGCGAAGACAATATTGGTTCGACATTATCAGGAGACATTGTACGCAACTCATTTTAAGGGAACCAAAATGATAATTGAAACACCGGCTGCAAACAGATTAATAAATCAATACTTTAAAAAATAGCGATGGGACTAATTAGAGAACCGAAAAATGTTGATTTCACAGTTTTGGACAAACCATGGACGGAAGAAGAGCGCAGGGAATTTAGTGCTTACATTAAAATGCGAAAGAATCAGCAGAAAAAGCGTACCAAACGGATCACTCCGCATAAAGAGGTGATTTCCTGAAAGATCTATATTTCCATACTTTTAGGATTAATCATTCACGAAAGATTACCTTTACGGATGGTTTTTAGAGGAACTGCCAATGTGGTGCATGCCGAAATAAGACATATACATAAAACTTATGGCTAAAAAACTAATAACAATATTACTCGTCCTTTTCTTTTCCATCATCGTCATGGATCAGTCAGGGAATGACTTTTTCCCCACTGCCAGGGCGCATAGCGCTTTCTATGGCACAGAAAAAGACCCCATCAACCCAAATATGCCTGTACTTTATTCGCCCGAAGATCTGGGGATGAGTTCTGCCAGGTTGGCCCGCATCGATTCTATTGTAAAGAACGGCATCAAGGCCAGGGTTTTTCCGGGGTGTCAGGTATTGGTTCTGAAAGAAGGCAAACCGGTTTATGACAGGTGTTTTGGAAAACTGACCGATAGGGCATCCAAATATCTTCCTTTCCTTCAGGGTACTGATAAGGAAAAAATAACAATAACGGAACTGTTGTTTCACGAATCGGGACTGCCCGGCTCACTTCCATTCTACCGACTGGCAATTGAGAGAAAAAATACAGTGTCCTCTTTAGCCTCAACGCCAGGCAAGAAGAATAAAACTCGGAAGAAACATAAGGTTGTTAATACTACATTTAAATACAAGGAAGACTGGGTGTCCAAAATTCCTTCGGTTGAATACACATTCCAGGTATCGGACAGCATTTATGTAAACAATCGCTTCCACGATGCGGCGATGCAGATGATTGCCAATACACACCTGAATAGCAAGACTTATCTTTACAGTTGTATAAACTTTATTTTGTTGAAAGAAATTGCGGAAACGATTAGCGGTACGACCATGGATGTGTTCCTTGACAGGGAATTCTATGCGCCAATGAAACTAAACAACCTGGCTTATCTGCCTTTGCGAAATCATAAAAAGGAAGATGTTGCGCCTACGTTGAAAAGGGATCTCTTGCGCAAAGGAGCAGTACAAGGTTATGTGAACGATCTGGATGCCGCCTTTTTGGGTGGAGTCTCGGGTAATGCCGGTTTATTTGCTTCGTCGCGGGATGTTGCAACCGTGTATCAGATGTTACTCAACAATGGCGAGCTTGATGGGAGACGTTACCTTAGCGCGGAAACATGCAGGCTCTTTACAACGACCACTTCGGCAAGCGGAAGACGTGACCTGGGTTATGACAAACCAGTTCCTGGAAACACGAAGCACAATCCGTGTTGCAAATCCGCGCCACAGGTAGTTTATGGTCATACCGGCTATACAGGAACATGTTGCTGGGTCGATCCGGTTAACCGGTTCGTATATGTCTTCCTAAGCAATCGGACTTATCCCAGTGATGGGGTAAATAAACTGGCTAAATTGGGGATACGGACCAAGATTCAGGAAGTGATTTACCAGGCAATGAAGAAATAATAATTAAGAATTTGCATCATCTTAAAACACCAATCGGAATAAATAGAAAATTTATTCTTATCAGTACGATATTTTTGGGATTAGTAATTGGTTGTAACCATACTAATCAACGGCCACGGACCGGAAACTCCGGCGCTGCAACCAACCCAGTTGCAAGCAACGACAGCGCCGTTGTAAAACAGGCCATAAATACCCCCGCCCGGGTTTATGCAAAGCCGGAAGTGCCGGTTCTCTGCTATCACCGTATCGCGGATGACAGAAAAAGCGATTATGAGGTAAGCCCGGCTACATTTACCTCGCACATTAAAATACTTGCCGATAGTGGTTACCACTCCATCTCTCCCACGCAATTGTATGACTATCTGGTTCATAACAAGGCCTTGCCCGAAAAACCGGTTATGATAACCTTTGATGATTCGCGGGTGGAACATTCCGTGGTAGCTGCTCCCGTGATGGAAAAGTACGGATTCAGAGGCGTTTTCTTTATCATGACCATCACTTACAACAAGAAGAATTACATGACAACCGATCAAATCGCGCAGTTGGCAAAAGCCGGACATACCATAGGGCTTCATAGCTGGGACCATACGATGGTGACCAAATACAAAGAAACGGCTGATTGGCAGAAACAGGTGGCTGAGCCTAAAAAAAAGCTGGAAAAGATCGTTGGCAAGGAGGTTGAATACTGGGCCTACCCGAATGGGCTATATGACCACAAGGGCGCTGAGGAACTAAGCAAATATTTTAAGCTTTCGTTTACCCTTACAACAAAACGCGATTCAATACAACCCTTACAAACTGTTCGCAGAATGATTGTTCCGGAATGGACACCGCAAGGACTGCTTAAATCAATGCGCCAAACCTTTGGGAAAAAGAAAATATAATAGCATAAAAACCAGGAACCCTGAATAAGAACAAAAGACTTAGTTATCTTTCCACTTTTTACTTTCTACTTTCAATGATGAACCATAAACACCTTATTCCTCTAGCCATTACGTTTATTTTATTCCTTAGCGGATGTGGGCACAAAACAGAACCAGTGTCGAAAAAAGAACCCGCAGAAAGATTGTTGGTCCAAAAACAGGAAAAGAAAGTCGTACCGATAGATACCCTGGCCTTTCAAAAAAAACTACATGCGCTGGCAAACGGAGATAGTACAGGGTTATGGCCCAACCACCTTCGCTACTATCCTTTGGTTGGAGCTATTCTGCCTTTCAAAAGGATTGTGGCCTATTATGGCAACCTCTATTCGAAAAAAATGGGGATATTGGGTGAATATCCGCCAATAGAGATGTGGGATAGATTAAATGTCGAAGTGAAGGCTTGGGAAAAAGTTGATCCTTCTACTCCAGTACAACCTGCCATCCATTACATTGCCGCAGTGGCGCAAGGTATTCCGATGAAAGACGGGCAATATTGTAAACGAATGCCCGCGTTTATGATTGATTCGGCATTAACAATAGCCAAAATGGGAAATGCCATAGTTTTTTTAGACCTGCAGGTGGCGCTGAGTAACGTAAGAAATGAAGTTCCTCGTTTGGAAAAATACCTGAAAATGCCTCAGGTACATTTGGGGATTGACCCCGAATTTTCGATGCAGGGAGGTAACATTCCCGGCCGTAAAATAGGGACCATGGATGCAAGCGACGTCAATTTTTGCTCAGAATACCTGGCCAAACTGGTAAGGGAAAACAACCTGAGCCCTAAAATCCTTATTGTACATCGCTTTACGCAAGGTATGATCAGAAACTACAAGAATATAGTGTTGCACCCCGAAGTGCAGATAGTGATGAACATGGATGGTTGGGGTGAGCCGACGCTGAAATACAGTACCTATAAGCGATATATCAATCAGGAACCTGTACAATTTACCGGATTCAAACTGTTTTATAAAAATGACCTGAAAAAAGCGCCTCATCGCATGCTAACGCCCCCGGACCTGATGAAACTGAAACCGCAACCCATATATATCCAATATCAATGAAGCCCCCAGCAGGCAATGTTATTAAGTTAAGGATTATGATGCTGTTTGGCTTTGTGAAACCTTAGTGTCTTTGAGACTTAGTGGCTATTTTTTTCTTGCCACTACTTGTCCCGACCAGTCGGGAAAGACACTAAAACACTAAGGATTCACAAAGAAATAATATTTGGTATGGAATAAATAAATTTTAAACAGTTTCCAAGAATTAACGATATGAGCAAACTTGATTGGAATCCGGATTTGTATTTAAAGTTTGATAAGGAACGTATTCAACCTTCCATAGATTTGGTTGCAAGGATAGATTACAACATGCCTGTAAAAATTATTGATATTGGTTGTGGGCCTGGAAATAGCACACAGATTTTGGTCAACAGATGGCCGCATTCAGATATTATCGGAGCGGATAACTCGCCAGCAATGATTAAAAAGGCAACTGATGACTATCCAGATCAAAAATGGATTTTATTTGATGCCGGGAAGGATCATCTGAATGATACGTTTGATATTGTATTTTCAAATGCAACAATTCAGTGGATTCCGAATCATGATAAATTATTGAAAAAGTTTGCCGGTTTACTAAATGATTCAGGCGTTTTGGCCGTTCAATTGCCTCTGTTCTTTGATATGCCTTTGGGTAAATCGATTTCAGGGATTGCGGGACAAAGTAAATGGATGGCTGCAACACAAGGAGTTGACGAATTATTTACAATCAATCCGGCAGCATACTATTATGACCATCTAGCCAAATATTTCAGTAAGATTGATATTTGGATTACTGATTATTATCACATTATGGAATCACAAACTGCGATTTTGGACATGATACGGACAACTGGATTAAAGCCCTATCTTGAGCGAATTTCGTATGAAAAGGATAAGCAAGAATTTGAAAATCTAGTACTTGAAGAAATAAAACAAGACTATCCGTTGCAAAGTAATGGTAAAGTATTGTTCCCGTTTAAAAGATTATTTTTCGTGGCAAAGAAGTAATGTGCAAAGTAATTCGGGCATTTGCAATATCTCAAATGAACTTGACGATTGATTATGAGGACGTGATTAAGGAATAGAAATCCGCGCCGGCGGAGAAAACAGGCATTTCCTTTCAAAAATTTACCAATTCTTTTGTAGTAATGTAGTTTTTTTAATAGCATCCATACTTATTGGTATAGAATTTAATTAAAAAGGGAAAATGCAAAATGAAATAGCAAAATCTTTAATTGAAGAAATTAACCAAAATATTGGCATAGCTCATAAAGTAGCCAGAATATATTTCAGTGAATCTGAGGACAGAGAAGATGTCATACAAGAAATGATGTACCAACTTTGGAAATCGTTTTCAAGTTTCACCGGACAATCAAAATTTTCGACCTGGATGTACAGCGTATGCCTAAACACGGCAGTTACTTATAGGAAAAAGTATGTAAATCATAAAATTCAACCTTTAAATATTGAGCATAATCAGTTTGCATTACCTGATTATGAGGATAAAGAAGAGGTTATGAGTCAACTTTTTTATGCAATTGCAAATTTGTCCGTACTAAACAAGGCAATAATTTTATTATATCTTGAAAGTATGAGTTACGAAGAAATTGCCAAAGTTACCGGACTTTCAAAATCGAATGTAAGCATTAGGTTAGTAAGAATAAAAAAAGAACTGGAAATACAACTAAAAAATAAAATTTAATAAAATGGAAACATTTCAAGAATTACAAAACACTTGGGAGCAAAATAAAGATGATAAATCATTTTCAACTGTTTATGACCAAAAAATGCTGGAAAAAATAATTAAATCAAGAGTCAGCAAACATACAAATGAATCGATCAAATATTTTTGGGCTGCTTTTACTTTACAAATAATTGTTTACTCGCTATTAACGCATTTTGGCGTGATAAATTTGGTAAATGATCAAATACCTTGGGTAAGTATCGGAGGAATAATATTATTTCTACCATACACATATATGCTTATGAAAAAGTTTAAAAAATTGGCAAAAACAGAATTAAAAGAAAATTCAGCAATCTCGATGCGTGAATATGTAAATAAACAACAGCTTATTTTACAAAGCTTTTATAAATTTAAAATCCGCTACGATCTTTTTAGTGTACCAGCAAGTTGTGCGTTGGCAGTGTTATTAATTTATAATTATGTACCGGAAGGTATTTTAAATCATCTAGTTAGTGCCCTCCCCCTTTTTATTATACTGTTGATTGGAGGCTTTTTTGTAATTCGAGCTGAAAACAAAAAGTATTTCAAGCTGCCAATTCAAAATCTCAAAATAATATTGGAAGAATTTAACTCCTAAATCTAAATAAAGTGGAAAAGGAAATATTAATGCTGGCTTGCTTTAATTGACAGGTTGTGCCAGTTTCAGCCGCTGGCCCGTAAACATTTTTGCAGAAAGGGAACGGATTGCAAATTAGGGGTGTTCGGAAGAAATTAATAACTTTCTCATTAATTGGAGAAATTGGAATGTTAGGATTTCAAAACCTTATTTTTCCAGCTTTTAACCTTAATAGAAATAGATAGTTGATTGAATTGACCTTATTACCTTATTTAAATGGTGCATTTTGAATTAGTTCCAGGATGCTGCAGTTAGGGCATTAGGAATAAGGTAATAAGGTTTAGGTCAGCTCGTTATTCTGTTTTCTACTAAGGTTGCCTTAAAAAATAAGGTTGTTCAAATAAGGATTTTACCGACCATAACGCTCTTCTTGATGAAACTTTCTCAAGAGTATCAGCAAATCCGCGCC
>JAPLDT010000047.1 GCA_026391315.1 Bacteroidia bacterium
TATTTCGGTACATCGCCACTCAAAGCTGTTCCTGTAGAAGCCCCTTTCTTTGTCAGGATCCGCAACCTTGGTGAGTTTGCAGAAAAAGCTGCCAAAAGCAGTTGCTGGAAATCATTGCGGGATATCGGTGAGGTAAATGAAATTTATGATGATTTTGTTTTTTTGGATTCCCTGATCCAACAAAGCAAAGTGAAGGGGAATTTTCTCCTTCATAAAGAACTGTATTTTATTCCCGAAGCAAAGGCGAAACTTTATCTGCTTGAAATTGAAAGTATTGCAGAGAAGAACAGTATCAATTCCATGATTCACAACTATTTTCTTAACTTGAATATAGTTTCAACCACGGAAAACTACCTAAATAGTTCGGTTCAGCAATACGAGTGGAGCATCAACAGGGAGAAGAGGAGATTCCTGTTTACATTTTACAGGGGTATTCTAATTGCCTCTACGGATAGTTTCAACCTCCATAAGGCCATTGATCAAATGGATCGGCCCTCCATTCTTGAAGATGCTGACTACCGTCGGATCAATAGAAACACAGCTGAAAATACTGACATCAATCTTTACATCAATCACAGGACCTTCCCTTCCTATCTGGCTGGATTTTACTTGGATTCATTGGCCACCGGCATGCTGGAGCCCAATTATGCAAGATGGACCGAAGTTGATGTCATTCAAAAGGAGAATCAATTGCTTGTCAATGGATTCACGGTCACGGATAGTCTGAAGAGTTGCTACCTCGATGTTTTTAAGAGGCAAAGGCCGATGACAAATTCATTGATTCGGTGGATGCCTTCTACAACCTCATTCTTTGTAACACAAAACCTCTCCGAGCCGGTTCATTACCTTGAAGATTACACCGATTACCTTCGAAAGAACAATAAAATTGAGCTTTATGATGGAGCCGTTGATGAAGTGGCAAAAGAACTCAATATCAATATCCCACAATATTTGAAAGATAACTGGTCCGGCGAGGCTGCGGTGATTTTTACCAATCAAAACCTGGAAGATCGGGACGACGACCGGTTTTTCCTGTTGAAAGTAAAATCCGGGATCAGTGATCCGTTGGTAACTGCCGTTAAAAAGTGGTCTGCCAGCAGCCAAAACCCACAAGATGTTGAATCCCTTGAAGCAAGGAAGAACAATATATGGAAAGTTCCGGTTAACTACTTTGGTAAGCTTGCCGGTGAACTTTATTTTGGCTCTGTCCGAACAAAGTGGATGACTGCAGGTGATGGATATATCCTGATGGGATCTTCTCCAGGCTCGCTTAAGCGGTATCGGAATTTACTGCAAAGAGGTGCTCTCTTGCAGGGGGATCCTTCCTTTTCCAAATTAAGCTCAGGACTGGCAAAAACTTCAAATTTTTACATGTGGGCCCTTCCGGGGCAATCGCTTCCATTTTTCGAACCAATTATCAGGAGTTTGCCTTATAAAAGGGTGGAGAAGGCGAACAAAAGTCTTGGTAAAATGGAGAATACCTTTTGGCAATGGGGTTTTGAAAATGGGCACTTTTACAATACCGCTTCACTTTTTGTGAATCCGGATGCCAAACAAGTTGTAGTTCCTTTTTGGCAATATCCGCTCAAGGCAAAAGTGAGGAGTAATTGTCAAATTTTCTCTGGTCTATCGCAAAGTAGTGGTATGGTGATCGTTTTTCAGGATCTGGATAATTGCCTGATTTGCCTTGACAGAGACGGTTCTGAGCGATGGAAATTAAATCTGGATGGTCCGATTTTGGGTGATATCAACGCCATCGAAATCAATAAAGGTGGAGATAGACAGTTGCTTTTTAATACCCGTGATGCCATTCACCTTGTGAACGGAAATGGAGCTGAAGTGAAGAAATTCCCAATAAGGCTAAAATCCCTGGCAACCAATGGAGTCGCTGCCTTTGACTATGATGGGAAGAAGGATTACAGGTTCCTGGTTGCATGCGGTGATCGTAAAGTTTACAATTTTGATAAGTCAGGTAAGATGATTCCCGGCTGGCAGGCCAAAGCGACAGGGGGAGCAGTTGAATTGCCGGTTCGCCATTTCACGGTTGGTTCAAAAGATTATCTGGTCTACTTCGACCTAAACCATACCTATGTTGTCGACAGGCAGGGTCGGGATCGGGTGAAAATGCGTGACGAATTTGTTCATTCACGGAATGAAATTTCAATGTTTAAATCGAAGGGGATGCCGGTCAGCATGGTAACAACCGATGAGCATGGGAAAGTCTGGCTGCTTGGATTTGATGGAACTTCCAAAAAGATCACAACCTCTAACTATGCTTCCGGCCACTATTTTATTCCTGTTGATTTTTCAGGAGACGGTAGGATAGATTTCCTCTTCAGCGACAAGCAAAAGCTCGCCAGATATGATGCTTCAGGGGAAAAGATCTTCGCTGTTGATGTGGAAGCAAATATTGATCAGCCCCCGGTTTTGTTGAATGTTGGAGGGGAGGAAATGATTGTACTGGTTTCAAAAGTTGATAAAAGGAGCATCCTGGTAAGAAAAGATGGTTCAATTATTGATAATTTTCAACCATATAAAAGTATGCCTCCGGCCTTGGGATATTTTAACGATAAAGGAGATGTTGCAAATTGGCTGGTAGCTGCACCGGAAGGGTTTTTATCTAACTATCAAATGTTGCTGAAAAATGAAAAATAATCGAGTTTTGGGTCTGCTTTTTGTAGTTGGGCTGTTGCTTGGTTCATGCAATTTGTCCAATTTCAATCCTGACCTATTTGCTGATCCAACCGGATTGAATCCGGTTATTTACCGGCCAATGACAAGCGGTAGCTATGTCGTGAAGGATTATGCCACCATCAAGGAACTTGGCAGTACTCCCGTACTGGCTGATTCGATCCTATTTAAGACAATTCAGTATCCTTTGAATGGCATGACATTCAATACATCAGGTGCTGATTCTATGGTGGTCATTGTTAAGACCATCAATGAGACGCCAATGAAATATAGTTATAAGTTGATATTCAGAGGTTCAGGTTTCGCTGATTCTACCATGGTGAATTCACAAAATAAGAGCAAATACCTGGCAGGAGGTATATTGAATCCGCAGGGTGATGTCATAGAAGCCTCAAGGGATTCCCTGGAATTTAAACTGGATTTGCAAGGTGTGATGAAACTTACTACTGCCACGCAAATTGATCTTTCGATTACCCTATACCAACCTGATAAGGGGAGTGTATTGGCCAACGTATTAAAAAACGCACCCATCTCTTTTTATATAGGATACAGGGCACCCATCAACCTTTTTAAACTTAAAATATGAGACAGGTAAACTATCTGCTCATAGTTGTACTTGCTTTGCTTCTGAATGGTTACAGGGGGGTCAAAGCACAACCAAACACGCTCCATTTTTTAAAAGGTGTTCCGCAAACCAAGGACCTTAATCCTGCCAGACCTGGGATTGAAAAAGGGTTCTACATCAGCATGCCCCTATTTTCAAAGATTGATTTGTCAGCCAATACCAACAACTGGAGCTACAACGATCTGCTTCATCGCGGAACTGGTGCAATGGCGGACTCTATGGTGTGGGACTTCAAAAAATATCTCGGGGCACTTGGGAAAAACAATTTTCTAATGGAATCGGCAGCCTGGACCCTTTTTGAAATAGGCTATAAGAAAGAAGATAATTTTTATGCCTTTTCATGGTCGGAACGCCAATACGCTGAACTTTTTTTTGCTAAAAGTCTGGCAGAGCTTTTGTATTACGGGAATGAACCTTATCGGGGAAGCACCTATCAATCAGGATATTTTGGTATTGGAGCTACCCATTACCGCGAATTTTCTTTCACTTATGCAAAGGAGCTGAAAAAGAATATAAGTATAGGGATAACCGGCAAATTGCTATTTGGAATGGCAGGGGTAAAAACCTCCGGACTGAATTTCATTGCTGGTATGCCCAGTAATGGTAACCAAATCGATATTGTAGCGACAGGCAAGGCTCAACTATCGGCTCCTGTCGACTTCCAAATACTAAATAATCCTGGTGGGTATCAGACGATTGCTCTGGATAGATTCAGCGTTGGCAGCTATTTTGCCAACTTCGGAAATCCAGGACTTGCGCTCGATCTTGGATTCACCAACAAAGTCAGCCGGAAGTTGGAATTGTCAGTCAGTTTGATCGATCTGGGCTTCATCTCATGGACCAAAGATGTCAATGCGTTTACAGAAAATGGCCATTTTCTGGTTCGGGGAATAAACTTGAATACACCAACTTCGACCAACAATCCTCCCACAACGACTGATGCACCGGGATTGTTTCTTGCCTTCAGGGATAGTCTGCGAAATGCCTTTTATCCAGATAAGAGTACGAAAAGTTTCTCCTCCCTTTTGCCGGTGAAATTGTATGTTGCCGGTGAATACAAGGTGAGTGAGAATGTGACTTTGGGTGGATTGGCACGTATCAGAATGTTTAACAACATGGTCCATACTTCCTTCACGGCTTCTGCCAATGCCCGGTTGTCTAATAAATTCTCTATGTCGGCCAGTTATTCTATGATGGAGTCGACATCCGATAACCTTGGCATTGCTGCTGCCTATAGGTTTGGATCCGTTCAAATATATACAGCTGCTGACAATGTTCCCTCATTTTTCATGCCGACAACTGCCCGCAATACAAATTTAAGGCTGGGAATCAATTTGATTTTTAACGATGAGGTCAAATCACGAAAAGGTGTTTACAATCGTCGTCCGAAAAGAGCTGGTCCGGGCTGTCCGCTTTGAAGTGGTAACCTCCGATAAAATTTACTATTTTTGTGCCCTGTTGTTATTTTGTTAAAGTATGACACTCTTTATCATTTTAAATATCGGGACACTGATTGATACAATCTTTATTCTGCTGCTTGTTTATTACGGATTTAGATTTTTCCTGAGGTATTTTGGTCCCAAAATAGTTGAAAAAGCCGCGGATAAAATCTATCGTGACATGAAAGCCCAGGAAGAGGCCAGAAGAAGACCTGAGACCTCTTCTCAGGGAAAGATTACTGTAGAAGGTCCGGAGAAAAAGGATAAACTCTTTCGGCGAAACGATGGAGAATATGTAGATTTCGAAGAGGTTAAATAGTCATTCGGCTGTTTTGTGCTACTAATAACGTCCTAACAGTTAAGCTTATATTACAATACGATTCAATATGAACCAGGAAGATCTTTTTAAGAAGCTAATCGCACACAGCAAAGAATACGGTTTTATTTTCCCCTCCAGCGAAATCTATGATGGACTTGGTGCCGTTTATGATTATGGCCAGAATGGGGTTGAACTGAAAAACAACATTAAAAAATACTGGTGGGATTCTATGATTCTCCTCAACGAAAATGTAGTAGGAATTGATTCCGCAATTTTTATGCACCCTACGATTTGGAAGGCCTCCGGCCATGTGGATGCTTTCAATGATCCTTTGATCGACAACAAGGATTCTAAAAAAAGATATCGTGCAGATGTGCTGATTGAAGAGGAGTTGGCTAAAATTGAAGGCAAAATCGATAAAGAGATTGAAAAGGCGAGAGTCCGTTTTGGTGAATCCTTTGATGAGAAAATTTTCAGGGAAACCAATCCAAGAGTGCTCGAGAATCAGCAGAAATGGAATGATTTACACACCCGCTTTGCCAATGCTCTGAACAACGTTGACCTGGCCGAGTTGAAACAGATCATTGAAGACAACGAAATTGTCTGTCCGGTTTCAGGCACCCGGAACTGGACCGAAGTTCGTCAGTTTAACCTGATGTTCTCTACCGAGATGGGTTCAACTGCCGACAGTTCACTGAAAATATACCTCCGACCGGAAACGGCACAGGGTATCTTTGTGAATTATCTGAATGTACAGAAGACAGGACGCATGAAAATTCCTTTCGGGATTGCTCAGATTGGTAAAGCCTTCCGCAACGAAATTGTAGCCCGTCAGTTTATCTTCCGGATGAGGGAGTTTGAGCAGATGGAGATGCAATTTTTTGTACGCCCCGGCACAGAACTAAAGTGGTTTGAGCAATGGAAGGAGACTCGGATCAAATGGCACAAATCCCTCGGTTTCGGCGAATCCAATTACCGCTTCCATAAGCATGAAAAATTAGCCCATTATGCAAATGCTGCTGTCGACATCGAGTTTAAATTTCCATTTGGATTCAAAGAGGTGGAGGGAATTCATTCGCGCACCGATTTTGACCTTTCGCAGCACCAAAAATTTTCTGGCAAGAAAATCCAGTATTTCGATCCCGAACTCAATGAATCATATGTTCCATTCGTCGTGGAAACCTCGATTGGTGTCGACAGGATGTTTCTGCAAATAATGTCTGCCTCCTATTTCGAAGAGGAGATCGAAGGCAGCGACGGCAAAAAAGATACCCGCGTAGTGCTTAAGCTTCCTGCACCGCTGGCTCCCGTCAAGCTGTGCGTGATGCCGTTGATCAAGAAGGAAGGACTTCCTGAAAAAGCCCGCGAAATCATTGATGAGCTTAAGTTTGAATTCAATTGTCAGTACGACGAAAAGGATTCTATAGGGAAGCGCTACAGGCGCCAGGATGCTATTGGAACGCCATTTTGCCTGACAGTTGATCACCAGACAATGGACGACAATACTGTAACCATCCGCTACCGCGATTCTATGGAACAAGAGCGGGTAGCCATTGATCAGGTGAAATCTATCATTGGGTCCCAGGTTAGTCTTCGAAGATTGTTTGAAAAACTGAAGTAATAAAAAAGAAGCCGTCTCAAAACTAATTGAGGCGGTTTCTTTTTTTTAGTTCGATTTTCATTTTTAATCAAGTGAAGCCTTACCGATTTTATGTGGGAGGGGACTATATCTCCCAAAATCGCCAGATTGTGAGTAGACGATGAGATTTTAGAGGCAAAAGAAGCAGAAATAGGGTCTTATTTTGCCCTTTTTGCTAGGTTATGTGCCAATGCCAACAGACCAGTTTCAATTTCAGTCTTGTCGATTCCTTTTAATAAAAATCGTCTAAATCCTTTGTTGTATTTGATGTTGCCAAATACGGGTTCAACATCAACCCCCCGTTTGCTACGGTAATATATTCCTTTCTCGCTTTTAAGCAATTCAGTGGCTTTTGATTTGCATTTTGCTAAATTTTGGTTCACGGCCAATATTCTGTTGCCTTTCTGTTTATTACAGCTACCGCGCAAGGGACATCCATCGCATCTGATTGCCTGATAATTTTTGTATTGCGCCAAAAAACCGTTATCCGTTTCCCTTATATGTGTTCCGATGTACTTCATTTTCTGTCCCATTTGACAATAGTAACAGTCTTGTTCAGCGTTGTAGTATAAGTCAATAAGTATTTTGCTCTTATCCTTGTGCTGATCTTTGTCGAAGTAATTGTACTTGACGTAGGCATCAATACCTAACTTTTCCAGCAAAGTATAATTTTCTTCTGAGCCATATCCTGCATCTGCTACCACAGCCTGAGGAAGCCCATTGTAAAGCTTGTTAAACTGATCTATGTGTGATGGAAGAGTTTTGTAATCAGTGGGATTAGGATGGTGGCTATAGTTTACGATATATTGATTGTTGGTGCTTATTTGAACATTGTAACCGGGTTTTAGTTGCCCGTTTTTCATGTAGTCCTCCTTCATTCTCATAAAAGTGGCACCCGGATCAGTTTTACTAAAGGAGTTGCGTTCACCCAGTATTTTCTCATGATCCTGATACCTTTTCAAGTTGTCAGGCCAGTTTTTACGGGCATAATTCAGTTTTTTTTTACGTTCGGATCGATATCCTTGTCTTTAAGTGCCTGATCTATTGAATCAATTGTCTGTCTGACTTTCTCCTCACCAATCTCAGTAAAATCAATTGCCTCAGTATCCTGAAGCTCTTCTTTAGCCACTGCCTGAGTGTACTCCCATAATGATTTGAGCTGCTGAGCCATTCTTATCTTACTGGTCTTAATGGCGTTGCCCCAAACAAAGGTGTAACGATTGGCCTTTGATTCTATTTTTGTACCATCAACGTAAATTTCATGAAGGCTGACATGCCCCGATTCAACCAAGAGTAACACAACCTGGGCGAAGATCTCTTTAAGCACATCTTTCAACCTGTCACTCCTAAAACGGTTAAGGGTATTGTGATCCGGATAACTCATGCCACTTAACCACATAAAATGAATATTCTCCTTCAAGGCACACTCCATTTTGCGGCTACTGAATACATTACATAAGTAACTGTATACTAATACCTTCAATAACATCCGGGGATGATAGCTTGAGGTGCCGCCTCCTTTATACTGACGAAGCAAGGTGTCAACGTCAATATTATCAATTATCCGGTTGACCACTCGAACGGGATGATTAGGTGCTATAAGCTCTTCCAGTGAAGGAGGTAGCAACATTATTTGATTGGGATTGTAATCCTTGAAAACTACCCTGTTTCTCCTGCTTTTCATGCTTCAATATACTAATTATGAAGCATATAAACAAATATTCTGCCTGAAAATTTAATATCAATCCGTAAATTGTTATAACAAAAAAAGAGGCTGCCTCAACCTTTTGAGACAGCCTCTTTTTTATTACTTCTTCATCTCAGCTTCGATGATTCCAATCACCTCGGCAGTCGCTTTTTGACTCTCTTTTTCGGTAGAAATTTTTTTCATGTATTTGATAACTTTGTCTTTTCCAACGATCAGGAGGACCCCTCTTTCGTTGCAATCTCCAAGTCCGAGGGCGGTTGGCAAAACACGTGACTCATCAAGCAGGATGACTGAACCGGCATACTGTTTCTCTTTTTGTCTGGCTTTCATCCGGATTCCGGCATTTGGAATCCAGGTATCCTTGCAATTTGCAATTCCTATCCCCTGGTAAAGTTTTTCGTCAAATTTTCTGGCCTTAACAGCATCGGAGAGCTTGTCGTTGACATCTTTCACATCAGGATCGGTATATTGAAGGAGCAATACCTTTTCACCAACGAAAGGAATCTGTTTGGGTTGATTGTTTGCATCGGAGATCATCAGAGAGGTCATCGTTTTTCCAACCACATCGCCGGTTTGGGCTTTTCCTGCCAATGGAAGCAAATAAACAGCGCACAGAATTCCGGCAAAAAGTAAAAGGCTGTTGTTTCCAGGAATGAGATTTCTTTTCATACGTTTAAATTTTTGTCTAGTAATAGGGTTACATGTTTGATAAAGGTAGAAATAAATATAAATATCTAACTATTCTCAGCGCTCATCTCTCAATTCTTTCCTGTCATTTTCTCAAAGATCTCCCTTTGGTTGATCAGCGCTTTAACCTTGTCAGCCGGGTCTGTTCTGCACTCAAGAAGAACCCAACCCTCGTACTTGTTTTTGAGAAACAGGTTCATCAAATCCTGGTAAGGATAGGTAGAGTCATCAAGTTCCCTTACGTGGCAGATATCGCCCAAACGGTCTTTCACCAGGTTGAAATTGGCTTCCAATCCCTTCCCGTTAAGATCCTGAGAGTTGCAATTCCAGCAAACAGTTGCATTTGGATGGTTAGCCACATCCATGATGGCTTTGATGTTGGGCAGTTCCTGCGTTTCGTTGCCGTGTACCTCAAGCCGAAGTTTTTGTCCCATATCTGCACCAAATTTTGCCAGTTCATTCAGGGCAAGACCAATCTGTTCGATGGTCTTCTCGTGTGGGATTCCAACCCTGAACTGATTGGGTTTAACCTTTACACCCAACCCCCCAATGTCGTGACTGAGTTGGAAAAAAGCCTTGGTTTGTTCAATGGATTCACGCAATTTGGCTGGTTCCGGATAATCGTACTGCTGGTTTGTTCCCATACCAATGATTTGAACGGGACTATCGCTGAATTTTTTTCTGACAGTTTTGCGTTCTTCTGCGGTTAATGCTGTGGATACTTTGTGAGCATGTTCCACCCGGAGTTCTACACCATGGATGGCTGAAGCGGTAAGATTTTTAATGAGCATATCCTGATCCCAGTCTTTGCCCCACAAATAGGTTACAAATCCCAGTTTCATCTGTTGCTTTTTGGCTTTTCCAAAAGCAAGCTGTCCGGTTGGTAAAACCATCGCCCCAGTCAGCAGACCAAGGTTCTTTAAAAAAATCCTTCTACCCTCTTCCTGTTTTTTTTTCATTTTTTTCAAGTAATTGGATGAATGTATTGATTGTTTCTCAAGGTTTAAACCCCGTGTCTACAAATTTAACGAATTATTATCCATCTCTTGCAATTGTTAAAATATGGTTAATGAATGGTTAAAAAAGTGAAGCCAGTGCTTGTGTTCAAACTTGCAACAAACGAAAGGTTTGTTTTGTTATATGTCATAAAATCAATTAGATATAATTTTTTGCTCATCAAAGAATGGGGATTTGCTCCTTAAGAATAATCGAATTTTGAATCGATATTTGTGGGTGAAGTGTTTCGGACATGTAACGAATAGTAATGTCAAGCGTCTTATAGTTGACTTGCAAGTTGAACAGAAATTGAATTTTTTAAATCACTTTTTTTAAATTTATTAGTCATGAAAAGAATAGTTTTAACCACCGCAATGATCCTGATAATCAGTTTGGCCTCTTTTGCCAATCAACTATTATCCCAGGGACATTCTAATTCTCAATTCGGAGATTATAAAATTGAGGCATTGGATAACCGCATGCCATTTAAAGATAAGGAACTGGATCTGTATCAGATTACCTACGAAAAGAATGGCCTAACAGTCGTAGTAGCACTTGACAAGGATAAAAAATGTAAAAAGTACTATGTTTTGTCAGAAAAGTTACCCATCCAGTATGAGTGTAATGGAGTCTATTTTGGAGTAAAATTATTGGATAATGATCTCTTATACAATGGGTTTCCTATCACGATGGATAGCGTAAACAAAACGGAGTTTTACAGCCAAAGGGTATTAGCTACCGGGATAACCGACACACTTGATCATTTGAACCTGATTGCTGCTTATTACCCAGGTTTGTATAAGTCATAAACAATTGTTCAGAATTGATTCCTCCGGAATTTAGTGTATCGGATTCAGATTTCCGATAAAAGAAAGGCATTAGAAGGTGCCTTTCTTTTGTTTAAGGTATTCACTTGCCACCAAAAGATCTTCAGGGTGGGTAATTTTAATGTTATCCCTGTTGCCCAAAACCATTCGAATCTCGTATCCAGCCTGTTCAACGACAGAAGCATCATCGGTGAAAGCCGGTTCCCAGGTTTGCGTATAGGCGGCTTTAATGATTTCAGCCTTGAAAACCTGAGGGGTTTGAACGGTATAAAACCGGGTTCTGTCGACGGTTTGAGATTGTTCCATCGTACCGGTTCTTAGCGTTTCGTTTACCGGAAGGACAGGAATGGCTGCCCCTGATTCTTCTGCCTGACTAAAACAATTTGAGATGGTAAGTTGGGACACCAGAGGTCGAACGCCATCATGGACAGCAACCAAATCGGTTATTCCCATTGCCTCCAATCCATTTTTGACAGATTGAAATCTTGTTTCACCTCCGGAAACAACCCGATGAGGATGAGTGAAATTGTATTTACGGCTTAGCTCCGTCCAATAGCTTATCTGAGATCCTGGCAGTACCACCACTATACTTATCATTGGGTCATAGTGGATAAAGTTCAAAATTGTCCACATCAAAACAGGGTAGTTTTCCAGTAAAAGAAACTGTTTCGGAAGATTGCCTCCCATTCTGGAGCCATTCCCTCCTGCTACAATGATGACACTTTTATTCATTTATTAATCATTATCACTTTTTTGCCTCAATTCCTTGTACAAAAATAGCTTTCCCATCTTACATTGATCCACCGATTTGATTATTTTTGATAGTCATTAAAAACAACACTCGTATGAATGATATTCTCCAGTTTTTAAAAGAGCTTGATCTCAATAATCAAAGGGAGTGGTTCGATGCAAACCGGAACCGCTACGAAAAGACAAGAAAGGATTTCCTGGATATTACTGCCTCGTTAATAGATAAAATCAGGAAGTTTGATGTAGAAGTGCCACTGCTTCAACCCAAAGATTGCATGTTCAGGATCTTCAGGGATGTTCGTTTCTCGAACGACAAACGACCGTTTAAGACGAATTACGGAAGCTACATAGCCAGGGGTGGAAGAAAATCGGGTTTTGCCGGTTATTATCTTCACATACAACCGGGTGAGTACTTTGTCTCCGGGGGAGTTTACATGCCACTGCCAGAACACCTTGCCGCCATCCGGCAGGAGATCTATTACCACTCCGAAGAGTATCGTCAAATCATCGAGAAGGAGCTATTTAAATCTACTTTCGACCAGCACTATTTCGATCCGCTTAAAACTGCCCCCAAAGGCTTCCCTAAAGATTGGGAGCATATAACCTTGATAAGAAACCGATCCTTTGGGTTTGGACGAAACCTTACAGAGAAAGAGTTACTTTCGGAGAATTTTATTGAAATGAGCGCTCAGGTATTTCGGCTGTTGCTCCCTGTTAACCATTTTTTCAACAGGGCTATTGAAGAAAGCGGGTCAGTTTAAGTTTTGATTTTTAAAATGTACAAAATAAAAAATCCGCATGAAAAAAATTCTTTTACTCCTAATGATTTTTGTATCAGCTTCCATAATCAAGGCTCAGAATGTTCAATTGCATTATGATCTGGGCAAAGATCGTAAGTTTCCATGGACCCACGTTGAGATGTTCAAACCCGACAAATGGGGAAGCAGCTTCTTTTTCATTGACATGAATTATGGAGAAGGAAATGTTCATGGTGTTAGCATGGCATACTGGGAGATTTCACGCGCTTTAAAATTTTGGAAAAGTCCGTTTGCATTGCATGTTGAATACAATGGTGGATTTGGACAGTTCACTACATCTACTCCTCTGAATGGAGCCTACCAAATCAACAATGCATGGCTTTTTGGGGGACAATATACCTGGAATACCAAGGATTTCTCAAAAGTATTTACCCTTCAGGCGATGTACAAAACCATCCAGGACAAAAATAGTTCATCATTTCAGATTACTGGAGTCTGGGCCATCCAGATGCTTAAAAACAAAGTTACTTTTTCTGGATTCGCTGATTTCTGGAGAGAAGATAATTTTGTGGGAACTTCTGATATGACCAAATACGTGTTTCTAACCAAACCCCAGTTGTGGTACAATTGCACAGAGCACCTTTCCTTAGGTACTGAAGAGGATATTAGCGCCAATTTCTCAGGTCACAAGGGTTTTATGCTGAATCCAATGCTCTCGGCTAAATGGACTTTCTAATTCACTAAAAAGAGCTATCACGGTAGGTATCGGACTCTTCATTATCATTATCGGCTTGAAACTTTCAGAGATTATGGTTGTTGGAACCAGTTTGATTCCTCCTACCCTGGAAGCAGTTGGCAAATCTGATAGACACTATTTACGGTAAAAAGATCCCTTCGGTTGATTCCGAAGAGATCTTTTTCAGAAAAAAGTGTATTTTTGCCGGACAAAGCCGGGTTGTTAGCTCAGTTGGTTTAGAGCATTACCTTGACAGGGTAGGGGTCACTGGTTCGACTCCAGTACAACCCACAAATGAGGATCTGATTTCAGGTCCTCTTTTTTTGCCGATTTTCTGATAGTTTTATGAATCGTACGTAATGATCTAAGACCTGAAATCAAGCAATATCTTGATATTCTCGGCAGGATTCTCGTCCAGAATTTCAAATCCTCTCTGGGTTTGTGAGCCGTGAAGTACCTTAGAAATCAGTGCTTCGGGTTTAAGTCTTCCATTTTTCAGGTGTTCAATCGTTTCCGCAAATTCGCCATGACTTACCCGCGAGGAGACAATAATGGCCTCTTTCCAGATTAGCTCTTTGAAGACGATGGGCGCAGGTTCGGCTCCAAGACCAAGAACACAGATTGTTCCGCCACCACAAACACTTTGAATGCAACCGCGAACGGGATTTACAAGACCTTCAATTTCGTGGGCATGACCAACTGCTTCGAAGGCAATATCTACTCCTTTCCCTCCAGTTTCCTTCATAATACGCCCAACCGGGTTTTCTTTGGAGGCATCGATTGCAATGACGTTTTCATAATAGTTAGGCCCGATGGCCAAACGGGGCTCCAAAATATCAACCATAAATACAGTATTGTCGGTTACGGTTCGGACGGCTTGCAAAATACAAAGCCCAACTTTCCCTGATCCCCAAATGACCACGGTATCTCCTTTTTTAACATTTGTACGGTTTTTTGCATGACATCCAATGCTCAATACCTCAACCAAAGCCACATGTTCATCCGGAATATTTGATGGCACCTTGTACAACATGGAAGGGGGAAGTGAAATATATTGAGCAAAACCACCATCGGTATCGACCCCAATTAATTTCAATGTGGTACAGGCCGGATAATGACCTTTTAAACATGCAGGACATTTTCCGCACCATATGATAGGATCAGGTGCAACCTTATCCCCAACTGCCCATCCCTCAACTCCTTCGCCTACTTCTGCGACCAATCCGCCAAATTCATGGCCAATGATCATGGGCGTTTTGGTTCTGGGATGGAATTCTCCTTTGTGAATGTGCTGATCACTTCCGCAAATACAACCGTACATCACATCAATGAGTACCTCCCCTGGTTTGCAGGTAGGTTTTTCCACCTCCAGCCATTCAATTTTGTTGTAGGCTGTCAAGACTGCTGCTTTCATGTAAAATGATTTAGGAATCTAAATTAAGAGATTATTTAGACATTTCCGGATTGAGAATCTGGATCCCTTTTGTAAAAAATTTAAGGCCGGTAGTTCGAGTCATTTCAGAAAATATCTTCCCTCCCTTACTGAAAAGATATTTAACCGATCATCTTACTACCAGCCTCAACACAAAACTCTCTAGGAGTTTTTAATTACTGCTTGATACCTGACTCAAAAATAAATCAGTTTCGGCGAATAGCGTAGTTCGGTTTTTTAACGTAGCAATTTCGGGGTTAATCGTTCTGTTATATATTTTTAACAGACAGACTTTCAAACCATCCAATATTTTGATTTTAATTTGCATTTTGAAATGATTGCAATATTAATAACAAATTGATCAGCGTATGAATTGGAATAAGTTATCAGGAAGAAGAGTTGCAGCAGTGTTGGCTGTTGCCGTATTGATGGTTTCATTGATGAGTTGTAGTAAAAACTTGACTACTAATACGGATTCTTTGTATGTACCAACTGCTGCAGATGTTACATCGAGTGCAACATTGGCGGATTTGCAGGCAGGCCGAGCTGCATTTATCAACAATTGTGGAAGATGTCATGGTCTCTATTCCCCTGATAATTATTCTGCTGCCAACTGGAAATCCATTGTTCCCATGATGGCTTCAAGGGCTGGATTGTCAGCAACTGAAACAGCTCAGGTTACCAAGTATGTAACGAGAGGGCGATAGAGGAGGTCTCATCCTAAAGAAATGACTATTTTAGCAATTAAAATAGTCATTTCTTTTTTATCCTCTTTTAATACTTAAGATATGTCAAAACTTCTTTCCCCACTTACCATAAAAGAAATCGTTTTAAGAAACAGGATTGCCATACCTCCCATGTGTCAATACAGTGCAGTCGAAGGATTTGCCAACGACTGGCATTTGGTCCATTTGGGCAGCAGGGCCGCCGGAGGTGCCTCGCTAATCATTCAGGAGGCAACTGCAGTATCACCGGAGGGTCGCATCTCTCCTGGTGATTTGGGCTTATATCATGCAGGACATATTGAAAAGTTGAAGCAGATCACTACGTTTATTGCGTCCCAGGGTGCTGTACCGGGAATTCAGTTGGCGCATGCGGGCAGAAAAGCAGGATGCGCGGTGCCCTGGAAAGGTGGTCGGCAGTTAAATGCCGGCGAGGGAGGCTGGAGAACTTTGGCACCATCAGCAATTCCGTTTTATCCTGAAGATTCCATTCCGGATGAATTAACTGAAAGTGGAATTCAGAAAATTATTGCAGATTTCGGGGTTGCAGCCTCACGTGCGCTTGCTGCCGGTTATCAGGTTGTGGAAATTCATGCGGCCCATGGTTACCTGATGCACCAGTTTCTCTCTCCGCTTTCCAACAGACGCACTGATCAATATGGAGGAAGTTTTGAAAATAGAATTCGACTGTTACTGAAGGTCGTTGAATCTGTCAGAAATGTATGGCACGACAACCTGCCTTTGTTTGTCAGAATATCTGCCACCGATTGGGTAGGGGGCGGATGGAATCCGGAAGAATCAGTATCATTATGTAAAATACTGAAAACCAATGGAGTGGATCTGATCGACTGCTCCACAGGAGGATTGGTCCCGGGTGTTAAAGTTCCGGTTGGTCCGGGTTTTATGGTAGCATTTGCGGGTAAGATCAGGAAGGAGGCAGCTATACTCACCAGCGCCGTAGGACTGATTACTGAACCAAAGCAGGCCGAAGCTATCCTGGAAGAGGGCTCAGCCGATCTGATACTGATTGGCAGGGAATCATTAAGAGAACCCTATTTCCCACTCAAAGCAGCAGCCGATCTGGGGGATGAGATTGACTGGCCTGTTCAATACATGAGGGCAAAACCATAATTGCAGACTACTTCCAACCGGGATGTGACTAATGATAACCAACTATAATCTTTGCTTCTAATGAAAAAATTTCTGTTATTCATCGCCTTTGCTTCAATCTTACAATTCGTCTATTCACAACCCTTTGGCATGGGAGGTGTCAATTGGATGCCAGACGGCAACAGTTACACAACAGTAGAAAAATTCTCGGTTTTCAAGACCGAATTGCCTTCCATGACCAAAACTGTGCTGTATGATTTGGAAAAACTCATTCCACACGATGCAACACATCAGCGAACCATCTCTTCCTTTGCCTTTTCCAAAGATTTGAAACAGATTTTGTTGAAAATCAATACAAAAACACAGTACCATAAGACTACAGGTGAGGTCTGGATTTATATTCCAGCGAAAGGAGAAATGTTTCAGTTGGGGAAAAGGCTTAACCCGGAGGCGCTCATGTATCCCAAACTCTCTCCTGACGGACAGAAAGTTGCCTACGTCTATCAGGATAAAACGAATATGAAAGTTGTATACAATCTGTATGTGGAGGAGGTAAAGACGGGAAAAATCAGGCAACTCACTTTCGATACAAAGGACAGGAGCATCAATGGCACATTCGATTGGGTCTATGCTGAAGAGTTGTTCTGTACAGATGGATTCAGATGGAGCGAAGATGGCACCCGGCTTGCTTTCTGGAACATTGATGCCTCAAAGGTTCGCAATTATTTGATTCTCAATACGACAGACTCTATTTATCCATACACAGTTCCTGTCGAATATCCCAAAGCAGGAGAAGACCCTTCACCAGCAAAAATTGGTGTTGTCAATTTAGCCACTTCCAAAATAAAATGGATAAATATTGAAGGTGATCCGCGCCAGAATTACCTGGTTAAGATGGAATGGGCTTCCAAAAATGAACTGATCATTCAACAGATTTCCCGCAAGCAGAATAGCTCGAAAATCTGGTTGGCCAATACCGAAACTGGAAATGCCAAAACATTGTGGAGTGACAGCGATCAGGCATGGGTCGATATGGAGGCAACCTGGAATTCGAACAACAGTGCAGGTTGGAATTGGATAGAAGGTGGTAAGGCATTTGTTTGGGCCAGCGAAAAAGATGGCTGGCGTCATCTATACCGTATCGGCATGGACGGAAAAGAGTCCCTTATTACAAAAGGGAATTTCGATGTCATTAAGATTTACCTGATTGATGAATCAGCTAAAACGGTGTATTTTGCAGCAACTCCCGAAAATGCGACACAACGATACCTTTTTGCGGCAAAACTGGATGGTTCTGATGCTCCTAAGCGCCTCACGCCGGCCAATTTTACCGGAACCAATGACTATATGTTTTCACCAAACGGCAAATGGTGCCGTCATAGTTTTTCGAGCCATCTCTATATGCCGGCATCCGAATGGGTAACCTTGCCTGATCATTCACCTGTGGATACTTCAAAAAGTATTGTCAGTAACCTGAAGGAAGATCCGATGGGGAAACAAATATCCTTCTTTAAAGTTACCACTGAAGATGGAATCACCCTGGATGGATGGATAGCAAAACCAAAGGATTTTGATCCCTCCAAAAAATATCCTGTTTTCTTTTATGTGTACGGAGAACCATGGGGCTGCACGGTTTTCGACAATTCCAGACTTGGACGGTCAGGCCAGTTTGGAGGCAATATTGCTGACATGGGATATCTTTATGTGTCGGTTGATTGCAGGGGGAGTATGGCACCCAGGGGAAGGGAATGGAGAAAATCCATCTACCGTAAAATTGGTCGTTTGAACATCCGGGATATGGCAATGGGTGCCAAAGAGGTGTTGAAATGGAATTTTTGTGACACAAGCCGTGTGGCAGTTCATGGATGGAGCGGCGGAGGTTCTTCAACGCTAAATTTAATGTTCCAGTATCCGGAAATTTTTAAAACAGGCATTTCTGTAGCCGCTGTCGCCAACCAATTGGCTTACGACAATGCTTACCAGGAACGGTATATGGGCATACCTGCCGAAACCAGGGAAGACTTTATAGCCGGATCACCATATACCTACGCCAAAGGATTAAAGGGCAATCTATTGTATATCCATGGAACCGGCGATGACAATGTCCATTATGCCAATGCCGAAAAGCTTTTTAACGAACTGATCCGTTACAACAAGCCTTTCCAGATGATGGCCTATCCTATGCGATCGCACGGTATCTACGAAGGTGAAGGAACGTCTCAACATCTTACAACAACCTGCAAAAAATTCTTAATCGAGAACTGTCCTCCGGGAGGAAGGTAATTCGGGCTGGATGATCGCCGATGTTGCAAGGGTATTTCGAAAAGTGATGGGTATGTCACCTGCCGAATACAGGAAGAGAGGCGTTTGAAATGTGGGTGTGTAAAAATTTATTTACAAATATACGCAGAAATGTGAATAATACATTACAAATATGTGTATATTTGTAAAAAATAAATTACAGATATGCTTAAGCGGATGTTGTTTTATGAGATACTGCCTCAATTGTATCACAAAAATGCCATCGTCATCACTGGCATGCGGCAGGTTGGCAAATCAACCCTGATGCGTCAACTCTTCAATGTTTTCAAGGGTAAGCGGTTGTGGTTTGACCTTGACAATCCATTGGATCAACTAGTGTTCGAGAATCTTGACTACAATGTAATCTACAATGATATGGTCAGGCTGTCGGATGTGAAGAAGAGTGAACCTCTTTTGGTATGCATCGATGAGATTCAGAATATGCCGGAGATCACCAGAATTATCAAATACCTGATCGATTATTTTGGTGTTAAATTCATAGTGACGGGATCCTCCAATTATTACCTGCGCAATCTGTTTCCCGAATCTCTGAGCGGAAGAAAATTTCTATATGTGCTGCCGGTGCTGACCTACCGGGAATTCATGTACTTCAATGGGCGACTGACTGAAGATCAACTGGCAACAAATTTGGAGGAGGCAATTCAACCTAAGTCGATAGTCAATGTTTTGCAAACAAAGGAACTTTACGACGAATACCTTGAGTTTGGGGGCTTCCCGGAAGTAGTCATAACTCATGACCGTGAGACAAAGAAGCAGATCCTCAAAAATATTTTTGCCTCCTTCTTCGAGAAAGACATCAAAGTATTTACTGAATTAAGGGAGGTCAGGGAGTTGCGCGACCTTATTTTGCTGTTGGCGGTACGAAATGGTAATCTGATTGATGTTACGAAACTGGCTTCTGAACTGTCCGTCAACAGGGTTAAAATTTACAATTACCTCGAATTTTTGGAGGGAATATTTTTCCTGCGGATGGTGCCGAAATATTCAAAAAGTATCGACAGGGGGGTCGCCGGAGGGAAAAAAGTCTATTTTTCGGATAC
The DNA here is from genome assembly GCA_026391315.1 of Bacteroidia bacterium. Taxonomy (GTDB): domain Bacteria; phylum Bacteroidota; class Bacteroidia; order Bacteroidales; family Prolixibacteraceae; genus CAINVV01. The sequence goes on from JAPLDT010000047.1 coordinate 19,802, forward strand.
CGGTATTCTCAATTTAGTAGCCAAAGTAACCGACGGACAGCTTCTCGAAACGGCAATAGCCAATCAATTGGCCAATTACGGAGAACTCAGTTTTTACAACAAGCGGAACAAGTCAGAAATAGATTTTATCCTGAACAAAGAGATTGCTTTTGAAGTGAAGCAAAAAGGATTAGAGGCTGATTACAATAGGCTTAAGAATTTGGCAGGTGAAATTGGAATTGAAAGGAAATACCTGATCAGCAATAGCATGTCTGTTGTAGAAAATGCAGTATATCCCTGGTTTTTATAACTTTTGTGTTTCCTTTGTGTTGCACTTTGTGACCATTTGTGGTGATTCTTTAAAATTTTACTACGAAGGACCCGAAGGAAAACACAAAGGTCTCAACGTAGAATTCATTTTAATACTTAAAAAATGAAATTTGGGCGCCTCGACCAACCAGAACATATTGATTACACACTCCCGGCAGATCATCCTGATACTGAAAGGGTACTTCGTCGAAACAATGCGGAGAAATCACTCAAAGTTTATGTCGGTTGTGCCAAATGGAACAAACAGGATCTAAAAAATTTCTATCCCCGCGGCACCAAAGATGAATTGACCTATTATTCCCGACAGTTTAATTCTATCGAGCTGAATGCCACATTTTACAATATGCCTAAACGGGAGCAGGTGATTACCTGGCGCGAAAAAACACCTGCTGAGTTCAGGTTCTTTCCCAAGATCACACAAAGCATCAGTCACTTGAGGCGGTTGAACGATGTGCAGTTGTTGGTCGATGAATATTGCGACAGCATCATTAATTTTGAAGAAAAGCTGGGGATGGTATTCCTTCAGTTGAACGATAATTTTGGATATAAAAATTGCGACCGTCTGACCCATTTCATTGGGAACTTCCCAAAGGCAATTTCGCTGGCTGTCGAATTACGTAACACCGAATGGTTTAACAATGCAAAAGTTTCAGCAGAAGTGTACCTGTTATTCGAGAAGCATCATATCACCAATATCCTGGTGGATACAGCCGGGCGGCGCGACTTGCTGCACATGCGGCTGACTACCCCTTCAGTTTTTATCCGCTATGTTGGGGCCAACGATTCCATCAAAGACCGGGAGCGCCTGGACGGCTGGATTGAACGGCTACGACTTTGGGTAGGACAGGGGTTGAGGGATATCAATTTTTTTGTTCATCAGAATATCGAGATGGAATCGCCTTTGCTGGCAGCCTATTTTATTGAAAAGTTGAACAATGAATTTGGACTGGCGCTGAAGATTCCAAATTTGCCGGATAATGGGGCCCAGTCCCATCCTTCGACACAAAGCGGGTTGACATTTGACTTTTAGATTTTAATACCAATAAAGATAACAGATACGGAATCCTAAAAAATGTTCAACAAGAGGGAATCGCAGATAGAAATTTGTACTTTTGATTGATAATCATATAGGAATGGGAAACGACCAGATACAATACAGAATTAGAAAATCCATTCACGAAAAAGATCCTAAAGCGATGGCTTATCTTTTCGGATCGCGTGCAAGGGGCGATTTTCGACCTGATTCGGATTGGGATATCTTGATTCTGGTGGATGATGACCTGGTTACCAATGAGATTGAGGATAAGTTTAGAGATGACCTATATGATATTGAATTGGAATCAGGTCAAATAATTTCTACCATCATTTATCCAAAAGATTATTGGAAGAGCATGTTGGTGTCTTCTCCACTATACAAGAATGTTACCAGGGAAGGGATATTGCTATGATGATTAATAATCCTGAAGATTATAAAAGGAGATTACGGTGACTTGTATGATTACGATAAGAACATTGCCAGACCGCTTATCGGGCAGGTGAAAGAATTTATAGAGGAGATCAAAAGACACATTTGATGTCAGAAATTCATCTGCAAATTGCGTATTTCAGATTGCTCTCCCTCCACCCCCAAATAGTAATTCCTTTTCAAAACAATCTTATGATAGCCATTAATTTTTCCAATTATTTGCAAATTGGCAGAATTTAGGGAATTGACTTTCCTACAAAAGCAATACTAAGACTATGAAAATTTTTTTATCCCTGGTTCTCGTTTTTGTACTCTCTCTATCCGGTTTTTCACAAACCATCAACCCCGCCAGTTACAGTTTGCCGGTGAAGGTTGCTTGTATTGGCAACAGCATCACCTTTGGATCGGGGATTGCAGATCTGGCGCGTGATTCCTTCCCGCACAGCTATCCGCAGGTTCAGCTACCGCTGGATAGCCGTAATTACCATACTTACCGTAACAAACTTCACAATTCGCAGATCGTTTTCGAACGCGAAAAGAGAGGGCGAGTGGCGTTTTTTGGTGGGTCAATCACTGCCAACCCAGGATGGCGCGATAGTATTTGTGCCTATCTCCAGACACGGTTTCCAAACACACAATTTGATTTTGTAGCTGCAGGTATTCCATCCATGGGCAGCACCCCAGGAGCTTTCCGGTTTGAAAGGGATGTGCTGGCCAAGGGGAAAGTAGATCTGTTGTTTGAGGAAGCAGCCGTCAATGACCGGGCCAACGGATTTTCTTCAGAAACACAGATACTTGGGATGGAGGGGATTGTTCGGCATGCCCGGGAATCAAATCCAGCCATGGAGGTGGTGATGATGCATTTTGTGGATCCTGAGAAGATGGCAGATTACCGCAAAGGGAATGTTCCCATGGAGATTGAGAGCCATGAGAAGGTGGCTGCCCACTATGGAATCCCTACCATCAACCTGGCCAAAGAGGTAACTGACCGGATTGACAATGGCGAGTTCAGCTGGGAAAAGGATTTCAAGAACCTGCATCCGTCGCCCTTTGGTCAACACATTTATTACCAGTCTATGAAGTCGTTTCTGGATTTCTGTTGGAGTGGATTCATTGCCGAAGATGACAAAGTGGTTGCCTACAACCTTCCTGGTAAGTTGTCCGAAGCAAGCTACGACAAAGGGAAATTGATTCCTGCCGTTCAAATCAAACCTGCCAAAGGATGGAAAATTGTATCCGACTGGATCCCTTCCGACAAGAGCGGAACGCGGCCTGATTTTACCCATGTCCCGATGCTGGTAGCCGAAGCTCCAGGCGGGATACTGAATTATAGTTTCGAAGGGAATGCTGTTGGGATTGCAGTTGCCGCTGGGCTGGATGCAGGCATCGTCGAATACCGGATCGACAAAAGACCCTGGCAAAAACAGGATCTGTTTACGGCCTGGAGCGCCCAGCTACACCTACCCTGGTTCTACACACTGGCCTATGGTTTACAATCCGGAAATCACTTGCTTAAGTTAAGGATTTTGGCGAAAAAAAATCCGCAAAGCAAGGGTACTGCCTGTAGGATCAGGTATTTTTTCGTGAATCAATAGCGCCATTATAATTATTAGAAAAAATAGCATGGAAAATCTATGAATATACGATGGGTTATCGTATATTTGTATTTACATAAAAACGAGTAAGAAAATTGTAATAGAAATGAAAGTTACAGCAATAATTCCTGATGAACTTGTCAGAGAGACACAACTCCTGTCTAATGCTAAAAATATAACCGATGCTATGATCATTGCCCTGAATAATTATGTCTCGCTTCAAAAGTTGAAAGCTATGGGCGAAGCGATAAATAAAAATCCCTTGCAATTTAAACATACAGCGCAAGAAATCAGAGATATAAACAGACAATAATGGATATAATTATTGACTCTTCTGTTTGGTTTGAATACTTTAAACGAAATGATCCATATTATCAGGAAGTGCAGAACTATCTGGATGTTTTGAGTATCAAAATAATTGATCCGATTATTGGTGAAATTTTGCAGGGAGCTGTAAATCAAAATGAGATAAATTTTATCAGAGAGCATATTCGATATGTGCCAAAAATTGAGATTAGGGATTTGTTCGAAAAGGCGGGTGAATATTCGTATGAAAACAAGCTTATTTCAAAAGGCATTGGCTTGATTGATGCTTGCCTGATTTACGCAACAATCAAAACTAACTCATTACTTTGGACACTTGACAAAAAAATAATCTACTTTTTGGATAAAAAATATCTTTTTGATTGATTGTTTTATTTTCCGCCATTGATCATCCCCGAGACAATGCCTTTGGCATTTTTCAGTTCGGCCCGGATAACGCCAGCCAAATGGAAGAATATAAACGCATAAATCAAGTATTGGATAAAGCCATGTACCTCTTTGACAGTATGTCTGGTGGGCACGGCCAATCCCAAATCCTTACCAAAAGCGATTATCAGTCCGGTGACTACCATCGCAAACAGCAGTAAATAAAACAGCGAATAGCTTGCTTTCACGATCAGGTAATGTTTCCACTCTTTTTTGTTAGTACCGGTTTGTTTGAGCGCCATGCGCGCTTTTTTCAGGCGAAAACTGATTCGCTCCTCTTTCGGTTGTGTTAACTCAACTGCAATTCTGGAAAGAAACAAAAAAGCCAATGCATATCCCAATAATTTGTGAAGTTCCCACATTTTATCATCGTACATGTGTGTAACCGCAAAGGTTTGGTCATTGCTGACAACAACCCCCTTGTCTTTCAGGATGTTTTGAACTACGGGGATATTTTCCCTTGGATTCAGAACAGTTGAGGCTATTATTACGGTTACGATGATAGATGTTACCACCAAAAAAGTAAGCCAGTGCCAGATGCGTACAGCGGCTGAATTAGTTTGGATAAAGAGTGAGATGCCTGTTTCTGTGGAAGTAGTTTTCTGCGTCATATCATTTCCTTAAAGCTAATCAACGGCAATTAGTCTGGGTTGATCACTCAAATTTAATTAATAATTTATAATCTAAAAATGGGCGCTATTTCTATGGAAAACAAATAGATACATCAGCTGATACTCATCAGTTGACCCTGTCATTATCGGGTAATGGTCAGTAGTAATATTTACCGTGTGTTTTGCACAATTCAATAAATCGCAAGACCCGTTCGGGGGACACGTCATTTTGCAGAATATGGGCCGGAGCAATCATGTAACCTCCATCTTTGCCCAGGATGCTGATTTTTTCAAGGATGTCACGTTCCAATTCTTCATCGGTTCCTTTTGGGAGCAGATCCTGTTGGTCGATGGCACCCCAGAAACTGAATTGATTGCCAAACCGCTCTTTCATCTCCTTTGGCATATGTCCGGGAACGCCGGGCTGCACCGGATTGAATACTTCGAATCCGATTTCCCGGATGTCGTCCAGCAGTTCAGCCACCGCACCATCGCAATGAAGAATGGGGATGATGTCCGGTTTTGCCTCCCTGAAACGATCTATCATCCGCTTGTAATGAGGTTTTAGCTGATCACGGAATGTTTCCGGAGGTATGAGAAGGCTCATCTGTGTGCCGAAATCATCCCCAAACCAGATGGCATCCACCCCTTTCTCAATCAGTCGTAATCCGATTTGGGTCTGGTATTCTGCGCAGGCTTCGAAAAGCGGAATCACATATTCACACTCCATCATCATATCGACGAGCAACTTCTCCATCCCCACCAATTGGTGCGCAAGCGAAAAAACTGTCACTTCAATATCGCCAAAGATGAGGTAATCGTTTTTGTATTTCCTTACCAGCATTTCTGCATCCCGAAACCTGCCGGGGGCATCGGGATCAGGAAATTGATAGGCCGCTATATCCTCTTTCGTTTCTGCCTGGGCCAGCGGATAGGCAACAACTTCCACATATATATCCCCCTGACGCATTAGCATCCCGTATTCATTAAGCCATGTCCCATTCGGGTTTTTTACTATCCGGTACTTGTCTGATACCGATGCCCCAGTAATAACTACGTCACTACCCATGGCCACGCGAAGTTCGTTGGCGCTGATCCGGTAGGTGACATCTTCGTACGGATTTTCGGTGTAACGGACAGGGATCCCCATCTCTTTTCCGAAATGGTCGCTCAATTGCCTGCAAAGGTCAAACTGGATCGGAACCCTGTCGGGCAATCCAGACAGGCGTTTGAAAGCTTTTAATACACGTTCCCTGGAATTCATAATTGTTCAGGATTTAGCCCCTACAAAATAGTGTTTATTATCGGCAAAAAGCAAGTTGAAAGAGGTGAGGGAGCCGTAGATTCGGGTGATGTATTGCTGCATGTTCACCTTCTCCTCGTCAGACAAACCCGGATGACTGTTGATGTTTTGTTCGAGTACGCGAAGCCGGTCCCTGAGCATAACGATTTTGTGAAAGAAGCTCTCTATGGGAATTTCCTTGGGCTTCAGCGAAAGGTTGACCGGTTGGAGGAGCATATTCCCACCCAGCCATTTATCACCAAGTGGTACGATTTCCTGAAGAACATTCTGCTCTTCCAGAACGAAACGGATAGTTTTCTCCACTTCGGCAAGGGTGAGCGAATTTTTCGGCTTTTCTGCGGGCGTCTCTTTTACTTCAAGATCTTCGTTTCTTTTGGTGATTTCAATTTTACCTCCGTGTTCGAAAAAAATCTCGTAGGAGGTAATTTTATTTTTACTCACAATCCCTTCACCATACCTGGGATGTTCTACTCGGGTTCCAACTGCTAATTCTTCCATTTTGATAGGGTTTTCGTAAAGGTAGAATTCTATCGCTTCAGTTTGATGACTTCACTTCCGGCAAGCAGGAAGGCGCCTGAACCATATACTTCCCAGCTATCGGCATTGAAATTTTTCTTTGGATCGGCGCCAATCGGCTGGACCCAACCCACATGACCATCTTTTTGGACACATTTGTTCAGGCCGATCCAGGCTTTTTCGACCACAGGAAGGTAGGCTGCCTTATCAAGAATTCCATTGTTAATTCCCCATGCCATGGCATAGCAATCAAAGCCTGATCCGCTTACTTCGCCACCAGGATATGATTCAGGATCGAGAAGACTTGCACGCCAAAGACCATCAGCTTGCTGAAGCTCTTTCAGCCTGACAGCCATCTCTTTAAAAAGGTTGATGTAAAAATCCCTGCCTGAATAATCCGCAGGAAGTTCTGATAATATCCTGACAATACCACCCATTACCCAGCCATTTCCCCTGGACCAGAATATTTTCTTACCATTCGCTTCGCGGATGTCTTTGCCGTCATTTTTTATCACATATTTCAGGTCACGGGCAAAGAGGTGCTCCTCCTTGTCGTACAAAAGATTGTAACTCTCCTTAAACAATTGGTCGCTGTAAGCCAGGTAACTATTGTTTCCGGTGGCTATACCCAGTTTAACCATAGCGGGAGGTCCCATAAACAGCGCGTCACACCACCACCATTTGATGGTGGCGATCCCTTTTGCAGGGTATGGCTTTTTCATGAAGATGGCAAGGGTGTCGATAAATGGCTGGATCATCACCTGTTTTTTCTCCACTTTGTAAACATCCACATAGGTCTGGCAGATGGCGATATCATCGGCATGATACCACCGTTTCCCCGGTTTCCAATCATTTTTTTCTCCCATATCGATCATGGCCTGATAGATTGTTTTGGACTTTGTTGTTTCCCAGGCTGCAGAAACGCCCGCATAAAATGCGCCGTTGGTCCAGTCAGTGAGCTCATGTTTGGGATTCTTCAGTTGCCAGATTGTGACATTTTTCATGGTTTTTTTGATGTTTCTGGCAGCAAAAAGTTTTTTGGTATTCCCTGTTTTGGCAAAACCTGTAGAAACAAAAAATACCAACAGAAGGAGAGCAATGATTTTCTTCATCAGGTGATGTGTTTAATTTTTTAGATGTACAAATATATCAAGTAGCGCAATCGATTGTAATAATTCTGCGAATTTATTTTACACAGAGCTACACGGAGGAGAACCACAAAGGTCACAAAGCGCGCGATGCAAAGGTTTCACAAAGGAAATGTTATCTTAATTGAAGATGAACATATTTGATTTTCACACGGTTCCAGGTGTAGGTGAGGTATATGGTTCCGTCTTCTCCCTGAATGATGGCAGGATAGCTGAATTCGCCTTTTGGCTGGTCTTCCAGAACGATCAGTTCGGACCACTCCTTTCCATCCTGAGAAGCAAAAAGGGCGAGTTTGTTTCTGCCTTTTTCTATCGGATTGCAAATAAGCAGATGGGTTCCATCTGTGAGCGTTACAGCATCAATTCCGGAATTGTTGTTCGGCAAATTTGTCATTTGAAGGGGTGACCAGTTTTTCCCCTGGTCGATCGACCAACTCTCCACGATTTTTTTCTCTTTGCTGCGGCAAAGAATCTGAATCTTGTCGTCTTTGAGAAAAAGAATGGTAGGTTGGATGGCATTCAATCCATTGTTGTCAATGGCCGTTTTTTCCCAATGCGAGAGATTCTGGTCAGATTGCTCCATGTATACGTTCCATCCTTGTTTTGTCTCGATACTGGTCGGATAAAGAATTGTTCCGCTCCTTAGTTTACAGGGTTTGTTCTTGATCGGTCCTAAAAGATGATCGGGTATTTTACTGGCTGCCGACCATGTTTTGCCCTGATCTGTGGAAATTTTGTACATCCCCCACCATTCGCGGGGATTGATGCCAACTTTGTAATATAGTATGATATCGCCGTTGTCTCGTTTAAAAAGTACCGGATTCCAGCAGGCATATCGCAGCTTCTCGTTTTCTATTCCATCGGCAGCCAACACGGGAGCGCTCCATTTCCCCCTGATGCAACTCGAAGTGTAAATGCAGACATCCGGGTTGCTTTCGTCGGTTCCGCCAAACCAGGCCGCCAAAAGTCCCTCTTTCGTTTCGACAATTGTTGAGGCATGGCAGGAGGGGAAGGGGGCGGTTTCGTAAATGAATTCAGCGGTAAGAATCTTTGTTTTTATTCCGGCTGCATAGGAATGACGTGAAAATGAAGCGAACAAAAAGAGGAGAGTTACCACGAAGGATAACCTGGTTAAGGTTTTCATGATGGATCATATTTAATGGTTAGTAACAGCAAAACAGAGATTCATTCAGGGGACTTATCTTCCGAAAGGGGGGAATAATTCCCCGCCTCTTTAAGGATGATGAGGGCTAATTCTAACCATAACAACTCCATCCGGTGGAACTTGAACATTATATTCCTCTTTAAAGGTACCCAGTTCTTTTTGTCGCCAAAGATCCCGGACAGAATGTTTTCCAGACAATTGCAATTCAGCCCAATTAACGGCAACTGCAACAGTGTTTTTCCCCCGGTTAAACAGACCAACAGCCTTTGATCCGTCTGCCAAATCTTTGACCAATAAAAAGATGTTATCCGTTTTTAAAATCACCGATCCGCATTTGCCCAGCGGATCCTGGTCAACTTCTATCACTTCAGTATTGCAAAGGACATTGAGGGTAAATTCATCCAGCTTAGACATATCGCCACTGAAAATCAGTGGCGCCGCCATCAGGCACCACAGCGACATGTAGGAATATTGTTGTTGTGCCGTTAAAGGCGAAGGATGTGGCTCCGTGAATGTGTCGTCCTTATTTTGCGAACCTATCCATCCAATAAGCAGATAATCAGGGTCATTCCAGGATCCAGGCTTCGACCAGGCGCCAAACCTGGCATTATTTAGTGCGACATTGAAAAAGCGGTCGAGTTCAAAACCCAGGTCACCGGCAGTGCGCCAGCAATGACCTCCCACCTTTGCCCCCCACTCCCAAACATTTCCCCGTCCATACTGACACAAATTAAAAATAATGTCGCGCGGTTGATGCCGGAGCGCATCCCCCATCACGATATAAGGTTTCTGCAAATCTTCAATGGTAGGCTCTTTATTGAGCAGTTTTGAGTAGTAGCACCAGTCATATTTCAGGAAATCAAATCCCCAGGAAGAAAATTGTGCGGCATCCTGCTCTTCGTGCTGCCACGATCCGGTCAACCCGCAGCAGGAGATTAGTCCGGGCGAACTGTAAATCCCCGTTTTTAGTCCTTTCGAGTGAATATACCCGGTCAACTCCTTCATATTAGGAAAGTGCCTGTTGGGCAAAATGTTCCCATTAACATCCCGGATGGTTCCTATTCGCGATGAGTCTCTCGTGAAGGGATGGGATTTCCCTGCTGTCGACCAACAGTCGTCAATATTAACATACTGATAACCAACATCGGCCATACCACTGGAGATCATTGCATCAGCAGCCTCCCTCATCAGGTGATCACTGATCCGGTTATAATGGACGTACCAGGAGTTCCATCCCATGGGAGGTGTAAGTGAAAGCTGATCCCCAGCCTTGATCGTCAGTTTTCTTTTGTCTTTACCTTTTGAGTTTTTTGCCAGGATAAAAACTTCATAATCCCCTTTTTGCGGTGTATTTCCGGTGATGATGCCCGTTTTAGGATCAAGTTTTAATCCGGCTGGCAAACCTTTCGCCGAAAAGCTGATAGGACGTTCTCCCTGACAAGGAATCCGGTAAAGAAAAGGGTTTCCGGGGCGGCAACCATAAACCAATGGACCGTTGATATGGGGACTGGGTTTAGGAAGTGGCGTAATTATCACAGATTCAGCGCCATATGTTTTAATTGTCTTTTGGGCGCAGTACGACAATGACGGAGACAAAACAAGCACAAAGGCAATAAGATTGAGTCTGATCCCGTTTAGTTTCAACGTTGACATTCCAATTATTTTAACGTGAGTTCGATGTAAGAAGGATAAAAATATATAGGATTATTTTGAAAATAACAAGGTTTTGCATATATTTAAGTATCTAAAATTCAAATATATAAAACAAAAACCCTGTTATTATTATGGAGTCTAAAACTACTGAAATTTTCTATTTAGTCGATGAATTTTGCAAAGAATTTTACAAAGCCGAGGAGGGACATAAAAGAAGCCTACAAAAATTGCAGACTTCTTTTTACGATTCTAAAATCCAAAGTAAGAGTTATCTGGAACTTTTGTCCATCTCCTTGTTGAACTCGCCTTACGGCAGTTTTGTAGCCTACTTTATTAATTCGTTTATATATCAATACCAGCATCGAAGTTATCATAGTCATGTATAGCATAACCTGCATTCCATTTTCACTGGTAGAGGTGATATGGCTAAAGTTGAGCTCTTGTTTTAGAAATCTGAAAAAGACCTCTATATCCCACCGTTTTTTAATCTTTACAATATGGGCTTTGCACAACGGTTAAAAAAAGCACGCACGGACAAAGGTTTGTCTCAAACCGACCTTGCAAAACTGGTGGGGATACATTACACCCAAATAGGAAGGTATGAGAAGAAAGGCGCGCAGCCTTCGGCCGATATATTATCAAAGCTTGCCAATTCGCTCGGGGTCTCTTCCGATTTCCTGACAAACGGGACTTCTGATGACCTGGCCGGAAGCTCTTTAACAGATAAAGAACTCCTGAACCAATTCAAGGCCATTGAAAAAATGCCGGAACGCGATAAGGATGTGGTTAAAACTCTTATTGATGCATTTATCACCAAAGGAAAACTGAAACAACTTGTACTGTAATACAAAACCCGGCCACTGTGCCGGGTTATGTTGTTTATCTATTCACGTTACAAAAGCAGTGGAGGTTTAACGTAGTGGAGGTGGAGGCGTTGGCATACTATTCGGATTATATTTAATACTTAAATCCTTATAATCATCAGGTACTCCAAATTTTTGTATTTCTCTAAAATTGACTAAATACTCTTTCTTAAAGTAATTATAATAACCGGATCTTTTCTTTATCAAATATGCTAAGCTATCGCATTCCCTATGATATGTACTATTTAATTTCATACAATTAAATTTTCCAATACAGATTGTTTTAGTCTTATTGCCTTTGTAATTTACTACACATTCAACACGTATATCACAATCCGAAAGATCATCTCCATTTTCTTCTTTTTCCAGTTTGTTTGTCAAGTTTTCCACTGTCGTTAAAAAAGCTTTATCAGATAATAAAGTATCAACAATAAAATCAGGAGGCATTGCCCGTATTTGTCCGCATACAACCATTGTCACAGGTGTAACTATTCCTTTTGCATAAAAGACCTCGATATTTTCTATTTTATTAACATTGAGATGCTTATTAGAACATCCTGAGGATAGTATAAAAAGGAACAGAAAAATTATAATTGTATTATGTTTTATCATCTTACAGCTCTATTAATATTATCAATATGTTTTTTCTGATCTGCTTTTTCAGAATTAATATATCTACGATGAGTAATGGTCATTGACTTTTCTTTATTCACTTTTGTAGAAGTCGGTCCACCATCAACTACTACTACAGTTCCTTTATGGTTTTCCATTTTTTTACCACTTGGATATTCTTTGTTTGCACGTCCTGTTTTTGCATTAGAACCTTCTGCAGCTCTTCTTTCTTCTCTATCTCCATACTTGGAATCCATAGTATTCTCTCGAATAGCATGTTCTTTGGGATGTTTTGCTGCATCTACTGCATGGTCAAACTCTTCTTCCATAACAGTAGCCGGAGACGATATTAAGCTCCCATCTTCTGAAAGTACTCCTTGATCTGGACTCCACGTAACATGTCCGTCATAATATCCATCGGTTGAACCTCCTCCTTGAGAACCAACTTCTTCATTTGCTAAAGAGAGTGAGATTTTTAAATCTGGATTAGAGGCGGCTTCCTTTATGTTATCGCCACCGGTATTACCTACATCATAAGCATATGCCTTTAGTACACTTTGAACAAAGGCGTTATTTGGTGCAGAAGCACCATTTTTACCATTAAATATAAAGGGCTTATTCTGTCCTGGAGACCAGATGTAAATATCATTTCCATCAGGATCAGTAAACTTTATAGGGTTGTTAATTGCATAAGCATATGGGCTCCAAGAGTAATATTTCTCTGCCTTGTTATCAATCACGTTCCACCTTCCGATCGTTGGGTCATAGAATCGAGCGCCGTAATCGTACCAACCCAGCCCATACTCATCCTGCAACTCTTTGCCGTTGTAGAGATATTTGGTAGCGCTGGCATCATTGACGTACCATTTGGCCATCTCCAACCCAAACGGATAGTAGTCTTTGTATTGCTTTGGCAGCGCGATTCCGTTACCGGCAGCGAAGCTTACCCGGGTGTTGCCCAGATGGTCTTTCAGGTCGTACTCGTAGCTCCATGTACCGTTTTTCACGGCACGACCTTCGCCCGTCATCACGATATCTGTCCCATTAAGTTTAAGAACGCTGCCCTGGTAATAGCTGTTCACAGCGCCAACTGTCTTTTTCAGCTTGTTGCCGGAGGCATCGTAATTGCCATTGTTGTCGTAGGTGTAAGCACCAGTGGCTGGTTTGTATTCCAGATCAGAGGTAACGTCAGTTGCCAGAACCGCATCACTCACCGAGCCGAGCTGGTTGCTGTTGCTCCCATAGTTGTAGGTAAGCTGGTCGATGGGGCCATAGAGCGCCGTTTCTGAAGCCTTGTGCCTGTTTCCCTGCCTGCTAAGGGTTGCGATGTTTCCGTTGGTATCATAACCGTAACTTTCGTTGAAGTTGCCCGCGTTGACTGTAACATTGCTCGCATTGAGTTCAGAATAGGCCGCCGCTGTTATCCGGTTCAACCCGTCGTAGGTAAAACCATACTTTTGCGTATTGGTCAGTGTTGGAGCGTTTTGTGCATCCAGTGCCGTATTCTTCCATTTCATATCCTGGATATTCCCATTCCCAAAATAACTAAGTTGCTCTGCATACAACTTCCTCCGGGATGCATCCGACAGGTCATTGATGTTGTTGAGCCATCCCCGTACATCGTACAGGTAATCGATATCCTGTGCAAAGCTGGTCTCACCGGCCGAGTGCAGCTTTTTGAGCATTAGTTGGCCAAGCTCATTGTAATCGTTCTGCGCCAGCACCACATTGCCATTAGTGGTATCCCCCGAGATTTGTTGTTCGACTTTCTCCAGACGTCCGGCATGGTCGTAGGTAAAGGTTTTGGTGATGGTTTGAGCGACCTCTTTCAAACCTACCTTGCAAAACTGGTGGGGATACATTACACCCAAATAGGAAGGTATGAGAAGAAAGGCGCGCAGCCTTCGGCCGATATATTATCCAAGCTGGCCAATTCGCTCGGGGTATCTTCCGATTTCCTGACAAACGGAACTTCCGATGACCTGGCCGGAAGCTCTTTAACAGATAAAGAACTCCTTAATCAGTTCAAGGCAATTGAAAAAATGCCGGAACGGGACAAGGATGTGGTCAAAACTCTGATTGACGCTTTTATTACTAAAGGAAAACTCAAACAGTTAGTGTTATAGCAACAAAACCCGGCTCTCTGCCCGGGCTTGTTGTTAACTTATCTTGGCGTTGCAAAGGTAGTGAATATTTAATGTGGAGGAGGTGGAGGTGTTGGCATATTATTAGGGTTGTATTTTATACTTAAATCCCTATAATCAACAGGTATTCCGAATTTATTTAATTCAGGAAAATATAATAACTCTGATTTTGAAAAATAATTATAGTAACCGGAGTATTTTCGAATTAGATACACAAGAATATCGTTCTTACTCATTATGTTCCCATCCTTTATAAGGCAATTAAATTTGCCGATGCATAATTTTACAGAGTCTCCATTTGCATAGTTTATCCGACATTGTATTCTAACATCACAATTAGGTAAAGTACTATCAGCTTTCAGCTCCTTTAGCGTCTTAATTTGGTTTACTATTTCAATGTACTTTTGTTTATCCACTATTAGAGTATCACCTTTCCGATAGGAAGATTTTGCTTTAGTAATTGTACCACATTCAATAGGAGTCCTTGTATTTATAGAGCCTTTAATGTAAAGTATTTCAATAGAATTTGAATTTACATTACCCTTTTTTATGCCATTGCAGAATGCCGTAATACCTAAAACAATAGTTAATAATAAAATGTTAATTCTATGCATATCCGATGATATTTATTTTAGAAAATACTTATTACAAAAGCTAATTGATAATTATGTTGGGGTTCTGTTGTAGCCAAGAATTAATTGTCTGCACCCAATCAACGTTATTCTTACTGTCTCTCTTTACTCCAAAATCAAACATATTTGCATTTGGATCATTTACATCAAAACCTTTACCTCCATGAGAGTTCCTAACTTGTCCTGGCTTAAATTCTCCATTTTTCGTAGCTGTTTTTTTCTCTGATCCTGTGATTACCCGTCTTTCCTCCTGATTGCCATATTGTTTATCATATAGCTCTCCTCGATGTATATGAGCGTCATGATCCCAAAAATCATCGACAGCATGGTCGAACTCATGCTCTAATCCAGTTGCAGGAGACTCATACAATCCGTTTTTTGTGGCCAAAGCATTATAAGGATTCCAATAAACATTGCCTGCGTTATCATAACTATCAGTCTCTCCATATTCAGAGGCATTTAGAAGATTGATTTTAATATCAGGATTGGTTGCCGCCGCCTTTAGATTATCTCCACCACCATTTTTGATATTGTAATTGTAAGCTTGAATGGCATTTTGGACAAACTTATTTTGAGGAGCTGAACCCCCGTTTGTTCCATTAAATTTAAAATATGCTCTTGAAGTTTGTCCATTTTGATCTTTTGTTGGATAGTAAATGTAAATATCATTTCCATCCGGATCAATAAACTTAACAGGAATGTTAATTGCATAAATATAGGGTGATAAAGAATAATATTTTTCTGCTTTACCATCGATAGTATTCCACCTTCCTATCGTTGGGTCATAGAACCGGGCACCGTAATCATACCATCCCAGCCCATATTCATCCTGCAACTCTTTGCCGTTGTAAAGATGCTTGGTAGGAGTGCCGAGGGTGGTGTACCATCTGGCCATCTCCAGTCCAAAGGGGTAGTAATCCTTGTATTGCTGCGGCAGGGCTGCGCCGGTTTCGGTAGAGAAGCTTACCCGGGTATTGCCCAGGTGGTCCTTCAGGTCGTACTCATAGCTCCATGTACCGTTTTTCACGGCACGACCTTCGCCCGTCATCACGATATCTGTCCCATTAAGTTTAAGAACGCTGCCCTGGTAATAGCTGTTCACAGCGCCAACTGTCTTTTTCAGCTTGTTGCCGGAGGCATCGTAAAATAGTTCCTTGTGATCCAACTGTTATAGATGATGGAAGGTTCAAATAGTTGTAAGCAACCGAAACGCTGCGTTGAGGCACAAAAGTAGCATTGCCATTGTTATCATAAGTGTAGGTACCTGTTGTTGGTATAAATTGCAGTTCATGGCTTACTACACCTGCTGCGATACCATCACCCACAGAACTAAGCTGGTTACTATTACTATTGTTCACATAGGTGTAAGTAAGGTTGTCAATCGTACCGTAAACTGGTGTCGATCCATTGGACGCCCTGTTTCCTTGTCTGCTAAGGGTTGCCAGGTTCCCGTTCGCATCGTAGCCATATGCCGTGGAGAAGTTGTCAGTGTTGACAGTTACATTGCTGGGATTGAGCTCGGAATAGGCTGCAGCTGTAAGTTGGTTCAGCCCGTTATAGGTAAAGCCATACTTTTGCGTATTGGTCTGTGTTGGGGCATTTTGTGCATCCAGTATAGTATTCTTCCATTTCATGTCCTGGATATTGCCATTCCCAAAATAGCTAAGTTGCTCTGCATACAACTTGCTCCGGGATGCATCGGTTAGGTTGTTGATGTTGTTGAGCCATCCGCGCACATCGTACAGGTAATCTATGTCCTGTGCAAAGCTGGTCTCACTGGCCGAGTGTAATTTTTTGAGCATCAACTCTCCAAGTTCGTTGTAGTCGTTCTGTGCCAATACTACGTTGCCGTTGTGGGTATCACCTGCAATTTGATGTTCTAGCTTCTCCAAACGACCCGTGGGGGCAACCAATTTACTGCTGGATAAAAACGTGATTAAAAAAATACAAGAGATTCAGCAACTCGATACCGAAAACAAAACACACCTCTTTGCCCTGATGGATGCTTTCCTTAGGGATTATAAAGCCAAACTAGCGTATATGCTATAAACTAAGAAAGCCCGGCGTTGCCGGGCTTCTTCATTTGTCATATCGAAGGCTATAAACTTTACAATCTCAATTTTACTCCATTCACAGTATATTTTTTTTCAAAGCAGAGTTTGATTGCTCTTCTCATACAATCAAGGATGTAATCTTCTCGATTTGTAAAATCAGCAACATTTACATCTAAAGCCCAGAAATTATCAAGCAAGTTATCATAGTGACTGTCTTTATAGATATGCTGTTCTTGATTTACACCCCAAGAAACTTCATTAATCAGTGGTATTGGTATTGGTATCGTAATTTCTTTGATTTTATCACTTGAATAAGAACCAAATTTGTTTTTAGAGATCAGCAATTGTTTTCCGTTGTTATATGTTGCTCTAAATTGGATGACCCAGTCACTCTGATTAGATAATAAATTAATCTCTAAAATATGGTCAACCTCGGTTTTTAAAATATCGCTTATTCTATTCGAATCAAAGCGTTCATCTAAAAAATCAATTATAAGGCTAAAGTGAGTTATTCTTGATTCCATACTTTATCGGTTATTAATTATAGCGTTTATCTCTTTCTTTGTTCAATGGTAAGGTATTCCCATTTGCCCGGCGATCCCTAACCCTTGCTGCTTCTGCTTCTTTGGCTTGTCCTGTTGTTGTCTGACCTAAATCTTGTACAGGTCTTGCTTTTGCGTCAGGATGTGTTTTTTGAGCTTGTCTTTCACTTGCTTTCATTCTAACGGGATCTCCCAAAGAATTAGTCCTATTAGCATCCGCTTTCCCTACTTTAAGAATTTCACCTTTATCTTCAACCTCGTACAACATAAAATGACCTTCTGCTTTATTTGCATTTTTATTGATTTTTGTTGCTGTACTAACGTCTTCTATAATGCCTTCAGCAGCACCAATTACTTTTTTAGCACCAGAACCACTGATAACGGGCATAAATATACCCATTTCAGCAGCTTCTACATCATTAGGTGAAGCAGGTGTACCATCAATGTTTATAGGACCTTTACCCGTAATCGGAGATAATAAAGAGGAAATAAGAACAACAACATCATTAAGATCCGTGTAAGTTGCCATTTTGAGATAAGTTGGCAAATTGGTAACAGGGATAAAAGTCGGTCCGAAACCAGGACCTGCTCCATTTACGTCAACGAATTTTATTGGATTATTGGCCGCATAAGCAAAAGGAGACTGGAAACTGTAAGCTTCAGCTTTCGGATCAAGTGTATGAAACCTTCCAATACTTGGGTCATAGAACCTTGCACCGTAATCATACCACCGCAGCCCTAACTCATCCTGCAGCTCTTTGCCGTTATAGAGATATTTGGTTGCACTGGCATCATTGACATACCATTTGGCCATCTCCATCCCAAATGGATAGTAGTCTTTGTATTGCTTTGGCAGCGCGGTTCCGTTACTGGCAGCGAAGCTTACCCTGGTGTTGCCCAGGTGGTCCTTCAGGTCGTACTCGTAGCTCCATGTACCGTTTTTCACGGCACGGCCTTCGCCCGTCATTACAATCGCGCTTCCATTAATTTTAAGAACGTTGCCCCGGTAGTAACTGGTCACAGCGCCAAATGTTTTTTTCAGTCTGTTGCCGAAGGCATCGTAAAAATAACCTATTGTTGCCGATGTACCAATATAAGTCGGAAGATTCAAAAAATTATAACCAATAGATACACTATTTGTGCCAGGTACCCCTACCCCACACTCAATAAAGGTTGCATTGCCATTGCCATCGTACGTGGCATCGGAAGTCTCTGTATCAGGTTTATATTTAAACGCCAGCGGGGATATGGTTAATACGATTCGTATTCTTCATATTGGTGCGGGTGTAAGGTATACTCAATCAGGATTTAGAGACTTGAAGTCGCGGCTCATGAAATGATGTATAAACGGTTGAATGATAAAATATGAATTAATTTTCATTCAGCCACGCGATGCAATCGCGCGGGAGCGGGTCTCCATGAGCAAAGGAAAATGCAAATTTATACTCACCTGCCCACCCCCTTTCAGCGATAAATTCCCCCCATCCGTCCTCAAAATCCCCCCAAACGTCTATTCCATTTTCAGGAAAATCAATTGTTGTGTTGTTTTGCTTCAAAATGACAGATGCTATGAAAACAACACAAACAACATTTTTAATTACCGGATTACTTATCCTCCTAACGGGATTCTCCGGAATGGCACAAAGTAAGGTTTGGAAACTTGAAGACTGTATCAATTATGCTTTAGGCAGAAACATACAGGTAAAAAAGGCTGATCTTACCAACGACCAAAACCAGTTATACGCCAATCAGGCTCAGGCCAACAGGCTTCCATCGCTGAGTGCCTCAGCAAGCCAAAACTTAAATTGGTACAAAGGATTTGACTCCTCTACCGGCCAGTATGGAAGCAGCAAAGGCTCCAACAGCAGCAACTATTCGGTGAATTCAAATGTGGTGCTGTTTAATGGCGAAAAGCTGACCAACAAAATTAAATTGGCCTCCATTGACCTGGAAAGCGGCAAGTATTATTCGGCCACCGTCAGAGAGTCGGTTGGAATAAACATTCTCAATGCCTATCTCCAGGTTCTGTACAGCTATGAGAGCGTTAAAAATGCGAAGAAACAGATCGAATCGACCACAGAGCAGCTGGCTTTGGCCAAAGAACGCCTCGAACTGGGCGCCATTTCTACTGCCGATTTTCTTCAGATCAAGTCGGAACTGGCCAGTGAAAAATCAACTTTGGCTACCACCGAGAGTCAGTTGGCCATCAACAAAGTGACTCTGATGCAATTGATGGAACTGCCTGTTGACAAGAATTTCGAAGTGAGTTCACCCAATCTTGACAGTTTACTGCTTAAATCAGAGCAACCTGATGCCCAGACAATCTACAATCTTGCCCTGGGAATTAAACCTCAGATCAAGAATGCCGAACTAAACAAAGAAGGCGCTGTTTTGAATGTACAAATTGCAAAAGCAGATTATCTTCCGAGCTTAACAATGGGAGCAGGGTTATCCAGCGGTTATTCAAGTCTGACAACAGGAAGTGATTATTCGACCCAGCTAAAAGACAAAATAAATCCATCGGTAGGACTATCGCTCTCCATACCCATCTTCCAGAAGAAGCAGGTTCGGACCAATGTCAGTCTGGCAAGCATAGCCGTTTCAAATGCAGAACTGGACGAAATAAATACCAAAAACAGCTTGCGCAAGGAGATTGAACAGGCGTGTGCCGATGTCGAAAAGGCGAAATCGGAATATGCTGCCGGACTTGAACTCATGCAATCAAGCAAAGAGTCTTACGATGTCACGGATGAAAAATTCAAGGTAGGCCTGCTCAATTCAGTGGATTTCCTGGTTCAGAAAACCAACCTGATTACTTCTGAGAGCAAATTGCTTCAAGCAAGGTTTAGCTTGGTTTTCAGCTACAAAGTATTGGACTTTTACAGGGGAGTCCCCTTGATACTTTGAACAATTACAGATTACAAATTACAAATTAGGGAAAGAAAATAGTTAAAAAACAAAAATCATGAAAAGAAAATATTTGTACACAGGATCAGCATTACTCTTACTCGCCATCGGCTTTCTTGCCTTTACGATGTTTAGGAGTGCCGAACAAACCTACACTTTCGAAACAATGAAAGTTGGGAGAGGGACAATAAGTAACACAGTAACCGCAACCGGAACCCTTGAGGCGATTAAAACAGTATCGGTTGGTACTCAGGTGTCGGGAGTTATCGAGAAGATCAATGTTGACTTCAACTCCCTTGTCAAGAAAGGTCAGTTGCTGGCAAAATTGGACGAAACTCCGCTTTTGGCACAATTGGACCAATCCAAGGCTTCAGTAGATCAGGCAGAGGCCCAGGTCAAATACCAAAAAAGTACTTTTGAAAGATACAAGTCTTTGATAGCCAAGAAATTGATCGCACAATCCGATTTTGATCTGGCGGAGTACAATTACAACAATGCGGTCGCTTCCCTGAAGAATGCGAAGTCGGTATATGACAAGAACAGGATCAACTTGTCCTATGCACGGATTTACTCTCCCATAGACGGTATTATTCTCAATCGCGCCGTCGATGAGGGTCAGACTGTAGCTGCCAGTTTTAACACACCAACCTTGTTTACCATCGCAAACGATTTGACGCAGATGCAGGTGGAGGCCAAAATTGATGAAGCAGACATAGGTAAAATTGCCATGAACCAACGTGTAAAATTCACGGTTGATGCCTATCCTGACCTGAAATTTGACGGTTCTGTTTCTGAAATCAGAAAGCAGCCGGTGGTGACTTCCAATGTGGTTACCTATACGGTCATCATCAAGGCTCCCAATCCTGATACGAAGCTGATGCCGGGTATGACCGCCAGCACCACCATTTTTGTCAATGAGAAAATTGATATTCCCGTCGTTCCTGGTAAGTCATTGCGTTTTACTCCCGATCAGACGGTGTACAGCGATTACATCAAATCGTTGCCTGCCGGCGCATCAGGTGGAATGGCTACCAATTTGAACAAAATCACCCCGGCTGACCCTAAAGGTTCTTATGTCTGGACAAAAAACGGGGCTGTGATTAAAAGACATGAAATCAAGATCGGTGAAAATGATGGTATCAATTACGAATTGCTTTCAGGACTAAACCAGGGAGATGAAATTATCCTCTCAATGACAGCTGTAAAAGCCGGTGCAGCCACCAAAACGGCAGCCAGGAGCCCTTTTATGCCACAACGTCCAGGACAAAAAAAGTAAATCAAGATGAACAGCGCAATCATAGAGGTGAATAACCTCAAAAAATATTTCCAGGTGGGCGACATGACCGTTCAGGCCCTGAAAGGGGTCAATCTGAAGATCATGAAAGGTGAGTTTGTCGCCATCATGGGAGCCAGTGGATCTGGGAAGTCGACCATGCTCAACATCCTGGGTTGTCTGGATAAGCCAACTGCCGGAGATTACAAACTCGATGGAACTGGTGTATCAGAACTTAGCAAGAATCAGCTGGCTGAGTTGAGAAATGCAAAACTGGGTTTTGTTTTTCAATCCTACAATTTGCTGACCCGGACCTCGGCCCTGGAGAATGTGGAGCTGCCGCTCTTTTACAACGATCAGATCAAATCAAGGGAACGTCGGGAACGGGCAATTGCAGCCCTGGAATCGGTTGGTCTCTCTGATAGGATGCACCACATGCCCAATCAGCTATCTGGCGGACAGCAGCAGCGGGTAGCCATCGCCAGATCACTGGTCAACGATCCGGTTGTCATTCTGGCCGACGAAGCTACCGGGAACCTGGATACCCGAACCTCCTTCGAGATCATGGAACTCTTTCAGCGTTTGAATTCAGACAAGGGTAAAACCATCGTCTTCGTAACGCATGAAGCAGACATCGCAAGGCTCACCTCCCGAAATATTATTTTCCGCGACGGTTGGGTCATTAAAGAGCAGGTGGTTGAAGACCAGTTGTCGGCAGCCTACATGCTAAAATCACTCCCGGTAGGGGATCACGAAATTTAATTTACACATTATGAACTACATAAATCTATTGAAAATTGCAAAGAATGCACTGCTTCGCAACAAATTCAGGGCATTTCTAACGATGCTGGGCATCATCATAGGTGTAGCATCCGTCATAGCCATGTTGGCCATCGGTCAAGGATCGAAAAAAAGTATCCAGGATCAGATGTCAAGCATGGGCTCTAACCTGGTTTTTATCATGCCGGGTTCACAACAGCGAGGTGGTATCCAGATGGGAAATTCCAGCAGTCAGTCACTCAAACTGACAGATGTTGAGGCAATACGTCAGCAATGTCCGGATATCACTGCCGTTTCTCCCGAAGTAAGGACAAGCGGTCAGTCTGTTTTTGGCAACTCCAACTGGCCAACATCCATATTTGGCGGCAACATCCAATATTTTGGCATCAAAAAAATCGAGGTGGAGAGTGGCCGTATTTTTACGGATCAGGAAATTTCAGGGTTGGCTAAGGTATGTCTGATTGGCAAAACGGTGGTCAAAAATATTTTTCCAAATGGTACTGATCCGATCGGGCAGACCATCCGGTTTAAAAATATACCGATGAAAATAATTGGAGTACTTGGAGCAAAGGGGGAAAATTCTTTTGGCCAGGACCAGGATGATTTGCTGATTGCACCTTACACAACTGTTCAAAGACGTTTCCTGGCCATCGACTATATTACAGGAATATATACCTCTGCCATCAGTGAAGAAAAAACGCAGGACGCAATCAATGAATTGCAGACCGTCATGCGCAAGCAACACAAGATTACAAAACCAACCGACGATGATTTCAGGGTAATGTCGCAATCGGAACTGGTGAAAACATTTACCTCCATCAGCGATATCCTGACCACCCTTTTGGGAGCCATTGCCGGAATATCCCTGTTGGTTGGAGGCATCGGGATCATGAATATCATGTATGTTTCGGTTACGGAAAGAACACGTGAAATCGGTCTGCGTATGTCAATTGGAGGCAAAGGGATAGATATTCTGATGCAGTTTCTGATTGAATCAATCATGCTGAGCGTGGTCGGAGGGTTAATTGGAATAGGGTTGGGATATCTAATCAGTTCTGTCATAGGATCTTTGATGGGCTGGCCAGTTGTCATCATGACCCAATCCGTGGTGTTGTCTTTTCTTGTTTGCGCCGCCATAGGCATATTCTTCGGATGGTATCCGGCCAAGAAGGCTTCCAATCTCAATCCGATTGATGCGTTGCGTTACGAATAACCGTTTAAGGAGGGGGTGCTGTTTGCTGGTTTTATGCTACGCTTTTTTTGACAGCAGGAGCATCCCTCTTTTTTAAACAAGTTGTATCTGTATCTTTTGCAGTCATTTGTTATCTTTGATAAAAATAGAATCCATGATTAAGTTTCCATCCATATCCGATAAAAAGCTAAAACTAACCCTTCATGCTATTGCCTGGATCTTTGTTATCCTTATCCCGCTTTATCTGAACAGTGCCTTCGGAGGAAATCAGCACAGGCTGAACCAATTCTATGCACATACCTTCTCGGCTTTCATCGTTTTTTATGTTGGTTATCTCTGGCTGGTACCAAAGTTCTTTCTCAAGGAAAGATATTGGGTCTATCTGATTATTCTGGCGGTAGTGATAGATGCATCCTACTTTATGACCTCTTTTATCAATGATCACATCCTCTTTGATGCTGCGGAGGATGCTAAATTTCAGGAGTTTGTAAAAAAAATGGCAGCAAACGGTGTCGATTTCAAGCCACCGATGAAGGCTTTTGGATATTATAACCACATGCTTGCCTCACTGTTGATTTCAGGATTTGCGGTAGGTCTTGGACTTGTTGAGAAATTGAAACAGAACGAGAAGAAGCAAAAGGAGATGGAAAAGGAGAAGCTGCATTCCGAACTGGCCTTCCTGAAGAATCAGGTCAGTCCGCACTTTTTTTTCAATACCCTGAACAATATTTACTCTTTGATTGGTATCGACGGACCTACGGCGCAGGATTCCGTTCTGAAACTTTCGAAGATGATGCGGTACCTGCTCTACGAGTCTGAGCAAGGTGAGACATTGATGAGCCACGAAATTAATTTCATGAAGAACTACATCGATCTGATGAAGTTAAGGCTAAGTCCCAAAGTGCAACTGCAGATTGATTTTCCGAATGAATTTTCTGACTTCTCTTTTCCTCCGTTGCTATTTATACCATTTATCGAGAACGCATTTAAACATGGCGTGAGTCACAGGGAGGCGTCATTTATTCATCTCCGGATGGAAATTGGCAGCGAACAAATCTGTTTTTTCACAGAAAACAGCATTGGCAAAACTACTCAGACAGGAGAGATCCAGCAACATTCCGGCATTGGTCTTGAAAATGTGAGGAAACGTCTTGGGTTGTTGTTCCCTGGTACCAATGAACTTAAAATTGATCAGGGAGAAGATATTTTCAAAGTCCGGCTGTGCATAAAAAAGGGAATATAGATAAAGCATGATGAAACTTAAAACCATTGCGATTGATGATGAGCCACTTGCCCTTAAACTGGTTAGCGACTACATCAGCAAGACACCCTATCTGGAGTTGGTCGGGGCATTCGACAATCCGCTGGATGCCATTGAATTTCTTGCTGAAGCGGAAGCCGAACTGATATTTGTCGACATTCAGATGCCGGATCTTACCGGCATCGAGTTCACACGATCGCTACAGGATGAGCACAAAATCATCTTTACAACGGCCTATGAAAAATATGCCCTCGAGGGTTTCAAACTGAATGCCGTTGATTACCTCCTCAAACCATTCAGTTACGAAGAGTTTCTGAAGGCTGCCGGTAAGGCGCACAAAATTGCTGAACTGGAAGCCAGCGCAATGCCGACCGTTGAGGCCAACAACCAGTTCCTCTTTTTAAAATCAGAATACAAGATCCGACGCATCAACTTTAACGATATCCTTTACATAGAGGGTTTGAAAGACTACATCAAAGTTTATACTACCGGAGAGGATAAACCGGTGCTTTCGCTCAACTCCATTAAGTCGCTGGAGCAGAAGCTTCCGGAAGAGAAATTCATGCGGGTACATCGTTCATTTTTGGTTAACCTGGATAAGATTGAGACCATCGATCGCAGCCGCATCGTGTTTGGGAAGGCCTACATCCCCGTAAGTGATCAATACAAGGTGAAGTTCCAGGAGTATTTGGATAAGAATTTTTTATAAATCCATTCAACCACGCGATGCAATCGCGCGGGAGCGGAGGACAGTACCACCAAGGGCTGCCGCCGGTACTCCAACAGTAGCACCAACACCAGAAAGGGAAACTGCTCCTTCTGCTAAAGCAACTACCCCGCTCCCGCGCGATTGTATCGCGTGGTATTCTGCTCTACCAAATTACAATGACGTTGTCCAATATACCTTTCTCCCCGGCATAATCGGCAGCGCTGCTATACAAGTAATCTTCAGCTCTGGAAACCAATCCTGCCTCAACTGGGTTTTTATGGATGTAGTCAATTTTTTCATCGATTACTTTATTGCTCCATAATTCAATAGGATGATTATCATGTCTCCAGAACTGATATGTATTTACATTCGATGAATTATTTCCTGCTTTCCGGAATTGTTCAAGTAAAAATTCTTTCCTGCCCTCTGCCGGGTTTTCAACTATAGCTTTTACTATTGCCTTACTGGTGAACCTTTTAAAATCGCCAATCAGTAATTCCGGCTTTTGTTTGCTGGCACTCCTGAAAATTAAATGAAGGTGATTGGTCATTAGGCACCATGCAAAAATTTCCATCCCTTTTTCTTTTTGACAATAATGCAGGCTTTCTATAATTATTGTCTTGTATTCATTGCTGGTAAATACATCCAGCCACTCAACAACGGCAAAGCTTGTAAAGTATACTCCGTCAGGATTTAGAAACTTGTAGTTGCGGCTCATGAAATGATGTAAATACAGATGATTGATAAAAATAGGAATTAATTTTCATCAACCACGCGATGCAATCGCGCGGGAGCAGTGGGAGCAGTGTCAAGCGAAATATTGAAAGATTTCCAACGGATTTTATGTTTGAAATGACCGAGGAGGAGTTAGATAATTGGAGGTCACAAATTGTGACCTCCAATGCAGAAAAGATGGGATTGCGTTATGCCCCATATTGTTTTACTGAATCTGGGGTAACTATGTTGTCATGTATACTAAACAGTAAAAGAGCCTACAAGAATTTGACCCGTAATGCAACTTTGTTGACTTTCCCCACACTGGTTTTGGGGATTTCATCTGCCCTTTTAACTTTCATGGTAATGGCTTCCCGGGGCAGTACACCGGAATCGACACTTGCCTTTACAAGGTGGGTAATATCCCTGATATGAAAGATTGCACCTGGTTTAGGGACAACAATCGCCAATGGAATTTCACCCCAATTGAGATCGGGCGCTCCGATCACCGCGACTTCTGATATACCTTCGTATTTGGCGATCACGTCTTCCATCTCCAGTGAACTAAGCCACTCTCCGCCCACTTTGATCACATCTTTGGTGCGGTCGGTGATTCGAATGCTACCGCCGATGTTGACACAGGCCACATCGTTGGTATGCATCCATCCTCCTTCCCACAATTTTTCGGAATGAACGTGATCTTTCAGGTAACCCTGGGTTAGATAGGGGGAACGAACGATGATTTCGCCAGGCGTTTTATCGTCGTTGGGAACATCCCTGCCTTCGGTGTCGACAACACGAATTTGCGCCAAACCAATGGGGCGCCCTGTCCTGGAGCGAAGATCCGCCTGCTCTTCCATTGGGAGTTCTAGTTCCTTCTCCAGAAGTTGTGACAGCGATAAGACCGGACAGGTTTCCGACATTCCGTACCCTCCAAAAATGTCGATTCCACGCTTCAATGCCTCAATAGTCAAAGCCCTGGGAAGAGCCGCACCGCCAATAACACATGTCCAACGCGAGAAATCACACTGAGCGGATGCCGGATCTTTCAATAGCATATTTAGGATGGTTGGGACACAATGGCTAAAGGTAACTTTGTGTGTTTCGAGCAGTTTCAACAGCATTGCCGGAATATATTTCCCGGGATAAACCTGCTTGATTCCCAGGAAGGTTGCGATATATGGGATTCCCCAGGCATGGACATGAAACATTGGTGTCAGCGGCATGTAAACAGATCCTCTGTGCAGTCGCCCCTGAACTGCGTTTGCTGCCAGCGCGGCGGTAGTAGAAAGCGTGTGAAGTACCAGCTGCCTGTGTGAAAAGTAGACGCCTTTTGGAAGTCCGGTAGTTCCGGTGGTGTAGAAGGTGGTTGCCCGGGTGTTTTCGTCAAGATCAGGAAAATTAAATTCAGGTGAAGCATCAGCAAGCATCTTCTCATATTCGCCTTCAAACTGGAAATGATTTTTGAAAATTTCACCGCCTTCATCGATCAGAATAAATTTTCTTCCTTCGGCAATGCGCCCGCGGATCCCTTCCAGCAAGGGAAGAAAGTCGGTATGGCAAATAATCACGTCGTCCTCAGCATGGTCGATGGTATAGACCATTTGTTCGGAAGAAAGCCGCACATTGATGGTGTGAAGCACTGCCCCAATCATTGGAACCGCGTAATAGGCCTCCAGGTATCTGTGTGAATCCCAGTCCATTACTGCAACTGTACTACCCTCAACGACTCCTACCGAGGTTAAGGCATTGGCCAGCCTGTGCACACGTTCCTTCCAAACTTTATAAGTGATGGTAAGCTGATCACGGTAGATAATCTCCTGATTCGGGTGATTGGCCAATGGCGCTTCAAAAAGTTGTTTAATCAAAAGGGGATATTCGTAGGCTGATTTAGTTTTTTCAATCAAATTGCCCATAACGATCAGTTTATTTTAGTTAGTTCAATAGACATCCGGTAAAATTCCGATAGGCTTCAAAATTAATAGGAAGTTTTAAAGAAAAAATTGTTAAACCAGATTTTTGTGTATAATTGAATTGTTTTAAGTAATGTTTTTGCTAAAATAGCGAGATGAAAAAAATTATTCCATTGGTTGCCTTATTTACCTCTGGTTTCTGGCTCACATCCCTTGGCCAGTCAATTCAGAAAGATTTGATAATAGAAGAGAAATCGAACCTCAGAATTGGTATCGATTACAGTTCCAACTATAACGCCTTTGGGCTTTTCGAAAATTTTACAGCCCAGCCTAATAGTTCCGCATCGGTTAATTATTTTGGGAAAAGAGGATTGGCGCTCTCTGTTTCCGGACTTTTGATAAGCAACAACAATACAGCTACAAAATCAAAAGGGTCTCAAGAGGTTGATTTAGCAGGAGGATGGAATTTTGGAATTTGGGATAACGCAGTTTTAATCAATCCTTCGATTAGCCATTTTTTCTATTCTGCATCAGCAGCAACGGCAAAATCTTTGTTTACCGATCAAACAGAACTTGAGATTTTGGGTTCTTTTAGATGGTTCAAACCTTCTTTTACAGCCGATTATCTGTTCGGGAAAAGCAAAGCGCTCAATATAAATCTTATGTTAGGTTTCGAAACGAAATTTGAAAATCTCTTTGGGAAAGGCAATAATCTTCAATTTACTCCTGGCTTGGGTACAAATTATGGTGATCTCTCCTATTCAATGTTTTTTTCAAAGAATCTTTTCCAGTATTTACTGCCATTAAGGACTCGTTATGGCGACAATATTACTATCCAGCAATTGGAAACCAATGGGGCAATTCCAAAATTGAAGGCAGTAGATAAGCAGTTGTCGTATCTAAATCCGACAGCTACCCTTGGGCAGATTTTTGAAACGACCAATTCTTACCGGATCAATTCCATTGATCTTATGCTACCGCTGGTCTATTACCTGAAGAATCTTTCCATTAATTCGTCGGTCAATGTGGTAAAACCCATGAATGTACCGGGTTATATTCAAAGTAAGACTGTCTTCTATTTTTCAGCGGGTGTATCTTATTCCTTTAATTTATAATGAGCGATCCTTTGAAATTTGCATTAGAACCGAAAGGGAACAGAATAATTCTGACTATCTTTAATTCCTATTTCCAGTAAATCTTGCATATGCTTTTGGATCAATATTTTGAACAATCTGTCAAAAGTCATTCTGATGCTGTGGCCATTGAGCATGGAGATATTAGGTATACCTACTCAGAAGCAGATTTGACCGCTAACCGCTTGGCTCATTTTCTCCTTGGAAAGGGTGTGGGTATTGAGGATAAAGTGGTCATACTTTTGCCGCGCCGCGCCGAGGTCATCGTCTCCATGATCGGAGTATTGAAAGCAGGCGCAGCTTATATTCCCCTTGATCCGGAAATACCTGCTGAAAGGGTGAATTTCATCATGGAGGATTCAGCCGCAAAGATATTGATTACTTCGGATGAGATTCTGGAACGCATTGGAAATCAGTTGCAAGTATTTTCTATCTTCAACATTGACAAGCAGCTTGCTCAGTTGATGGGATTTTCTTCGGAAAAACCTGCGGTGGAAAACAGAACGCCCAACAATCTGTGCTACATTATTTATACTTCGGGTACCACCGGAAAACCCAAGGGAGTGATGCTGGAACACCGGAATGTGGTAAATTATATTCGGGGTGCACAAAGTATCTATCCGATAGATGCCTCTGATCGCGCATTACAGGGATTTTCTGTTTCGTTTGACGCTTCTGTCGAAGAGATTTGGGTTCCTCTGTCATTAGGCGCCACCCTCGTAGTTGGTGGTTTCGAGGTAATGCGATCAGGAGATCAGTTTTCGGCATGGATGAACAAATTGAAAATTACCTTTCTCTCCTGTGCCCCTACTCTTTTGTCTATGGTGAAAGAAGATATCCCCGGGTTAAAGATATTGATTTTTGGCGGCGAAGTATGTCCAACCGACCTGGCGCGCAGATGGTGCAAACCGGGGCGATTGGTTTACAATACCTACGGTCCGACCGAGGCAGCTGTCATTGCCACCTATTCCATTCTTAACGGACTTGATGAGGTGACCATCGGAAGGGCGCTGCCCGGTTATGATGTTTTAATCGTGGATGATAATCAAGAACCAGTCTCAGCGATAGAGGAGGGTGAGATATTATTGGGTGGCGTTAGCATTGCCAGAGGATATCTCCACAACGATGAACTGACGACTCAAAAATTCATTGATACGGCAAAGTTCAGTGGAGAAATGAACCGTTACTATCGGACGGGAGATATTGCCAGGTATGCCCCCAATGGGGAGATCATCTATGTCGGACGAATAGATGCACAGGTAAAGATTCGCGGCTTCAGGGTTGAGCTTGCAGAAATTGAAGGACTTCTGCTTCAGTGTGAAGGCATACAGGCTGTTGCAGTTTCAATGGACAAAATTTCCCAGCAGCTCTCTGCTTATGTCGTATTGGGAAGAGGCAAAGATATTGACCGCGAGCAGATTGCCTCCCTTCTGCGATCTAAATTGCCTTATTACATGATCCCCTCTACCCTGGATGTTCTTGATGCCCTTCCAATGACTCCCAGTCAGAAAATAGACAGGAACAGACTCCCTTTACCGGTTTTACCTCTTTCATATTCTGTTGAAAGGGAGATAATTCAGCCGGTTACAGAATTGGAACAGCAGATGGTCCGAATAATAGGCAACAACATCCACCGAACCGATATTTCGATGGATGACAATTTCTTTGATGATTTGGGAGGACACTCACTTTTGGCTGCCCTCGTTGCTTCAGAAATGAGGGAACTCCCTCTTTTTGAGCAACTTTCTGTGGCAGATTTTTACAAATATCCAATCCTCTCGAATCTGGCAACAGAGTTGGAGAGAAAGCATCATCTGGCAGAAGGAAGTTTCTACAAAGAGAGGGAAATTCATACGCCATCTCGTTTGAGCTACTATACCTGTTCATTTTTCCAGGGAATTTCGATGTTGTTTATTGGCTTGATTTTTGGGATAGAGTGGTTGGGGCCATTTTTTGTCTATTCTTATTTCTTCCAGGCCGAATATAGCGTTCTTGACTCCCTGTTGATGATGTTGGTCACCTATTTCTCCATGCTTCCGGCCATCACATTTTTAGCCATTGGATTAAAATGGCTGGCCATTGGAAAGATAAAAGCCGGACGATACAAGTTGTGGGGAAGCTATTATTTCCGTTTTTGGCTTGCCGATAAACTGGTGAACATATCGCCCATCTCCTACTTTACCGGGACACCGGTAATGAATGTTTTTTTGAGACTTCTCGGGGCTAAAGTTGGTAAGGATTGTTACATCAATACCTCCTCCATTTCAGCATTTGATCTTTTTCATCTGGGAAATAACGTCAGTATTTGTACAGATTCCCACACCAAGGGGTTTACAATCTCGGATGGATATCTACACATTGGAACCATCGACATAGAGGACGACTGCTATGTTGGCACCCGTTGTTGTCTGGCGCAAAACACCCACATGAAACGAAATTCATCGATGGAGGACCTTACACTTTTGCCGGAGGGAGTGGTTATTCCCGAAAATGAGAATTGGGGTGGTTCACCGGGCATAAAGATGGGGACGAATGGGAAACAAGATCGTACTCCTTTGTGGACTTCGGCCAATACCTGGCACTATATGATCTCTGTGTTTCTCATTCCTCTGGTTACCATGATCGCTTATTTCCCGGGGATGATGTTCATCGCGCATCTGGATTATCATTCCGAATCCTGGGTACAATTGCTTCCGCATATATTTCTTGTCGGTCTGTTGTTTGTGGTCATTCTGGCGCTTATTATCACAATGCTTAAGTGGATTTTGCTCGGAAATATCAAAGAAGGGGTCTACCGGGTACACAGCAATTTTTACCACAGGAAATGGTTTTTCGATCAGTTGATGAAGTTAAGTTTGCAGGTTTTGGGAACTTTGTATACCACCCTTTATTTGCAGATATGGTTCAAAATGCTGGGTGTCAAAATGGGTAAAAGGGTGGAGATTTCTACTGTTGAATTTATTTCACCCGATTTGCTGGTCACCGGCGATGAGTGCTTTCTGGCAGACTCAGTCTCTGTAGGCGCCTCTTCGGTGCGAAATGGATATATCACCATCGCCAAAACCTACATCGGTAATAGGACTTTTGTTGGGAACAGCGCCGTGATAAGTGCAGATACGCAACTTGGGGATGATGTACTGGTAGGTGTTTTATCAAAAGTAAGCGACAAAGATTTGCCGGCAAAGGATGGGACCTCCTGGTTTGGATCCCCGGCGGTATTTTTGCCCAGGAGAGACATTAACACCGAGTTTTCAGCTGAGAGAACTTATAAACCGACCACGAAATTGTTTGTACTCCGTTACAGCATTGAATTTTTTCGTGTTATACTCCCTGCTGTTTTGTTCCTGACTTTTGCATCCCTGATTACCAATATTACCTCCTATTTGCAGGTTGAACGGGATTTGCCTGAACTGATTTTGCTGTTTCCTCTCATGTATTTGGGGGCAGGTGTATTGGGTACCTTTCTCGTGGTAGTGTTTAAATGGATTGTCATCGGACGCTACAAACCCTCGAGAAAACCGCTTTGGAGTAACTACGTATGGAGAAGCGAACTTGTAACAGGGATATATGAGAACTTTCTTGTGTTGTTCTTCCTGAATATGCTGACAGGCACCCCATTTATCAAATATCCGCTTCGCATGCTGGGTTGCAAAATCGGGAAGAGGGTTTGCATTTATACAACCCAGGTCACTGAATTTGATTTGGTTAAGATGGGCGATTATTCAGCTGTGAATGACAATTGTACCTTGCAAACGCACCTTTTTGAGGACCGGGTGATGAAGATGTCTTATGTCGATATTGGCCGGGAATGCAGTATCGGCGGTATGTCCATCGTGCTTTATGACTCTAAGATGGAAGATCGCTCAGTACTGGAGCCGCTCTCCGTTTTGATGAAAAGCGAGACGCTGCCTGCCAATACGGTCTTCATTGGTGCACCGGCAAACAAACGGTCGATGAATTAAATCCAATCCGATAATTATCTTCGTTTTTTGGTGCAGGAGTTGAAACCCTTCATCGATAAAACATTCCCTACTTTACCGGACCGATTGAATACATTTGTTGCAGGCTCCAGCATGGGCGGACTGATCTCGCTATATGCCCTATACAAACCATTTCAACTGAAAGCAGACGGAATCATGCGATCTATGGGTTATAAATCAAACAACTGGGTGACGAGGGAATTTCCTGGAGCTGATCATTCAGAAAGATCCTGGAGTAAAAGGTTTGAAATTCCTTTAATGTTTCTGCTGGAAAGCCCCAAATAAATTTTCCCTCGATTATCGTTTTTCAATAATCGAAAAGCAAAAAGGAGCATAACATTGGGAAAGTTCTGCCGTATACACAACAGATTCTTGCAATTTGAAGGTGCGACAAAAGTCATTTAGCCTTCAAAAGGGATTGTAAAATCAAATATTGGCAAATCAATTGAAATCGGAAATTGGTTCCGGGTTGTTTGTAAATTTGACGAAATATTTTTAAGAAAAACAGGTGCAATGGCAGTAAAATCAG
Source organism: Bacteroidia bacterium (assembly GCA_026391315.1). Lineage (GTDB taxonomy): Bacteria > Bacteroidota > Bacteroidia > Bacteroidales > Prolixibacteraceae > CAINVV01. The sequence goes on from JAPLDT010000047.1 coordinate 53,555, forward strand.
ATGCTCGGAAAACTGAAGGCAAGAAGGGAAAACCTAATATTTTCGCCGTTCTGAAACCTTACAAGCTAATGATATTTAGCCTGATTAGTTTTGCGCTCCTGAGCAATGCAGTCAATCTGGTAATCCCCAAAATCGTTTCCAGAGGCATCGACGATTTTTCAAAAGGAATTTTTCAATATCAAAACATTGTTCTGGAATTTCTTGTTGCAGCTTTCATCATCTTTGTCTTTTCCTTTCTGCAAGGCCTGTTGCAGACTTACGCTTCAGAAAGAGTTGCCCGCGACCTTCGCACCCAGCTTACCGATAAAATCTCCCGGCAGAGTTATGCATTTATTCAGCAGTCTGATCCCTCGAAATTACTTACCAATCTTACCTCTGATATTGATTCGGTAAAGATGTTTGTATCGATGGCCATCGTGTCGCTGGCCTCTTCAATATTTATCATATTCGGAGCTACGGTACTTCTGATTTCGATCAACTGGAGACTGGCCCTGGCCGTACTTACTATTATCCCTATTATAAGCGGAGCATTTTTTGTCGTCTTTCGTCAGGTAAAGGTGTTGTTTAAAAAGAGCCGCGAGATTATTGACCGTCTCAACAAGGTCATCAATGAAAGTATCCTTGGTGCAGCACTGGTCCGTGTTTTGAACTCCCAAATGCTTGAATACAACAAATTTATGGAAACCAATACCCAGGCCCGGAATCTGGGAATGTCCATCCTGAAACTTTTTGCCACCCTTATTCCGATCGTTGTTTTTGTAAGCAATTTAGCTTCGCTCACAATATTAGCTCTTGGAGGACATTATGTCATTGCCGGTTCCATGTCGTTGGGCGACTTTGCCGCTTTCAACTCCTATTTGGGGATCCTTATCTTTCCGATCATCATCATAGGGTTCATCAGTAATTTTGTGGTACAGGCATCAGTCTCCTATGCTCGGATTTGTGAAGTGTTGAATGCCGGTGAGACCCGCGATACGGGAACAAATACCTCCCCCTTGAAAGGTAAAATAGAGATGAAAGATATTTCTGTCTACTACGGAGAGAAGCCTGTTTTGCAAAATATCTCCCTGCTCCTTGAACCCGGAACCCAGACTGCCATTATCGGACCCACCGCGGCGGGGAAAACGCAACTGCTCTATCTCCTTACAGGCCTTATTCATCCGACTGGAGGGTCTGTTGAGTTTGATGGCATCAACATTGATGGCTACGATAAATCGACCTTTCAGCATCAGATCGGGTTCGTCTTTCAGGATAGCATTATCTTCAATATGAGCCTGCGCGAGAATATCGCATTCAATGAAACTGTGACGGAAGAATCTTTTGCTAAGGCGATTGAGACGGCTGAACTGAAAGATTTTACCGATGCACTTCCCTATGGACTGGATACTGTGGTGAGCGAGCGCGGTACATCCCTCTCCGGCGGGCAAAAGCAACGGGTGATGCTTGCCAGGGCCCTGGCGCTTAATCCGAAAATTCTCTTGCTCGATGATTTTACCGCCAGGGTTGATAGCCAGACGGAGGAAAAAATTCTGAACAATGTTGCGAAGAATTACCCGGGAATAACTTTGCTCTCAGTTACACAAAAGATTGCTGCAGTGATGAATTACGGGCAGATCATCTTGCTGGAAGAGGGTGAAATCCTTGCAAGTGGAACCCATGCTTCATTGATGGAGAGCTGTCCCGAATATGTTCAGATTTTTAACTCGCAGCGCAGCACAAACCATTACGAAAAAGCATGATTGAACAATTGTATACCATTAAAGAAAAAATCCTTGATAAGGCTGTAAATAAAATATTTTGTAACGGATGAAATACACATGTACGGATATTCACAACAACCGAATCCGCCAGCTGGCGGATGTGTATTCCATTTGGCAACTGGGAAATAAAATTACAGTCAAATGAATTACAACCTTAATTTAAAAAAAGAGCAGCAGCCGGGAGCAAAAGTCAGTACGACAACAATTCTCAGGCAGTTGCTGACTCTGATGGGAGAGGAGCGTAAGAATCTATGGTTCGCCATGATTTTTATCTTCATCAATGCCGGACTGAACCTTGTTGGTCCTTATTTAATGGGTCATGCTGTCGATCAGTTTGTTGTAACCAAACAATACAACGGGGTAATCCAATATTCCCTGATTCTGTTTGGTATCTTTTTGTTAGCCATGGTGAGTGGCTATACCCAAACCCAAATGATGGGCAGAGTCGGGCAGCGTATGCTCTATAATTTAAGAAATTCCGTTTTCAATAAACTACAGGAACTCCCTATCGATTTTTTCAACCAAAATAAGGCAGGTGATCTGATTTCAAGGGTTAACAGCGATACAGATAAGATCAATCAGTTCTTTTCGCAGTCGCTGGTTCAGTTCATCAGTAGCATTTTTACCATGGTTGGGGCAGGGATTTTTCTGCTCTCCATTAACCTGAAACTTGGACTTGCCGCCCTGCTTCCGGCCCTGGCCCTCTGGTTTTTTACGCGAAGTATTTCGCCCTGGGTGAAAAGCCGTAATTCGGTTAACATGAAAAGTACCGGAAGCTTAAGTGCAGAAATACAAGAGAGTTTGAACAATTTTAAGGTAATAGTGGCCTTTAACCGCAGGGATTACTTTAGGAATAAATTCGAAGAAGTCAATGCGGAGAATTACAAAAGTGCGGTAAAAGCAGGCATTGCGAACAATATTTTTACACCGGTGTACGGTTTCTCCGCTTCTATTGGTCAAATGGTAGTGTTGGCATTCGGCATCTACCTGATTACAACCGGACAATTTACTGTGGGTTTGCTGATTAGTTTTTTGGCCTACATCGCGCAGTTTTACAATCCACTCCGGCAGATTGCCTCACTTTGGGCAAATTTTCAAGTTGCTTTGGCGGGTTGGGACCGCATCTCGCAGATACTGGTGATGGAAAATAACCTGAAAGTCGTTGGAAAAACCGCTCAAGAGGAGAGTTGCTGCCTGCTGTCATTTCGCGACGTTTCTTTCTCCTACAATACAGGAAATGAGATTCTCAGGGAGGTAAACTTCGATTTGGAACGTGGTAAGACCTATGCTTTTGTGGGACCTACCGGTGGTGGCAAAACAACAACCGCCTCACTGATGGCCAGACTTTATGACCCCACATCAGGGAAAATTCTGTTCAACGGATTGGATATCAGATCCATGCAACCTGACGAAAGAACTGCCTCTATTGGTTTTATTCTGCAGGAACCTTTCCTGTTCAGTGGCACCATCCGTGACAACATCCTTTATGGGAATAGCGAATACAGCAACATCTCCAACGACGATTTGTCAAAAGTGATGTCAGAATCCGGGTTAGACGGATTGCTGGAACGTTTTGACGGAGGTCTCATGGCTGAAATAAAATCTTCAGGAGACGGGATCAGTCTGGGACAAAAACAACTGATCGCCTTTATCCGTGTGGTCTTGCGAAGGCCTAAACTGCTGATTCTCGACGAGGCCACAGCAAATATTGACACCGTTACGGAACAGTTACTGGGTGAGATTTTGAATAAACTACCAGAAGGCACTACCCGGATTATTATCGCTCATCGGCTGAATACCATCGAAAACGCGGATGAAATTTTCTTTGTCAACGCTGGATCTGTCACCAAGGCCGGATCACTGCACGATGCTGTTAATCTCTTGCTCCATGGGAAGAGGGAGAGCTAAAAGCCAGTAAACAAAATTTCGTACAGATTATTTGGCTTTCTCCAAATTATTTTTAGTTTTGACAAGGGATAACCAAGTCTAACAATGATAATACCTTTTCAGAAATAACATGTAGGTATTGAGAGAATTAGGTTCTTTTCCAAAATTGAAAATAAATACTTAAATTGTATCGAATTATTTTAACTCCTAACAATGATGTTTATGAAGAAAGTTGCCTTGGTTTTATTGGTCTCTTTTTGTTTTGGGACACTTTTTGCACAAGAATCCGTAAAACTGCAAAATGCAGGTAATGATGCGCTAAATGCCAAAGATTATGCTACGGCACTAAGCAACTATGAAAAGGCAATGGCAGTTTGGGGGACTGCTCCGGTGGATTCAGTCATGTTTTACAACTGTGGATTCTGCGCTATTCAGGTTAAGGATTATGACAAGGCGATTAAGTATTATGGCCTTGCTGCAACTCACAATTACAAGTCTGCAGATGCCTCTTTTAAAATCGCACTTCTTTATAAATTTCAGAAAAACAATGAAGCTTATTTAAAAGCTATCAATGAAGGTGTTGCCAAATTTCCTGACAATGCAAATTTCAAAGTAGAACTTGGCAAAAATTTTCTCATGGAAGGTGTCGGTCATTACAATGGAGGCAATGGTTTGCTGAAAGCAGCCATTGATAAAGTGAATTCGAAAAAATACAAAGATGCCAATGACCCTGGATACAAAGCAGAAATTGCCAAAGCCAAAAAGGAGTTTAGCGATGCGATTCCGTCATTCGACAAGGCTATTGAGCTCAATCCTGCAGACACAAAAGCAAAGGAGTTGAAAGCAGCTTGCGAAAAGCAGGTAAAAGCTTTGTAATTTCATTTTTTTTGTATGGTTTGTGTTGCACATGAACTGAGAGTATTACTTTTATACTTTCAATACAAAACAAACATCAAACAATAAAAGCAATGAAAAATAGAAGAGAGTTCTTAAAAATTTCAGCAACAGGATCACTTGGCATGATGCTTCTCAGTTCTGCCACAAGTTTCCCGGGTGTTTCAGAGGATCGTAAGCGTTTTGGCGTAGGTATTCAGCTTTACACCGTCAGGGATGCCATGACTGCCGATGTGCGCGGTACCCTTAAAAAAGTGTCAGATATAGGCTACAAAAATCTGGAGCTGGCAGGCTATTCAAATGGTAAATTTTATGGCTTTTCTCCTTCCGAATTCAAGAAGATTGTCACCGATTTAGGCATGGTTTCGCTCAGCAGCCACTCTGCTGTTGAATCAAAAGGCATAACAGTTGAAACCGCGAAACTAATGGCCGATGCGCATGCTGAACTGGGTGTCAAATATTGCATCCAACCATGGATCAACGACGAGGACCGCACCATTGAGAAGTACAAAAAAATGATTGGCGACTGGAATAAAGTAGGTAAAATCATGAAGGGAGTTGGAATCCAGTTCGGCTACCACAACCACAATTTTGAGTTTGCCAAAGTTAACGGAGTAGTCCCTTATTATGATATTTTCTTACCTGAAATGGACAAAGATCTAATTACCATGGAGTTGGATTTGTTCTGGGCTTGCAAGGCCGGTCAGGATCCAATCGCTATGTTCAAAAAATATCCAGGCAGATTCCAATTGCTCCATTTCAAAGACATGCGCACCAATCAACCACCTTTCTTTGAGGTTATCAAAGATGATATCTGCAGTGTCGGTGAAGGTGTTATCGATTTCAAGAAGATATTGTCAGCAAAAAAGACTGGCGGAATGAAATACCTTTTTGTTGAAGATGACAATCAGGGTAATGGAAAACCGTTTGAAGGGATTGAAACAAGTATCAAAAACGTTACCACCAAGATTTTGAAATAATTTTTTATGGATGACAGTTAAAAAGGGAGGTCGATTTCGACCTCCCTTTTTTGTGCTACCACTTTTATTCTGAAGTTGAAAAATGTAACAGGAGAGGGATTTTCGTTTTTTCTAAGGAGATGTTTTATCTGAATGTATTTAACAATTACCCCCACTCTGAACAGGGGGGTATATTAAGAATAATTACTAATAATGAAGTTGGGTGGTAATATTCATCGCATGTAAATGCATAATATATATTTTTGTCGCCAATATGCATTATTTATAATCCTTATTTTATGATTGACAAAGGAGTAACTACATTTATGGTTCTGGCAACTAGTCTTGTCATGCTTATGACACCGGGTCTTGCATTCTTTTACGGAGGTTTGGGCAATAAGAAGAACATACTGAACATCATGATGCAGAGTTTTGTCTCTTTGGGGCTTACCACTGTTTTGTGGTTTAGTTTTGGATATTCACTCTGTTTTAGCGGCACTCTTGCCAATGGGACAGATTTTTTTGGTATTATCGGAAATCTGGACAAAGCGTTTCTACACGGAATCACCCCAAAAACAATTATGCCTGGCAAGGCTTTCCCTGAATATATTTTCTTTGCCTATCAGATGATGTTTGCAATCATTACTCCTGCCTTAATCACAGGAGCTTTTATCAATAGGGTAACTTTTAAAGCCTATGTCTTCTTTTTGATTTTTTGGCAGATATTTGTCTATTACCCCTTTGTACACATGATATGGGGAGGTGGAATTCTTCAGCAATGGGGCGTACTCGATTTCGCAGGGGGAATTGTCGTCCATGCTACTGCCGGTTTTGCAGCACTTGTGGCTACAATTTATGTCGGGAAAAGAAAGGGGGGTGAACATCAACCCAATAATATTCCATTGGTTGCTATTGGAACAACATTGCTTTGGTTCGGCTGGTATGGCTTTAATGCAGGAAGCGAACTAGATATAGACGATATTACTGTCGCTGCCTTTATAAATACCGACGTTTCGGCTTCATTTGCTGCTGTTACGTGGTTGTTGATCGAATGGAACAGTGGCAAAAAGAAACCCACCTTTATTGGATTGATGACGGGTGCCGTAGCCGGACTGGCCACCATAACCCCGGCAGCCGGTTATGTGACAGTAGGATCGGCGGCCATCATAGGGACAATGTCTGGTTTTGTATGCTACCGTGCAGTTGAATTTAAGAACAGCATGAAATGGGACGATGCCCTGGATGTTTGGGGGGTACATGGCGTAGGAGGGGTTTTTGGAACCATTTTGCTGGGTTTGTTTGCCACAAAAATGATCAATCCGGGCACACCAGACGGACTGTTTTACGGCGGTGGTTTTGGATTATTATTCAAAGAATTAGCCGCGCTTTTGGTCGCAATTATCTGGGCAAGCTCTTTCACATGGGGAATGCTGCATGCGATTGACAGGTTTGTTGAGGTCAAGGTAACCGATGCAATACAAAAAAGCGGTTTGGATTTTCATATTCATGGTGAAACAGCAAGGGTTATTTAAATAAGCTGAATTATAATTATATTTGAATATCTGGAGGAAATCTTCTCTTTGGGATTAAATTTATGTCATTGATAAGATGTGAATTCACCAAATGTCCAATAACTCAAATAATTCAGCCATGGAAAACAATGATCGTCGTCAGTTCCTGAAGAAGAGCATGATCGGTATTTCAGGGGCAGCTCTTATGCCAACGTATCTGACTTTAGCTGCAAGTAAAGCCGATCAATCTGGTTTACCATCCCGCTTGCTGGGCAATACAGGCATCAATACCCCCTTGATAAGTATCGGTACTGGCAATGTTTCCGGTACTGGTATCGTGAAGGCAGCCTATGATGCCGGTATCAAGCTTTTCTTTTCTGCCACCTATTACGGAGAAGGAAACAATGAAATCCTTGTAGGAGAAGGTTTGAAAGGATTACCCAGAGATTCGTATGTGATCGGTACAGCCGCCATACCTGATGGAATTGATAAGAGAACAGGTCTCCTTTCAAGTTCGTTCACTGCTGAATCGTATATGAAAAAGATTGAGGGTAGCCTGACACGTTTTGGACTGGATTACATTGATATTGTCCTTTTGCCTTTTGCCGGAAAGAAAGAAACAGTTCAGCATGAGGGTGTTCTTAAAGCATTTGAAAAAGCTAAAAAACAGGGCAAAATACGTTTTGTTGGTATTGCATCACACGGCGGTACGGTAGAAGCGCTTAATGCTGCTGCAGAAGCCGGTATATATGATGTGGCGATGATAGCTTATAATTTTACAATACAAAACCTTGAAGCATTGAATGGATCGATTACCAATGCAGTCAATGCAGGCATGGGAATTGTGGCTATGAAAACGACAGCTGGTGTCTCCCGTGATAAGTCAGGGCCGGCTCTAAATACAGATGCAGCGATCAAATGGGTTCTGCAGAATAAAAATATTTCATCTGTAGTTTCGGGTATGACGACAGTAGATCAACTGCAGAAGAATCTTTCCATGATCAATAATCTGAAATTGACGGATCAGGAATTGAAGGACCTGAATCTGGCAGGTCTGAATCCAGAGCCTACACTCTATTGCCAGCAGTGTCAGAAATGCCTTCCCCAGTGTCCTCATAACCTCGATATCCCTACCGTGATGAGGAGCTACATGTATGCCTATGGGTATAAGAATCCTGAGCAGGCCTGGCATACCCTGGCAGAAGCCGGATTGGCAAACAGCGTATGCGATCAGTGCGATGTTTGCCGGGTCAAATGCGCCTCCGGGTTTGATGTCAAAGCCAAAATTTCTAACATCGCCAGATTGAAGGATGTCCCGCTCGATTTTCTAAGAGTCTGATTTCTTAATTGACCGGATTTTTTGGATGGATCGAATATGTGATTCATCTAAACGCTGATTTTCTTTAATATACAAAAGTGCAATCTCTGTAAATACCTAATTTACAGGGGTTTTTAATTATTAGGAGTTCTCCTGTCAGTAAAAACTTCATGTGATTGTGCAATTTATTCGATGATTGATGTTGTAAAAAATGATAAAAGCGCTCCTTATTCATGGCTTTATAGTGGATAATTGTTTGAAATTCGTAATTAATACTTTGAAATTCGTTAGGTTGTATTTGACAAATACAATTCCTTTGTGTCTTGTAAATCATTACAATACAAGCTTATGGAAATCAGTAAAGGGTTATTTTCGACGGATGCACAAAAAGAACGGGGTGCCAATTAAAGAATATGCCGAACAATAACAAAAACATAAAATTAGTAAGTTTGTGGGAGATGAGTAAAGTTGAAACCATAGAAGAGTTTTACCAACGGAAATTCGACTGGATTCCCGATAATATCCGCAAGGAAATTGGACATTTCAATGTGTTTCAGCATGAACCTGTTGAGCCTGGGAAAACAAAGCCACTTCCCTATAAAAGAAGGGATTTTTATAAAATCATGCTGGTGATTGGTAATATAAACATGAACTATGCCGACAGCGTTATTTCAGTAAAAAAGCAGGCCCTGTTTTTCTCCAATCCGCAGATTCCCTACAATTGCGAAAACCTGGAAAGAATTGAAGACGGTTTCTATTGTATTTTTAATCAGCATTTTTTTCATCAATTTGGCGATTTAAATCAATATTCCGTATTCCAACCTGGTGGAAATCATGTATTCGAATTGACTGATGAACAAGTGATGCAAATTACCGGCATCTACAAAAAAATGTTCGAAGAAATCAATTCCGACTACGTTCATAAATATGATGTATTGCGGAACCTGGTTTTTGAGCTTCTGCATTTTGGGATGAAAATTCAGCCGGCGGCAAAATCTGACAAACAACTCATCAATGCTTCCCAACGGATTGCAACCTTGTTTTTAGAATTGCTCGAACGTCAATTCCCTATTGACGAAAACCATCAAACATTCAGTCTGCGCTCAGCATCCGATTTCTCCAATCAGTTAAACGTACATGTTAACCACTTAAACAGGGCAGTAAAAGAAACAACCGAGAAAACAACCTCGCAGATCATTGCCGAACGCATTTTGCAGGAGGCAAAAATTCTGCTGAAACACAGTGCATGGACGGTATCTGAAATTGCTTACTCATTGGGCTTCACCGAAGTCACCCACTTTAATAACTTCTTCAAAAAGCATGTTCAGCTAAGCCCGCTGAAATTCAGGAATATTTGATTTTTCAATTTCTGTTTTAGTTCATCAATCGGTATTCATTTGGCGACAAACCAACACTCTTTTTAAACATCCGTGTAAAGTGCTGGGGATATTTGAATCCTAACTCGTATGCAATCTCGTTTACTGATTTTCTGGTATCGAAAGTCTTGTTTTTGGCTACGTCCATAATCTTGTCCTGAATGTAATCCTTGGCAGATTTGCCTGTTTCCTTTTTAATTAAATCACCAAAATAGTTGGCCGACAGATGGAGCGCTTCTCCAAAATAAGCCACAGAGGGCAATCCGATTTTTTGAGGTTTGTCCGAAGAAAAATAGCCGTTTAAAAGTTCTTCAAATTTTTCTAAAATGCCTTTGTTGGCATTATCCCTTGTTATGAATTGACGGTCGTAAAAACGTTCGCAGTAATTCAATAACAACTCAATATTCGAAGCAATGAGTTTTTTACTGTGTTTGTCAACGGCATGTTCTAATTCATAGCTGATCTTTGAAAAACAATCCAATATGATTTGTCGCTCGCGTTCGGAAACGTGAAGGGCTTCATTCACATTGTAGCTAAAGAATGTATAATCATTAATAAGATGCCCTAAAGATGTTCCAAGGATCATATCCTGGTGGAAAACCACTCCGTGTCCTTTAGGTTGATAAAGTTCCTCACTTGGTTCATTTTCAAGAATCTGTCCCGGTGCAATAAATATCAGCGTACCTTCCTGATAGTCGTACGTATTTTTTCCATACCGAAGATCCCCGCATTTCACATCCTTCAGCAAAACTAAATAGAACCCAAAATAGGTTCGCATTAACTTCCTGGGATTAGCCTTCGAAAAATCAATAACACTTACCAGGGGATGCAACGTTTCGTGATTGTTAAAGACATTGTATTCGGTTACGGTATTAAATCTGACCATACTTTCCATGTCTGATACTGTTTTATGAAACAAATTTAAACATTCCAATAGATCTGTAATAATTCCATTTGCCCAATCAGTAAAAATGGTAGACAATGCAGTAATCTATATACCAATACCTGAATGGCAAGTCCTTACATTTGTGTAGTAAATAGTGCTCAAAGAATAAAACACTTACAAGTCACAAGATGAAGGAAGGAAAGCTTAATTATTAATATTTTAAAAATTATCAGTATGAAAACGACAATTCTCGGTCTATTTTTAATCATCATGGGTGCACAATGGTCCTTTGCGCAAAATTCTTCTGCGGAACAGGAAATCATTAATCTGTCAAAAGAGAAATGGCAGTGGATGTCCGACAAAAATGCAGATGTCCTGAATAATCTCTTTCACGAGAAAGCAGTATTTGTCCACATGGGTGGATCCTGGGGTAAAGAACAAGAAATCAATGTTATTAAAAGCGGAGGGATTTGGTACAAGAAGGCGGATATCCATGAAGTATCTGTGAATATCATTGATAATACTGCCATCCTTTTAAATAGAATTGATTTGTTAGCCGTGGTTGGCGGAAATGAAGTGACTAATCCATTTATGGTTACAGAAGTGTATGTGAAGCAAAACGGCAACTGGAAATTAGGCTCGTTATCGTTCACCAGGCTGCTTACTCCTCCGGCCCAGAGATCAGATTCGCACTAGTTTTGTGTTTGTGCAGCCGATGATGGATTTGCTGCCACGATGGCCGATAAAATATGTTCAGCTATAAATGTTTGATTTTCGTAACTTGTTGTTTGTTTTTGGTTATTTCCTGACCTATTTCTGTTTGATATTTGTATCATCATTAAAAGTATAAAATCATGGAAACAAAAATTCAAAAACGACAATTAGGAAATAGCGGTCTGGAAGTTTCGGCCATCGGGCTAGGCTGTATGGGAATGAGCTTTGGCTACGGAACAATTTCCGATGAAAAGGAGATGATCTCCCTGATTCGGTCGGCCGTTGAAAGCGGAGTTACCTTTTTTGATACTGCCGAAGTGTATGGTCCCTACATCAATGAAGAACTGGTGGGCAAAGCGCTCAAGCCATTCAAAGGCAAAGTGATAATTGCTACCAAATTCGGATTTAATTTTCAGGATGGTGTAAATACCGGGCTTAACAGCCGTCCGGATAATATTAAGAAAGTTGCAGAGGAATCGCTCAAACGGCTCAAGGTAGATGCTATTGATTTGTTCTACCAGCACCGTGTCGACCCGAATGTACCTATCGAAGAGGTTGCCGGGGCAGTGAAAGACCTGATTAAAGCAGGGAAAGTGAAGCATTTCGGACTTTCGGAAGCCGGGGTGCAGATTATTCGCCGTGCGCATGCAGTTCAACCGATTACTGCCTTGCAAAGCGAGTATTCCTTGTGGTGGCGCGAGCCGGAAGAAGAAATAATCCCAACGCTTGAAGAACTTGGAATTGGCTTTGTACCATTCAGCCCGCTTGGCAAGGGCTTTCTTACTGGGAAAATGGATCAGAACACCACCTTCGACAGTAAAGATTTCCGGAGCACAGTTCCCCGTTTATCGCCCGAAAACCTTAAAGCAAATATGGCATTTGTAGATTTGGTGGCTGCGGTTGCGCAGCGCAAAAATGTTACTCCTGCTCAAATAGCGCTTGCATGGATATTAGCACAAAAACCTTGGTTTATCCCAATTCCGGGCACAACAAAGTTGCACCGTTTAAACGAGAATCTCGAAGCAGCAGCAGTAGAACTGACAGCTGGCGAGCTTCAGGAAATTAACTCCGCTTCATCGAAAATTGTGGTGCAAGGTGACAGATATTCAGGTGGTAGTGCGAAATTGATCAATAGGTAGTTAAATATCCCAATGCTAAAGTATTCCTCCTTTTTTTAGCTTATATTTATAGTCCAATTAGAAATCATTTGGCTAATTTTAATTAATAAAAGCGATATGAAACGAGCCATGAGAATTGCTGTTTTCACAGGTGGATCAGCATTCTGGCGCATTGGCGAGTTCCATATGGCAAATAAAAAACAAAATAATAATCATATGAAAGCAACTGGAATACTTTTTTTATTCTTATTGTTTGTCCCATTTCTGTCATTTTCAGGAGAAATTTATGGAACAATAAAAGGCGATGACGGAAAACCATTGACCAATCAGGTTGTACAAATAATGCAAAATGATAAGGTACTGGGAACCGCAAAAACTGATGCAAACGGCTACTTTACGGTTACAATAAAGGAGGTGGGGAAATTTAATCTTGGAGTTGTTGGATACAAGGACGCTGGGTTTGAGGTTTTTTCATCCAATAAGTCAACTCGTTACAATTTGTTGATGAATAAAGCCGGTGACAAATGGATACTGAAGAGCCTTTAGTCCCCAAAAAGGAAAAGCGGGACACGTGGGACAAGATAGAAATCATTTTGCATCCCATTGGTGGCCTGATCACAGCCCTGACAATTGCTTTGGTCAGCTATTTTGGCTCTGCTTATCTGAATAGCAGACAGAACAACGATTCGAAAATCAGGCTTTACACCGAATTGATGAGTAGCCGGGAGCAATCCGAAAGCGCCCTGAGGAAAGATATGTTCAACTCTATTCTGGGTACCATCCTCAAAGATTCACACTCGTTGGATGAAAATATATTGCAACTCGAACTGCTGGCTTATAATTTCCATGAATCGCTCAACCTGATGCCGCTTTTTGTTTACCTGGACAGGCAAATTGCCGCCGAAAAAAACATCCAGCTCAAAGAAGCATACCGGAATCGATTGTATAAAATGGCAGGGGATGTTATTTCAAAGCAGATTTCCAGCCTCGAAGGGGCTGCTGCCAGAGAGACCATGTTTATTACTTTCCCTGGCGATTCGGCAAAATACAAACCTGGACTTTCTCAGGAATTTGCCATGGATTGGAAAGATTCAAAGGTATTTTACGATACGGTTAAAGCTGGAAATACAAATAGTGTGTATAAAAGAGTTGTATTTCTGAAAGCATCAGGATACAATGTGGATGAAAAAAGGGTTAATGTGAGACTGGATATTGAGACCTCTCTCAACAATAAGTTTGTTAACATGGTGACTCAGGAATTCACGATAGATTATTTCCAGTTTCCAATGATTGACAATACGCGCCTTTCCAATGATATGCGTTGTGCAGTAGTGATGCGTGATTTCGACTTCCCCAATTTAATCGAAGTGGATATTCTCTATTTCCCTGGTTCTCATTCGAGTCTGAAAGAAAAACCTTATTATGACGAAGTGGTGAAAAAGCTTTTAATGGAGCAATAGGTTCATTGAAATTGAAATCGTGTCTTATTCAGGACGAGACAGAATACCAAATCCTCCCTTCTCCTGAAGAATTAATATTGATGGTGCTTTGTCAAGCCATTTGGGTTGTAAGTCAATCAGTTTATTCCATCCGTATGTTGAGATGACCATCAGTTGAAATTGGGAGATATACTCTCCATCAATAACATCATGGTAATTCAAAGTAATATAGTTTGGTGCCTCCTGTTCAATCGCCCTTATGGTTTCCTTGATGTTGGTGTTATTTCTTAAAAGGTTGTTTGGGTCAGTAACTGTAATTTGAGCCTCAGAATTCTTAATTAGCCGTCGAATGTATTCAATCAGGAAGATGTCCTTTTCGGAAAAGAAAGGCACCACAACATGATCAAAGTTACCTGTATTTTTTTGAATAAAAATTCCAATCGGAACCATACTCCCGGATAGGATATTTTGGGTTCGGTCGTCAAATGATGAATTTCCGAACATTTTATCTTTTCCTGAAACTTTCTGAATCAGTCGGTCAGGATTAACTATGCGGTTAGTATAACCCAGGATCCTGCCAAGAAGACTCCCTTCAAAGATTGATTGTCCAATGCCGATTAGTAGTAAATCGAAGTCTCCTTTATTGGTTATTTCTACAATGTCATCGTCTATATTATCAGAGGCTTTAAACATGGTTGTAATCTTCTGGTCCAGCAGTTTTGATTCCTGAATTACAGGTGCAAAACTTTCATCTTCATATTCATCCAAATTGTAATGATGCAACATGTTGTTTGGACACAGATGCAAGGCGGTAACAGAACTGTTTTCCTGGTGCTTTTTAACCAAATTATTTGCAAGTCGAAGTAAGGCGCTGCCCATTTCGGGATTTCCAAACGAAAGAATTATTTTGAACTTTCTCAGTTGACTGATTCTTTCCTGAATGATGCTTGTCTTTGGCCTGAATATTCTTTCAATCAGATCCAGGGCAGGTCCTGTCATAAAAGTGGTAACCAAAGCCATGATTACCATCATAGAGAATACTTTCGGTGACAGAATCCCAAGTTCGTATCCAATGTTAAGGACTACGAGTTCCATGAGTCCGCGCGTGTTCATTAATGCCCCGATAGTAAGGCTGTCTTTCCAGTTTTGTCCTGTTATTTTTGAGGCAATTGTGCTGCCCACAAATTTTCCGGTTATGGCAACCAAAATAATAAGCCCTGTTATTTTCCAGAGATAAATATCATTCAAAAGTCCGATCTGGGTACGCAATCCTGTAAAGACAAAAAAGAGAGGGAGCAGCAAAACCAATGAAACGTCTTCAATTTTCTGAATGAAAATATTTCTGAATTTTAAATTTTCAGGCATAATTGTTCCTGCCAGAAAAGCTCCAAAAAGTGCATGTATTCCAATGATCTCAGTGGTATATGAAGATATCAGCAAAGTGAGAAAAAAGATCGCTACAACCTGTTTGCTAAGGGTTTCCCTTGAGGCATGCAAATCTCCAACCCTTTTCAGAAAAGGACGAACTACTTTGATCATTAATAAAACATATCCTATTGATAAAAGAATGACATAAAGTGAACTTAGAAACGAACCGACCTTGGCAATGGCGATTATAGCGGCCAGCATACACCATGCAGAGATATCATCTGCAGCTGCACAGGTGATGACAAGAGTTCCCAAGCGAGTTTTGTGTAGTCCCCGTTCCTGAACGATTCTTGCCAGAACGGGGAAAGCTGTGATACTCATTGCCATTCCGAGAAACAAGCCAAAAGAGATAAAAGGAACTCCTTTCGGAGCGAAATTTTCATAGATAAAATAGGCCAATCCAATTCCCAGGGTAAATGGGATGATGATTCCGGCATTGCTTACTACTGTTGCATCTTTAACCTTGTTCTTTATCAAATTGATATCAAGTTCCATTCCCACCATAAACATGAAGAGGATTAACCCGAACTGGCTTAAAATATTTAGGTTGCCAAGAGAATTTTCAGGGAACAGGGCAGATGATAATGCGGGGGAAAAGAGCCCCAGTAAAGAGGGACCCAAGGCAATGCCAGCAACTATTTCACCGATAACTGCCGGTTGATGTATCCTTCTGAAAAACAGTGCGAATATTCTTGAAACGATAATAATTGTGACAATCTGAACCAGAAGCAGACCAAAAGGATGGGAAAAATTATTGGAAATTGACTGAATAAACTGAGAAAGACTTGAAACAGGCGACTGGGGGACAATCACATTGATACCTGTTTCAAGCATTTTCCCGGACTGTAAAATCCAATAGATCAATGCAAAGAAAAACAGGAGAATTACGAAATACAGCAAAGAGTATTTTAAATTCCTCATGTGTTTCAAGTTGAATGATGGAGCAATCCAGATGGTCACTCAAAGTACTATTCAGTAAAAATAGTAGAAGAAAACAGGGAATTTACTTCGTTCAGATTGTATAATCTCCATTTGTAATAAGAAGGATATATTTTGTAACAAACTACCCGTTTATTTTGCTGATGAAACCGGTTCGATAGGTTTCGCCTAAGGTTAGTAGGAAGGGTTTATCGGATTGGAAATAAATGTTGGTAATGATTTGGTCGTTGGAAAAATAGTATACCGTATTCAAAGCGATCATTTCTTTTTTGTTTACCCTGCAGAATGATTCGGAAGGTACCAGGGAAAATAGCTTATCAAATGAAATGTTTTTCAATTGTAATCTTGTTCCATCCCGCAAAAGCGCTGTTTTATCCCGGCTGTCGATTTCTGAAGACCTTATGTATATCAATTGATCGATATCAATCAGCGCAATTCCTTTGTCTGTGTTTACCCGGATATGTTTAGTACGTATATTATTGAGATTATTTCTTTGAATAGCCTTATTTATAGCCTGTTGAAGGCGTTCAATCTTTATTGGTTTTATAACATAGTCGATTGCATCGAGGTCGAAAGCATCGGCAGCATAATTTTTGTAGGCAGTGGTAAATATGACGGGTTTGCTTTTGAGCATTTTGGCGATCTCAATTCCACTGGTGGTTGGCATTTCTATGTCGAGTATGCAAAGGTCGAATTCCATGCCCGGGAACTCTTTCAGAAATATCTCAGGATCGTTAAAAGCCCTTACGACCTCGATTTCGTTGATTTGTTCGCAAAGGAGTTTCAGGTACGAAAGACCGGGTAATTCATCGTCCAGCAGCAAGCATTTTAGCTTTGTATTCAAATAAGTCAATTTTTAGATTTGCAATATAGACGTTGTTTTCAATAAAAGAGTCAAATTTGAAATGATTGGAGTAGATGATTTTCAACCGTTGTTCGAGCGCTTCTATCCCAAAGCCACTGTTCTGTTTTTTGATGGGTGCTTTCTCCGATATTTTGTTGGCAACAGTGAGACGGAAGGTGTTATCATTAAATTCAAAAGTAATCGAAATAAAGGCCCCGGGGCTTTGCAGGTCAGCGTGTTTAAATGCATTTTCAATTAAATCTGTAGAAATAAAGGGGGCAAGCAGGTTTTGATGATAAAGTGGTTCATTTTCATTGACCTTCAGTTTTACTTTTAATTCAAAAAGTGGGCTTAACTTAATTTTATTGATTTCGATCAGGTTGAGTGCGAATTCAATCTCCTGTTTTGGGGTCACAAATTTTTTCCGGCTATCATAAAGGATGTAATCAAGTACGTTGGCTAGTTTGTCTAGTGCGAAATAGGTTTGATAAGCATGCGACTGCACAGAGTTAAGTATATTTTTGAACAAGTGAGGATTGAGTCTCGAATCCAGGTTTTCGAGTTGTATCTCATTAAACATCCCTTCCAAATCCCGATATTTTGATTCCAAAGTTCGTTTACTGATCGATGATTTATGTAACTGGAATATTAAGTATACAACTGTAGCCAATGCAATAAAAAGCAAACTAATAATTCCATAATAAAACCCGGGAGACAAACTAATTTGAGGTTCCATTAGATTTTGTTTTAAGCAAAGTTAATGAATTTGTTAGTGCCCACCATTTATTCGAAAGTTGCGACAGTTTCAAAACGAAGTGTTTGATTTAACTATTTGATATATAGCGCTATGCAAATTTTTTATTGGATACTCTTTGATAATTTACTGTTTTTTGAATATAGGCTGTAATCTTAACGGTCAATATGACTACAGCGATGAAAAATCATATGACGTATTTATGGTCTGGTATTAGTTAGCGCCTTTCTTCGCATAATTAAAATTTATAGGATTTTTTTGTAAACCTATTGTATTTTCAATTTTGAGTACTAACTTTGTATTTCAAAGTACTTTCAAATGGAAACAAATCTTACAAGTCCCAATCAAGATCTTCAGGCCATTCGCGAAATTATGGAACGGTCGTCCAAGTTTTTGTCGCTTAGTGGATTATCAGGCATTTTTGCTGGTGTATGCGCTTTGTTCGGAGCAGCAATTGCGTGGTTTCTTATTCTGGATTCAGGTCATGTTCCTTATAGCGACTATATGCATGGTTCGGGTGAATGGACAATGACAGGCATCAGGTTTTATCTTGCATTGGATGCGATGCTGGTTCTTGGATTTGCCGTTTTGGGTGCTATCTTCTTTTCACAAAGAAATGCCAGGAAGTCAGGACACCGGTTTTGGACTCATTCAACCCGTCGATTACTCGTCCATTTATTGATTCCACTGGTATCAGGAGGAATTTTTATTCTGATTTTGGTGTTTCAGAACAATTTGATGCTGATTGTATCCGCTATGCTCATTTTTTATGGTTTGTCGCTGGTAAATGCAGGGAAGTTTACTTTTGGGGAGATTCATTATCTTGGACTGACACAAATTGTTTTAGGCATTTTGGCCGGAATCTTCGTTTATCATGATCTTCTTTTTTGGACAATAGGTTTTGGCTTAATGCATATCGTTTACGGGGTAGTGATGTTTTACCGTCATGAACGGTAAGGGCTGAGGGCATAGAGCATAGAGCAAGGGGCAGGGAGCAAGGGGGAAACCCGCAACTTATTTCCTGAAATTCCCAAAATGAAGTTTAGTGAAAATAGTAAATTATAAATAAATTCTGGTGAAGAATCCAATTTTAAACCTTCAGAAAGTATTTGAAAGTCGTATCAGGCTCGGAGTCATGTCGGCGCTCATGGTGAATGATACGCTTGATTTCAACGCGCTGAAGGAGTTGCTCGGATTGACTGACGGAAACCTTGCCAGTCACCTCAAAACGTTGGAACAACAGGAAATTGTTGTGGTTTCGAAGCAATTTATAGGTCGGAAGCCAAGTACAACCTACAAGGCCTCTGAGCATGGAAGGGATTTGTTTCGCTCACATTTGGCGGCACTTGAAGAACTCATAAATAATCAATAATTTTTTTTAATTTCAAACTTTGTAATTCAAAGTACTTTTAAAAACTTAAAAAATGGAAACAAAAAGTATTCAACAGTTCTTGAACAGTTACAGTGTTAAGATGATTATCGTTTCAGGATTGGCCATTTTGCTGCTTATCCCATCGTTTTTGATTCAAGATGTTATTCGCGAGCGGACTGCCCTTAGCCAAAAGGTGAAAAATGAACTTTACGCCCAATGGGGAGGAAAACAGGTAGTTGCCGGTCCGGTATTGAATGTTCCGTTTTCGGTGACTGAACCGGGGGAGAACAATCAGGGATTCAATGAACGACATGGGATTGCACATTTTCTTCCCAACACCTTAAAAACAGATGGTGTTCTTTACCCGGAAACAAGGAAGAGAGGAATTTACGAAGTTGTTGTTTACGAGGGAATGTTCAAATTGAAAGGTTCGTTTGTACAGCCTGATGTTTCGCAACTGGATCTTCCAAATGCAAATTTCAACTGGAGTGCGGCCTATTTCACCATTGGGGTCTCAGATATGCGAGGCATTAAGAATCTTCCGGAATTGGTTATTAATGGTCAGAAATGCAAAGTTGATCCAGGCGTTGCTGATAATGATTTGTTCCAGTCGGGAATTACCGTAAAGGCCAATTCAGTAGACCTGAAACAGTCCATGGATTTTGAAATAGAACTGGTTTTAAACGGATCGGAAGA
>JAPLDT010000022.1 GCA_026391315.1 Bacteroidia bacterium
TCGCAAAGCAGATTGATGCTGAAAAATGCGATTGAAAATGCATTGAAAACGGGAGAATCCTACCATCTTGAACTTGAACTCAATCGCCCTGACGGCACCATACGGAATGTAAATCTTTTTGGAGGTGCCAGTTCGGGAAAAAACGGAGAGATCAATGAACTATATGGTACGGTTCAGGATATTACGAAGCAAAAAAATGCTGAAAAGGAGTTGCTTATCGCAAAAGAACATGCAGAAGAGAGTGATCGCTTAAAATCAGCATTTCTTAACAATATGAGCCACGAAATTCGCACACCTATGAATGGAATTCTTGGTTTTGCTGAGCTGTTAAAGGAATCTGATCTCACCGGCGATGATCAGAAAGAATATTTAAAAGTCATTGAGGATAGTGGAAACAGGATGTTAAATATCATCGACAATATCGTATCTATTTCAAAAATAGCTTCTAAACAACCAGAAATAAGCATTTCAGAGACCAATATAAACGAACAAATAAAAGAAATCTATTCAATCTTTAAAACCGAGGTGGAGCAAAAGGGGATGGAGATTTCATTCAGAAATTCACTGTCCGAGAGAAAATCCATGATATTTACTGATCATAAGAAAATCAATGCCATCGTCACTAACCTCCTCCAAAACGCCATTAAATTTACTGAAAAGGGACACATCGATTTTGGTTATGTAAAAAAGAGAGATTTTTTGGAGTTTTTTGTCAAAGATACCGGCATTGGAATTTGTAAGGAACATCAAAAAGTAATCTTTGACCGATTCAGACAAGTCAGCGAATCTCTTTCCAGGGATTACGAGGGTGCAGGATTGGGTTTGTCGATATCCAAAGCATATGTTGAGATGCTGGGTGGAAAAATTTGGGTAAAAAGCAGCTCAAAGAGAGTTAATGGAGTAAAAGGATCTGAGTTTTATTTTACCATACCCTATACGACAAAATCGGAGTTGACTTTAAGCTAGTTGACGGGGTCACTCTGAGTCACCCCGTCAGAAATAGATTAAAAGTGAGATATAATATTGAATTTCAAACGATTGTAGTCAATATTAAAATCTAACCAATTGACTCCATTGCAGTCGTCTGATCTATCTCTTTTTCCCACTTTGCCACTACCACCGTCGCCACGGCATTGCCGATCAAATTGGTAATGGCCCGTGCTTCGCTCATGAAGCGATCAATTCCCAAAATCAAAGCCAGAGCGGCAACCGGCACTGTACCTACAATGGGCAAAACTGCTGCCAGGGTGATAAAGCCACTCCCGGTTACCCCTGCAGCACCTTTGGAGGTGATCAGCAGGACCAGCAAAAGGGTGATCTGGTGAGATAAATTGAGCGGAGTACCTGTAGCCTGCGCCAAAAAGACGGCTGCCATGGTGAGGTAGATTGAGGTTCCATCCATATTAAAAGAGTAACCCGTTGGGATGACCAGTCCAACAACCGAGCGCGAACAGCCTATCTTTTCCATCTTCTCCATCAGGCTCGGAAGGGCTGCTTCGGAGGAAGAGGTTCCCAGCACAATCAGAATTTCCTCCGTGATCTTGCTAAGCAGACGAAACAGGCTGAATCCGGATAGTTTCATCACAGATCCCAGCACCAGAAATATGAAAAGGAGACAGGTAGTGTAGAAAGAAAGCATCAGCTGACCGAGTGAAACAAGCGAACCAAGGCCGTATTTCCCTATGGTGAAGCTCATTGCGCCGAACGCACCGATGGGAGCCACCTTCATGATAATTTTGATTATTCCGAAGAGTCCGGATTCGAGCGATTTAATCCCTTTCAGAATCGGAGCAGCTTTTTCCCCGACTTTAGAGAGAGCAAATCCGAAAAGCACAGAGAAGAACAGCACCTGGAGGATATTTCCTTCGGCCAGTGCGCTGATAATATTTTCGGGGATGATGTTCATGAAAAAATCAACTACTCCGTGGCTTTGGGCTGGCTTTACAAATTTCGCTACAGCTGATTGGTCAAGCGTAAGCGGATCAACATGCATGCCGGAACCCGGCTGGAAGAGATTTACAACGATCAGGCCGATAATCAGGGCCAGCGTGGAGATAACTTCAAAATACAAGATTGCCTTGATACCAACCCTCCCCACCTTTTTGGTATCCTGCATCCCGGCGATCCCAGTTACGATGGTCACAAAGATGATTGGAGCGATCATCATTTTGACCAGCTTGATAAATCCATCTCCCAATGGTTTCATTGCTTCGGCGAATGCAGGTTGGTAAACTCCTAAGATGATACCAAGAATGATGGCGACGATCACCTGGAAGTAAAGTCCTTTGTATATTTTAGTCACAGATTATCAGTGTTTTGAGAATATGTTTTGGCGCATCATTCGCATTGTTATGTTCACTCTTACAGGGAAATATATCATTGTCATTTGTCCATTCCTTAATGCAAAACCACCGTGCTTCCCATCTCCTCCAAGGCAATCCCTTTGGTTTCAGGCATCATTTTCCAGACGTAAAGCAATTGTAATACCATCATAAAGGCAAAGAAGCCGAAAATCCAGGCGCCTGATACATTGGAAGCAAAAAACGGGAAAACCTGAGCGACCAAAGCGGCAAAAACCCAATGGGTGAGGCAACCGAAAGAGGTTCCACTGGCACGCACTGAATTTGGAAAGAGCTCGGAGAGGAAGACCCAGATCACTGCTCCCTGTCCGATGGCATGGGAGGCAATAAACAGGAAAACATAATAAACAATCGGACGATGGTCAGCCCCATTGAAGGAGACGGCGATCATGGTAAGTGAGAAAATATATCCGAAAGAGCCTATGTACATGAGAGATTTTCGGCCATAGCGATCAATCAGGTACCAACTCGAAAGGGTGAAAATCAGGTTGACAACACCGATCCCGACTGTCGAGAGAAGTGCCCCATTTCTTGCAATACCCGCCATCTCGAAAACTTTTGGCGCGAAATAGATAATGGCATTGATACCGGAAAGCTGGTTAAAGGCGGCAATTAAAAAGGCCAGCACCAGGGGCTTCAGAAATTTTCTGCTGAACAACGATTCGCGCAGCGTCGAAACGGATGCTTTGATCTCTTCGATCAGGTGGTCCGAAGCCTCCCCTGTTAATGCCAATACTCTTTTGGCAGCTTCATCGTCTTTTTTGAACAGGACCAGCCACCTGGGAGTTTCGGGAGTGAATAACATCAGTATGGAAAAGATAAGCGAAGGAATGGCAACCACGCCCAACATCCAGCGCCAGTCGTTGGCACCTCCGACACCCTGCAGGAGGTAGTTCGAAAAGTAGGCAATCAGAATGCCTGACACCACATTTAGCTGAAAAGAGAGAACCATGCGGCCGCGGTATTTTGGCGGGGCGATTTCAGAAATATAAACAGGTGCGACAACCGAAGAGGCACCGATGCTAAGGCCACTCAAAAACCGGAAGAACATGAAGAGGTAAACGTTTGTCGACATGGCAGCCCCAATGGAGGTGATAAAGAAGAGTACACCTATCCAGATCAAAGTTCTTTTGCGTCCAATCTTGTTGGCAGGGATATTACCCAATGCGGCGCCAAATGCTGTACCATAAAGTGCCATGGCGATTGCTGTGCCATGGAGCCAGTCGCTCAGGCCCCACAATTTTTGAATCGCTTGCTCAGCGCCCGAGATAACGGCCACATCCAGACCAAAAAGAAATCCACCCAGTCCAACGGTTATGGACCACAAGGCTAGTCGTCTGTTCATACAGGTTTAATTAGCTCAGAAAACATCTGAAATGTATGAAAATATCTCTTTCCAGCCAACAGTATTACATAACTGACGGGGTCACTCTTAGTCACCCCGTCAGTTGAATTTACTAAAGGCATTAAATTGCCTGTATATCAGATATTTGCCACTGTCTTTATTTGACGACTTTAAAAATCAGGGGCAGTACGCCATTGTTCCCAAGAGCAGCAATATATTTTGCCTGATTTTGGGTATAATTACCCGTAATCTCGATATGACCCCCATTTATTACAGAACGGACGGTGGGGGCAGCCAGCACATTGTTATCCAATACAATTGCAATTGCGTGATTCATGTTGCGTTTTGTGGCATCAGCCCATATTTCTATGGCTGATTTCTTTAATTTAATTGCAATCGCATTGACCTTTAATACTTTATCCTGTTTGTGTTGGACACTTTCAATATCTTCTCCAACAATCAGGGCACCTTTTTTGCTGTCTGTTTTAAGCGCATAAAGGCATACATTTGAATCCTCAAAATGTTCATCCCAGGCAAATTTGCATTTTTCGACTTGCCCAAGTGTTTTTAAATAACTGGTTACTTTTTCAACTTCTGCAACAGTGGCACATCCAATCTGCACATTCGATTGATTGTCATGGTTGCTTGCGAAAAGAGAAAATAACTGTTTGTCCCCATTAAGAAGTTCAGTCAAACCCGCACGATCGTAGGTTTCATAAAATGCCAGTGATCCTATATGCGTAAGAAGCTTCTCGATTGTTTTTAAATCTTGGTTACTCGTGAAGCTTACAAGTATCTGATTCTTTTCAGGAATCACTTTGAGATCAAATTTTTCCGGGCTAAAATCCTTTAGCCTGGCAGAAATTATTTGGGCGGATTGAGTAAGTAAGATGGAAGATACCTTACTATCAGTGGATTGAATCAGTATGCTGTTTTGTGCATTTACTTTATTTGTAAAGCTCGGTTCTAAAATACCGAAAACAAAAATTGCAATGAATAAATACAATATGGCTCTCATTGTTGTAAAATTTTAAGTTAAATAACTGCTCACTTGTAACAGACAAGGAGTAAAATAAATGATCGAAATAAAAAATTTGGGATCTAACTTAAAATCCTCGGTTCTTTGGTATCCGGGGGAAGAAGCAGGAAGCATAACCACAGTGGGGATTGCGGTTTTATCAAAAGCGCAGTTTCTTTAAGTACAATAAAGCGTTGGGTTATTATACTGTTGTCCGCTATTATTTTGCAGGTCTCATTAAAAAGATTGATGTTGTAATTGTGAAGCAGTGACAGGCAACTGTTTTGAATAGCAGGCAATTGAATAGCATCTGCAACAACCGCCTTTGTAATACCTAGACATAATTCACTTTTCTGTTGATATTGAGATGACAAAGTGATTGGGCTGGCTGATTTATTGGAGAAAGAAGAAATCAAAAGGAAGAAGAGAACCATAAAAAACAGGGTTCCAATATAATTGGCATTATTTTCCTTTTGATTAACCATAGTGTAAAGATAAATAATTTCCTTGTCATCTTATCCACCTGATCTTAATATTACTGCGCCCTTTATCCTTTTTACTTTATCCTTTATCCTTTTTCAGTGGTTCTCGTCACTGAATAGTTTCTCAGAGACAAAACGAACCGGATACCATGCCGCTAAAAATCCGATCAGGGAGACGGAGATGACCACCAGGATCACGTCGGTAGATATGATTTTCATCGGATAGGCATCAATGATAAAAGAGGAGGCTTTGCCCGAAAGCCTGACCAGACCATAGGAGATTTGTGCCTGACAAATTGCTAGTCCGGCTACGGTTCCGAGGATAGCCCCGATAAAGGAGATAAGCCACCCTTCGAAGAGGAAAATATTCCGGATGGTGCGCCTATCCGCGCCCATGCTTTGCAGGATGGCGATGTCCTCTTTCTTGTCGAGGATCAGCATGGTTAATGAGCCCACAATATTGAAAGAGGCAATCACAAG
This sequence comes from Bacteroidia bacterium, assembly GCA_026391315.1. GTDB lineage: Bacteria > Bacteroidota > Bacteroidia > Bacteroidales > Prolixibacteraceae > CAINVV01. The sequence goes on from JAPLDT010000022.1 coordinate 5,686, forward strand.
AATCAGGATCAGGATCAGATAGGTAGCATATTTTTCGCTCAGCATGGTTTTGTAGAGGTAGTCGTGCTGTTGGTAGCGATTCTTGATTTCGAAACTATTACCCAGGAGTGCGGCTATGGCGGCTTTCGTCTCTTTTTCAGAGATCCCTTCTTTGAGTTTCAGCTCTATGGCATTCACCTTTTCGGGCAGTTCAAAAATCTCCCGTGCAAAAGCGATTGGTACGATTACATATTTGGCGTCAAGTTCCTGCTGGATAGAGAAGATTCCCGATGGGTAGATCAATTTCTGGTTGAAATTTTCGGTTGGTAATAGAGACGATTCTCTTCCCTTTTTAGGTACAAAAACGCTAACAGGCTCCATTTGTTGTACTCCAACTTGTAAATTTCCAGCGATGACTTCACCAAAAACGGCATAGTTGTTTGTGGCATCTTTTAATTTGAACTCCCCCTGGACCATCATCGAATCGATGCCCGAAAATTCCAGATAATCTTCACTGACTCCTTTGATGGTGGCAACAACCATCCGGTCGTTGTAACGCAACATTGCAATGTCCTCAACAATCTCGGAATAATAGGCTACTCCCGGCATTTTGCGAAGTGCATCAAATTGTGATCCGGTGGCAGAAAAGCTTTTGCCCTCTTTGATTGTGATCCTGAGTTCCGGATCGAAGGAGGAGAAAAGCGACTTGATCAACGCATCAAACCCGTTGAAACCCGATAATCCGATTATCAGTCCCATTGTGCCAACAATCAGTCCTGTTACTGAAATGGCCGAGATCAGGTTGATCATATTGGTCTTCTTTCTAGAGAAGAGATACCGCCGGGCTATGTAAAACGAAAAGTTCAATGGGACTTATTTATATGCTTTTACCAGCAATCCGGTTCCCGACTTGTTGGTTTGATTTACGTCAATATAATTCAGTACAGCGCAAAAAGGAAACAGCACCAGGTAATAAAATGGAAGTATCAGGTAGAAGATTTTTGAAAATCCCAGCAGAAGGATGGGATATTTCATCGATAACTTCCAGGCTACTGACCCGTATTTGCCATAAGTGTATGATGTTTCGACCCTCGAGAATCCGGCAGTCAGCAATTTCTTTCGGATATCTTCCGTGTTGTATCCATCCCTGACATGCTCCTCGATAAAACCATGCATACCCTCCTCATCGTGGTGATCCGTATCAGAACCTCCCTGATCGGAAGGGGTCGAAATCAGCAGGATACCACCGGGTTGCAGTGATTCACTAAAATTTTGGAAGACCAGTTCATCTTCCAGAATGTGTTCCATCACATCGACAGAAAGGATCAGGTTGTATTTGCCGGGAGCTTTGTATTGGGTAAGGTCGGCCACCTCAAACGAGACCTGACTCCCTTTTTCGATGTGTTGAAAGAATAGGTTACAGTCGTCGATCTGTTCCTGTTTGACATCTACCCCCAGAATTTTTGCGGAAGGGAAGAGGCGCGAAATGCTGTAACAATATTGTCCAAATCCGGATCCGGCATCGAGGACACTCTTCACTGAAACCGTACTATTTTCTTGTAAGGATTTGAGTGCCTTGTTCACATGCCAGGCCCTGAGCAGCAACAGATCGAGTAGCCGATAGAACAGTTTCCGCAACAATGGAGAGCTGTTGAAAAGGTTTCCCAGTTGGCGTTTGATTGGGTCGTAATGCATGGGTGGGCTGTGTTTCGAACTTACTTCAGCAGGTTATCAATCTTTTCAATGTAGTCCAAACTGTCGTCCACAAAAAACTCCAGCTCCGGAACATGACGCAGTTGAAAGCGAACGGCATGACCCAGCTCTCCGCGAAAATGTCCTTTGTGCAACTTGATATCAGCCATCACTTCGGCAGCGCCTTCAGACGGAAAGATGCTGAGGTAGCATCTGGCCAGGGACATATCCTTGGTGATACGGACGGCTGTGACGGAAACCATTTTCCCTTTGGCCAGAGTAAGCGCTTCCCGCCGGAAGAATTCACTCAGCTCTTTTTGGATAAGCCGGCCGATCTTGTTCTGTCGTGTTGAAAATTGCTCCATGGTGATCCTCTTAATTTTAGACAAAAATAGGCAAAATCGGTGGGTTCTTTATTTTTTTCTGTTTTGCACCAGTTAAAAAAGATTAACCGGCCATTTTAGAAAAAATAAAATTCTACTTTTGGTACAAATCAGAATGATCATGGACGCAGCCAAAGTTCAGTAATGTTGTTTTCCCTGGTTCCTGTTCTGTAATTGAAAACCAAACAAATTTTTTTACGATGAAGGAAAATATTTTCAAATTATCAACAGATCAGCTGAAGGAGATAGCACAGGATCTTCAGCAAAAGGTGGAAAACGGATTGAACAACCACAGTACTGAAATTCAATGTATTCCAACCTACATTAAGCCAAAAACATTGGGTGTGGAAGGCCAGGCAACTGTACTGGATTTGGGAGGTACCAATTACAGGGCTTCTGTTGTCAGTTTCAAAGATGGTGAAACGGATATTTACCCGCCTGATGGCTGGAGCAAAGATCTGAGTGTCATGAAAACGAAAGGCTATACTGCGAAAGATCTGTTTGTCGAGCAGGCTTCCTTCCTCAAAGACCTTAAAATGCCGGAGAGATCTCCCATCGGATATTGTTTCTCCTATCCAGCTGAATGTCTGCCGGACGGTGATGCCAAATTACTTCGCTGGACCAAAGGGGTTGACATTCCGGAGATGATCGATCAGCCGATAGGCAAACCGCTGAAAGAGTTTCTGAATACTCAGAGCGAAGCCGAATTTACTGCTGTAAAGGTGATCAACGATACGGTAGCCAGTCTTTTTGCGGGATTGTCTGACAGCTCCTACGATGCCTACATTGGCCTGATCGTTGGAACAGGTACGAACATGGCAACTTTTATCCATTCCGATAATATTGGCAAACTCGACGTAGAGTTGAACTGGCAGGGACTGACCCCGATCAATCTCGAATCTGGAAACTATCGTCCGTTGCACCTGACAACCATCGACGACCAGGTCGACATTGCTTCAGGCACACAAAATGCGCAGCGCTTTGAGAAAGCCGTATCCGGAATGTATCTTGGCAAAATTTTCACCACACTCTTCCCGCTGGATGGTTTTGATGAGAAATTTGATGCCAAATCCCTCACCGATCTGATCAACAAGCCGGAAAAGAACAAAAAGGAACATGTTCGCGCTGCCCGTCGCATATACAAACGCTCTGCCAAATTGGTTGCTGCTTCCCTGGCCGGACTGGTTGCCGTGATGGTTTCGCACAATCCTGAGATTAAAAAGGTTTGCCTGACGGCGGAAGGTAGTCTATTCTGGAGCAAGGTTAAGGGCTGTAAAGCATACAACAAGCAGGTTTCCAAATATCTCAAAAGAGTTCTGGAAGAACTCGGACACGAGGATGTCAAGGTAAAAGTCAACGAGATCCACAATGCTAATCTTATCGGATCAGCAGTAGCGGCTTTATCTTAAACATAGAGTGACTAAAGTAGGAGAATAAGTTATGAGTTATGAGATATGAGTTATGAGTTATGGCATTCTACCTATAATATTGATATAGTGCGTTATAACTCATAATTCATAACTCATATCTCATAACTCAATCCCTTCCTATGGTCGAATTTCTCCAACATTACGGGCTCACAGGCCTCTTTTTCGCCGGTTTCCTTTCGGGATCTATCCTGCCGTTTAACTCGGAGGCTGTCATGTCCGTGCTCATACTGGCGGGGGTAAACATCACATCTTGTATCGTAGTTGCTACAGCCGGGAATACCCTGGGGGGGATCTCTATCTTCTACCTTGGCTACCTCGGAAACATGGATTGGATCGAGAAATATGGAAAGGTAAAAATGGAGAAGATTCATGCCATTAACCCCAGGCTGCAAAAATACGGACCCTTGTCGGCTCTGCTTTCGTTTGTCCCGATCATTGGAGATGTCCTGATTTTGGGTCTCGGTTTTTTTCGGATCTCTCCCAAACTCACCATGCTTTATATGTTTATTGGGAAAGCCCTTCGCTACTGGCTGTTAGCTGAAACCTTAAGGCTAATGGTATAAATTTAATTTTAGATTTTAGAATTTCGATTTTGGATTGGGGAACTCTGGAAATATATTCATTTATCACAGAAACAAAAGATATTATTGAAAATTCACTAATTTTGATTGGAGGTGATTCTTGTCCCGCGACCTAGCTCCAGTACCGGTGAGCGAAAGTTTGGAGTCCACCATTCCAAAATCGAAAATCGAAAATTTCTTATGAGGGTTGTAGTTCAAAGAGTTTCCAATGCTTCTGTTTCTGTTGATGGGGATAAAGTCTCTTCCATTGGAAACGGGATGTTGGTTTTGGCGGGTTTTGAGCAGGCAGACACTACAGAGGATCTTGATTGGATGAGCGCCAAAATCGTCCAACTCCGCATTTTCGCTGATCAGGAGGGAGTCATGAACCTATCGGTGAAGGATACGAATGGAGAAATTCTGCTGATCAGTCAGTTTACGCTTCATGCTGCCACCAAAAAGGGAAACCGCCCATCCTATATCAGGGCTGCACCTCCTGAAATTTCCGTTCCTTTGTACCAGATGTTTGTTGATAAGGTATCAGTTCAATTGGGGAAACCTGTTAAGACCGGAATTTTTGGGGCAGATATGAAGGTCGAGTTGCTCAACGACGGACCGGTCACAATTATCATCGATTCGAAAAACAAAGAGTTCTGATATTTGTTAACTTATTATAATAGAGGTAAGCTATGAGTCTGATATTCGAGAATTACGAGCGCACTTTCCATGCTGACGAAGTGAAAAACGGATTGGAGGCCATCCGGGCTAAAATGGGAGGAGCTCTTTCCAAAAAGGATATGAAGCTGGCTTTCTCCTGCATCGATTTAACCACACTTGGCGCAGAAGATACTCAGGAGAAGGGACGGTTAATGGCAGAAAAAGTCTCGCTCTTCCCCCGTCATTTTGTTGAATTACCCAATGTAGCTGCCATCTGCGTCTATCCAACGCTGGTAAAGGTTGTGAGAAAAAACCTGAAGGATCACAATGTTGCATTGGCCGCTGTATCGGCTGGATTTCCATCCTCGATGACTTTTCTTGAAGTGAAGAAGCTGGAGACCTCGATGGCGGTTGCTGCGGGAGCCAATGAGATCGATATAGTGATCTCCATTGGCGCATTTTTAGAGGGAAACAGCACAGAAGTGATGAAGGAGATCTCACAGATCAAAAGCAGTTGCGGTGAGGCCCATCTGAAAGTCATTCTCGAAACTGGAGCGCTTAAAACCGCTGAAAATATCTGGAAAGCCTCGCTGATAGCCATGGTTGCAGGCGCCGATTTTATCAAAACCTCTACCGGAAAGATGGAACCGGCTGCCACACCTGAAGCTGCCTGGGTGATGTGCAGCGCCATCCGCGAATTTTACCGGATGACCGGAAAGAAAGTTGGATTTAAAGCTGCCGGAGGAATCGTGGAGAGTGCAGATGCACTCTATTATACGGCCATTGTAAGGAGTATACTGGGAGAGGAGTGGCTCCATCCCCATCTTTTCAGGATTGGTGCCAGCCGACTGGCAAACAATCTTTTAACTTCGATAACGGAAGAGAAAATTTCGTATTTTTAGGTACCAAAAGAAAGTGCCTAGAGTGAACTAAAGTACTTTCTTTATGTGCCAGATTTGTATGGAGTCCATAACTCTAGTCACTTTAGTCACTCTAGTTCACTTTAGTCACTTTTAATTCAATTACCATGGAAACAACAAATGATCCCGTCTGTTGTCCCAAATTCGATCCCATCCCCTGGGACAACGTCAATTTTGAATGGAACGACAAGTTATTTGTCAAGAGTTCTGTTTGCACCTTCTTCTACATGCCATTAAATTTTGGCAGCGTCATGAGAAAGCTGAACAAAATAATTTCAGCTGCAGGGGCTGACTGGTCGCAAGGACTCTGCCTCTCCGACATCACCTCCAAATGGAACATGGATCTGTACATTAATGTTGATAAGCCGGTTCCAGCTCTTGAAAGCAAAATTTTTACCGGTAAATTCTACAGTAAAGTTTATGAAGGGCCATTCAAGGATACCGGTAAATGGTGCATTGATTTTGATCGGGTCCTTGTTGAAAAAGGATACCACAAACAAAAAGTTTACCACTGGTACACTACCTGTCCGAAGTGCGCCAAAAAGTATGGCAAGAACTATGTGGTGATGATCGCGCAGATTGGGTAAAAAGAGGAAAAATTGATGAGGTTTCTGCCGAAAATGCTAAAATTAGTCAGTCTTCCAATGACTGAACAAAAGTCGCAATAGGACCTTGTCAGCAAACAGGACGAAATTTAAAATAAAGATCAGGAAGGCGACAGGGACCCAATTTGATTCAAAGAAATTCAGCGTGCGGATCAAAAGTTCTTTGTCCAAAAGATAATAGATCCCGGATGCCGCAGCGATCAGACCAACCAATATTGCCGTCAGGGAAAAATAATCCAGAAGGTCGGTTTTCCATCGTTCACGCCTGACGATGGAGGTGGTTACTTTTTGTGCAAAATCAACCGGTAACCGGAAATCAGGCTTCCCACTGAGTGATCTATCCAAAATTTCTGTCAGTTCATCCTTTCTCATTGGATATCTCCTTTACTAATTTTAAGCTGTTTTCGTCGACAATATGTTTTAGTTTCTCCCTTAATAGCGCTTTTGCCCTGAACAGGTAACTTTTAACTGTTCCTTCAGCCATCCCGGTTATCTGCTCAACCTCCTGGTAAGAGAACTCTTCCAGGTGAAACAAGGTTACGACAGTTCGGTACTGAATGGGCAGCAGTTCAATTTGCTCCCGGATATAGCGCTTTAAATCAGTTATTTCATAATTTTCCATCCTGAAATCTGCTAGGTTGCGCAGCGCAAAGGAGTCATCCGGATTTACTTCTTCAAATTTCCTGAATTTTCGCAAATAGTTGACACTGGAATTATAAGCGATTGTTGCGATCCATGTCGATAACTTACATTCATTGCGGTACTTGCCAAGATTTTGATAGACTTTGATAAATACCTCCTGACAAACATCTTCGAGCTCGTCCTGTCGCTGAATCAGCCTTCCGGAAATATGCACCACCAATTTTTGGTAACGATTTACCAAAAATGTAAATGCATTCATGTTCCCGTCAAGTATCTGGCTGATTAGTTCAGTATCGTTCATACTTACAGTTTGACACTATTTTTCAATAAATGTTGCATTTTTTGTCAATAAAAAAAAGAGAGCTGACATTGCAACATTTTACAATATACTGCTGTCACATGATACAAACACTTTAAAACCGAAAATTATGACAGAAGTATTAATGGCTGCAGTTGTTTTCTTTGCCATGTATCAGATTATCAAAAATTTTACAGACTTCCTGCTCAGGAGGAAACTAATAAGGGCCGGGCATTTCGACAGTGCGGGTATACTGGATCAAAAAATTGCTTCACCCATAGCCGAAAATCAGGAGGTCAATAAATATCCATCCCTTAAATGGGGTTTGGTTGCTTTCTTCGCCGGCCTGGGATTTATTTTAATTCACCAAATGGGCCCTGGAATGGGCAATGAGGATGCTTACCGGAATTATATGCATCAAAGTCTCTTGCCATTTGGAATTGAATTGGTCTCTATCTCTATGGGCTTTATTGTCTACTTCCTGATCGTCAATTTCAGCAAGAAGAAGTAAATGTTGGTTTTTGCCCGTCAGGGCATTAAGCTCCATAGAAATATTTGATTGTTGAGTCCAGTTTTTCCCGTCAGGGAATAAACAGAGATTGGGCGATGTATTGAAATTAATTTGTTCAGAATGGTTGATCCCCTACCGGGGAAACCTGATCTTTTGTGCTTTGTTTCTATTGAGCTTTATGCCCTGACGGGTAACAATTCACTTAGGCATCCTTTCCAAGACACTTTAGTCATTTTAGCTCACTCTAGGTCACTTTAGTCACTTGCCCCCTTAACTTTCCCTTGTGGTAATATACTCCACAAATGCAATCAATGCCCGCTTATATTCTGAATCCGGATAGGTTATTAGCTGTTCCAGGGCTTTTTGGTGGTACTCCTGCATTACTTTTTCGGCGTAGATAAATCCGCCTTTGGCTTCTATGAATTTTGAGACGGCCGTCAGATCTGCCGCTGTCTTGCTTTTCTTGCGAACAATGTTGAGCATGGTCCGCTTTTCGGACGAACTTCCCTGGTTGAGTGCATAAATCAGCGGCAGGGTGATCTTCTTTTCATTGAGATCATTCCCGGTAGGTTTGCCCAGGAGATTTGATTTCTGGAAATCGAAAAGATCATCCTTGATCTGGAATGCAATGCCTGCATACTCACCAAACTGGCGCATGCGCTCAATGATTTCGGCATCCTCCGTGACAGAACAGGTTCCTACAGCTGCGCTGGTGGCCATTAGTGACGCCGTTTTTTTGCGGATGATCTCGAAGTAAACATCCTCTGTGATATCCAGTTTCCTTGCTTTCTGGATCTGGAGAATCTCGCCTTCACTCATCTCCCTGACTGCCTGTGAGATAAATTGTAGGATATCGTAATCCTTGTGCTCTATCGACCAAAGCAACCCCTTGGCCAAAATAAAATCTCCGACCAGTACTGCAATTTTGTTTTTCCAAATGGCATTAACCGAGAAAAACCCTCTACGCTGGTACGATTCATCGACCACATCATCGTGAACAAGCGTTGCCGTATGAAGCAATTCGACGGTAAGTGCCGCATGATAGCTGCGTTCGTTGAATTGACCATTCAGTTTGGCCGAAAGGAATACGAGGATTGGTCGCATCTGTTTCCCTTTGCGACGCAGGATGTAGTGCATGATGGTATCCAGCAGAGGGATAGTAGTCTTGGTCGATTTTTTGAAATAGGGTTCAAAATGACTCAACTCGGCTTCAACCGGAGCAATAATTTCGTTTTTGGATGCCATGGAGTATAAGCAGTTGCTATTGCCAAAAGTAACAAATTTTCGTCCACTCAGAAATTGTTTGTATCTGTTCTAAATTAAACATTTTAACGATTTGTTCCATTGATTAACTATATAGTATCTATATATTTGTATTTCTGTATTACAAATTTTTCTATCAATCATACCCCATGCACACCAACGAACAGACTTTAGAAAAATTGACGGTCGCTGCAGAAATGCTCAAGGCGATAGCCCATCCAATGCGAATCACCATTCTAAGTTTTCTGGAAGGCGAGCAGAAATTGACTGTGACCGAAATCTATGAGAGATTAGGCATAGAACAATCAGCCACCTCACACCATTTGGGAATTTTGAAATCAAAAGGTGTTCTTGCTTCGACGCGTGATGGTAAAAATACCTATTACTATCTGAAACACGCAGGTCTTAGTGGCATCCTCAAATGTGTTGAAGATTGTACATGCACCAATTAGGAGATTATCCCATAAAAGCGAAGAGCCGGTGAATCATTTCGCCGGCTCTTCGCTTTTTAAGTAAAAAGAAATTGTATTCACATTTTTCATTCGAAAATAACTTAGTTAATATTTAGATAATATGAATGTTCTCATGGAACTCACAGATATGATTTTCATTCATTTTTGCGAGCTTTTGCTCATGTTCGTTTCATGTAGCGCACAAACTTTATAGCGTTGCAGTGATAATTGTAGCTTAGATACCCCTAAATGTTGTAGGAAAAGACTTCCGGGTCAGAAACGATCATTCCCGCTCCAACAGTCTCAAATGTGTTTTCATCAATTAATACGAGACTCCCTGTGATCCGATTCTCACTGTAATCGTCATACTTCAAGGGTTTTAGGGTTTTAATGGTTACGTGCGCTATGTCATTCATATGCACTGTCTTGTCGTCCTTTATATTTTCAAGTGTACCTATGTTTACCTTGTAACGAATATCCTTTATGATGGCAGATGTTTCTTCGGTTGTTTGTCTCACAATGTATTTCCCACCTATGCGAAGAGGGACCGCATTCAGCCAGCAAACGTGCAACGAAATAGTTGAGCTGTATCTTGGATATGCCGCGCTAAACTTTACAAACATATCTCCCCGGTTAATATCTAAATTGTCCTCCAGTTGTATTGTGACCGATTGGGGAGTGAAGGCTTCATTTAATTCATCGGATCCTTCGTTAATAGCTTGAATGATTGATCGTTTGTTTGATGGTAAGACAAGAATAGCTTCACCAACCTTGAATGATCCGCCCGAGACGCGACCGGCATATCCCTTGTAATCGGGAAGTTTGTCATTGTTGGAACCAATGATGTATTGAACCGGGAATCGGGCAGGAATTGTATGCTCGTTAGAATGCACCGGAATCGTTTCGAGCAGGTGCAGCAATGTTTCTCCTTTGTACCATGGAGTATTTGCCGAAGCATTGACCACATTGTCGCCGTCTCTCGCAGAAATAGGAATGAAATAGATTTTCTTAAATTTAAGTATTGTGGCTATTTCCTCAAATTCCTTCTGAATGGTGTCGAAAACCTCTTCTGAAAAATCGACCAGATCCATTTTGTTAATTGCCAGGATCACGTTCGGGATTTGCAGCAGCGAAGCGATGTAGGAGTGACGTTTGGTTTGTTCTGAAATTCCTTTTCGTGCATCAATTAAGACAATTGCAACATCGGCAGTTGATGCCCCTGTCACCATGTTTCTGGTGTACTCAATATGTCCGGGAGTATCAGCAATGATGAATTTGCGTTTTGGGGTGGCAAAATAGCGGTAAGCCACATCGATGGTAATTCCCTGTTCCCGTTCGGCACGAAGCCCGTCTGTAAGCAAAGCAAGGTTTACCTCGTCGGCCCCCATTCTCCTGCTGGCATCTTTCATCGATTGCAACTGATCTTCGAAAATCGATTTGCTATCGTAAAGCAAGCGCCCTATGAGTGTGCTTTTCCCGTCATCAACACTGCCAGCTGTGGTGAAACGAAGTAGCTCCATATCCAAATATCCGGTCTCTTTCCCGGACAAACCTGACAATACATTATCAATCATGTCCTCAATTAATCAATTCAACTAATAATCAATAAGTTATGAGTTATGAATTATGAGTTATAATCATGGAGTTGTAACTCATAACTCCTAACTCATAACTCAAAAATACCCCTCCTTTTTTCGGTCTTCCATCGCAGTTTCCGAGCGTTTATCATCCAGACGTCCGCCACGCTCTGTAACGCGTGAACCGGCAATTTCGGAAATGATCTCCTCAAGCGAGTTGGCTGTCGATAGTGTCAATCCTGTACAGGTAATGTCGCCTATGGTTCGGCAGCGTACGCTCCTAACCTCCACCTTCTCGGTAGGTTTACGCGGGATGGGTGGTAACGCCGCATAAAGGATCTGATCCCGCTCAAACACTTCCCGCTGGTGTGTGTAGTAGAGCGAAGGCAGCGGGATGTCTTCCTGAAAGATATACTGCCACACATCCATTTCGGTCCAGTTGCTGATCGGAAAAACCCTGAAGTGTTCGCCCATGCGCTTTTTCCCGTTGAAGATATTCCACAATTCGGGACGCTGGTTTTTAGGGTCCCACTGACCAAATTCATCCCTGTGAGAAAAGAAACGTTCTTTGGCCCTGGCTTTCTCCTCATCGCGGCGTCCACCGCCAAGCGCTGCATCGAAACCATATTTTTCGAGAGTATCCAGCAAAGTCACGGTTTGCAATTTGTTGCGACTGGCATAGTATCCTTTTTCCTCCCCAACCCGTCCAAGCAGAATCGATTCTTCAACCGAACCTACTACGAGTTTCGCACCCAGTTGCTTTATCAATTTGTCACGATAAGTAAGTGTTTCCTCGAAATTGTGACCAGTATCTATGTGGACAAATGGAAACGGGATAACTGCCGGATAAAAGGCCTTGTATGCCAGATAGGCCATGACAATAGAATCTTTCCCTCCAGAAAAGAGCAGGGCAGGGCGATCGAATTGCGCTGCGACTTCACGGATGATGAAGATAGATTCAGATTCCAGTTCTTTAAGATGATTGATTTCCTTGTAACCCATATTCTTTCAGTGCTTCTTTAGTTTTTTTTCCAACAGCTGTTAATTTTAAGGCTGCTGAGGGACGGCTGTCCCTTCCTGATTTTTCTTCGGCATCAACAAACGAATTCACCATCTGCTGATTGATGAAAACCTGTCGTTCTAATGATTTCACTTTTGCCCGGTCGCTAAAATGAGTGATGGTTGCCCGTGAAACCCGAAGCATGTTCTTTGACAATACCGCGTCAGTCCTGTTTCGAAAAGAGACCACTTCGCCAATGACAATGATGATAGGCGTTGGAAAATTCTGCTCATTTAAAGCAAGTTCACCCAAAGTGAAGAAAAATTCTTGCTGACCGGGTAATGAAAGGTTGTGAACCAACATAACCGGAATTTCATGAGCTCTTCCCTGTGCAATGGCTTTTCGGGCAATTGTCCGGATGTTTGAGCCACCCATGTATATTACCAATGTATCGGCATCAGGAAGGGAAAGATTTTTTGAATGCCCCGAGATAAAAGCCACAGAAGAGGAAATACCCCTATGGGTGAGCGGCACCTTCAGCAGTGATGAAACGGCTACTCCGGCTGAAACACCCGGGATAACTTCAACAGGTATTAAATGACGTTCCAGGTATTCGACCTCTTCCCCGCCATGGGCAAAAATCATTGGGTCCCCGCCTTTGAGACGGACCACCTTTTTACCGGCTTTTGCAGCATTGAGGAGCAAAATGTTAATTTCGTTTTGTTCAATGTGATGATGTCCTTTCCGTTTGCCAACATAAACCTTTTCGGCCCTGTATTTTTTTAGGTAATCTACATCCAGAAGATCGTCATGAAAGATGATATCTGATTGAGCCAGGGCCCTGTCCCCACCCAGGGTAAGCAGATCCGGATTGCCTGGACCAAACCCAACGAGGGTAACCTTACCGGGCTGATTCCCCTTGTGCTGGAAACCAGGTGATGATAGTACCTTCAACCTGTTTTTCAAATTGGGAATATGATCCAATAGGCTGGTTATCAGCTTTAATACAATTGTACCTTTTCTTATAATTACTTTCAAAATGTAAGATATTTGTTTTCAGGTATTTTATCGCAGCAATCAATCAACAAATAAAGCGTAAGGTAAAGGAGTACAAAATCCCCTGTTGGGGGTAAATTTTATACCATGTTTGTGGTAGGCGTAATTCCTAAAAAAATGTGTAGAAAAGTTTTTACTTTTCGCCTGTATGCAGTTGAGGTGCCTGATCGATGGTTAACAGACCTTCCATGATCAGTTGAGTGATCCGGTTACGGATTGCAACAGATTGATAAACATTTTGAGCGTTGGAGCCTACCGAAATGGTAATATGCCCTTGTTTGTGAATGGCTGGGGATACAAAATCGCACAACATCGGGGCATCGCACACACTTGCAAGAATACCCAAATCTTCGGCATCTGCTTTTATCTGACTGTTTAACACGTGGTTACCTGTACATACATAAACCAGGAAGAACCCTTCCAGCTCTTTTTTCTCATATTCTTTTTCAATAAAAGTGAAAGGCAGTTGCCTGATTTCATCCGTAAATTCCGGGGAAATGACTGTCACATTCGACACAAACCGCGCCAGGATACCTCCCTTATGGGTGGCAACCTTTCCTCCGCCAACCATAAGAATTTTCTTGTTGGTCACATTTAGAGAGACAGGAAGAAATTGAAGCTTTTCTCGTTCCATGGTTTACTCGTGAAATTTTTTTCCTTCTGTAACAGCGTTCACATATCCTTTCCGGATGACGAAATTTCCAAAGCGTTCGTTTTGATCTCTGTTTTTGGAAAAGTCTTCAAGAATTGGTTTTAATGCGTCAATGATTCCCTCTTCTGAAAGCATCTCTCTGTAAAGCTTATTGAGACGCTCGCCCACGAAACTGGCTCCAAGGTAAAGATTGTATTTGCCGGGAGCCCTTCCAACCAATCCTATCTCAGCTAAAAACGGACGACCGCAGCCATTGGGACAACCAGTCATTCGGATGGTAATGGGTTCACCAAGCAAACCATTTGCTTCGAGCACTTTGTCAAGTTTGTCAACCAATGAAGGCAAATAGCGTTCTGCTTCGGCAAAAGCCAGTCCGCATAAAGGCAAAGCTGCACAGGCGATGGAATTTCTGCGTAGCTGCGACAGATTGTTATCTGCCACGTTGTGCTGTTTCAGGATGTTAACGATTTTTGGTTTCAACTCCTGAGAGACTTGAGCAATGATCAGGTTCTGATTACCTGTCAGTATGAAACTGCCGGTATGGATTTTAGCCACTTCGCGAATGGCAGTTTTGGCAGGGTATCCGATGCGGTCAGCGAGTTTGCCGCCTTCGACAAAAATAGTGCAATGCCATAGTCCGTCGGCACTTTGAGACCAGCCGAACTTATCTCCCATTGAAGCGAATTCATAAGGTTTTGCCTCTTCAAGTCGGATACTGTATGTGCGTTTCAATTCAGAATGAAAATAGTCGATTCCCAAACGGTCGATGGTGTATTTTAGCCGGGCATTTTTGCGATCGGAACGGTTTCCGTGGTCACGCTGAAAGACGAGTACCGCTTCTGAAGTTTCTACGATTTTCTCTTTTGGGATATAACCCACCACATCGGCCACACGGGGATATGTTTTCTTATTTCCAAAGGTGTAAGCCATGCCTCCTCCCACTGTGACATTGTAGCCTTCAAGTTGTCCGTTTTCGACAATGGCGATAAAACCAAGGTCGTTGGACAAGACATCGGAATCGTTGCGCGGAGGAATCGCGATAGCTATTTTAAATTTCCGGGGAAGGTAATTTTTTCCATAGAGCGGTTCTTCCTCCTTTTCTCCACCTTCAACGAGTTTCCCATCGAGCCAGATTTCATGATAGGCGGCTGTTTGAGGTGTGAGATGGGCCGATATCTGTCTCGCATCCTCGGCCACTTCTGCGTGGACTGGCGATTCGTAAGGATTGGCTGAGGACATGACATTTCGGTTCACATCACCGCATGCTGCTATCGTATCCAGCAAGGTTCGATTGATTTCTTGAATAGTGGTTTTCAGTTTGCGCTTTAAAACGCCGTGAAATTGAAAAGCCTGTCGCGTGGTGAGTTTCAAAGTCTTGTCGGCGTATTGATCGGCAAGGTTATCAAGGGCCAGCCATTGTGCCGGAGTGGTAATTCCGGCCGGCACACGTACCCGGATGAGGAAACTGTACAGCGGTTCCAGTTTTTGCCGTTTGCGTTCTTCATCAAGGTCACGGTCCTGCTGTTGATAGGTACCATGAAATTTGATCAGCACCTGGTCCTGTTCGTACAATGCTCCCGTAAGGGGATTGTTCAGGCTTTCGTTGATGGTTCCCCTCAGATAGTTGCTGTTTTCCTTGATTGATTCAAGCTGGCTGGGAGGAGCAGATATATTGTTTTTCATTTTTTGAATTCTGAAATTAGTAAACGTCAAGTTGCAACCGCTTTTCTTTTTGCAGTTTATTCACGTATTCTGTGGCCTTGTCTTTGCTCATGGTACCCTGGTTTTCAACAATAGAGACGAGTGTGTTTTGCACATCGGTGGCCATCTTCTTCATGTCGCCGCAAATATAGAAATGGGCCCCCTCTTCGAGCCAGCGATAGACTTCAGCAGCATTTTCCTCTAGTTTATGCTGCACATAAACCCGCTTGTCTGTATCGCGTGAGAAGGCCACATCCATTTTGGATAACGCTCCTGATTTCATAAATTTTTGCCAGTCAGTTTGATACAGAAATTCAGTCTCGAAATTTCGGTTTCCGAAAAGTAACCAGCTCTTTCCCCGTTTTGCAGACTGTTCACGATGCTGGACAAAGGCACGGTAAGGCGCTATCCCTGTGCCTGCCCCAACCATGATGATGGGTGTTTCGTCGTTTTGTGGCAACCGAAAGTTGGGGTTCTTTTCAATAAAAACAGGGATTTTGTTTTCATTGCCATCAAATTCTGACAGATAGCTGGAACAGGTACCCAGACGGATTCTCCCCCCGTTTTGGTATTCAACAACCCCAACTGCAAGGTGCAATTCACCAGGATTTGCTTTGGGGCTGGATGCAATGGAATACAATCTGGGTTGCAACGGTCTCAGAAGATTTATCAGCTCCTGTGCTGAAAGTTTCGTTGGGAAATCGCTGAAAAGGTCTGCAATATCCCTGCCGAACAGGTATTCCTGCAGCTTTTCCTGCGATTGGTAAATTGCTGCCAGCTTTTCATTCGGAGCGAATTCGAGGTATCGTTTTAAAACATCAACCGTTATTTTCGAAAGCTCAAATTCTTGTAGAAGGGAATCAAAAAGGGAGATTTTTGAGTTTTTGATTTCTATCAATTCTTCCGGATTGAGCCCGGTGACCGACAGCACTTCATTGACCAATTCCGAACTATTCACTGGTATAATTCCGGCAGAATCACCAGGCTCGAAAGATAAATCGGCTTCCAGCTCAATGTGCAGTGTTTGTCTTTCGGAACCGCGTCCATGCAGATTGATCTTTTCCAGCAATTCTGCATAATATGGATTCTTTTTGGAATAGTTTTGTGCCGCTGAAGTATCAATAACGGCATCTGTAGAATCTATTATTTTTCCTCCTGTAGCTATCGCGAAAGTAGGAAGCGTTACTCTCAGCCACTGGTCGGCGGTATCCTGAAAATCAACATCACAGCTTACCATTTGCGCCAACCTTTTTGCGCCCAATTTTTCCAGTTGGAGATCGAAATCTTTTCCTGTCTGGCAAAACTGGAGATAGGAAGAGTCGCCCAGGGCCAAAACGGCAAATTTTACATGATCGAGCTTTGGTGCACGTTTTCCGAAGATAAATTCGTGCAACTCTTTTGCGGCAAAAGGCGGTTCACCTTCACCATGTGTGGAGACGATCACCAGCAGGTTCTTTTCCGACTGCAGGTCACGCAGCTTGTATTCGTCCATGCTCTTTAAAGTTGCGCTCAGACCAAATTCGGTGACCATTTTTTCGGCTTTCATGGCCACCTCTTTGCCATTGCCCGTGCGTGAACCATAAAGAATGGTTATCGGGTCAATGGCTGATGCATTGATGTTTTCGTTTTTAACCGGAAGGGAAACCGGAACTCCATTTTGTGCAGTTAATGCAGACAGATAGCCAGACATCCAGGCCAATTGCACCTCATTCAGAGAATTGGTAAGCAGTCTGAAAGTTTCCAATTGTTCAGCACTAAGTGGTGTTGCAAAGTTGTTGCTCATTATTAGAATTGCCTATTGCCTTAGGTATTGAATTGAATTTCCCGTTTCAGACATTACAACTAAATCCTAACCTCTGAAAAGCGCGTGCAATATTGTTCCAATCAGCAATATCCACAATACCTTTTATCCGGCATTCTATATACCACAAACATGGTAGAACATTCAACTGCCTTTTAGCGTATGCAAATTTGATAATCCTGATTTCGTGACCGGAATTGTCAATTACTTAGTAGTTTTGGTTCAAATAAATTTTGCTCGATGAAGAAGTTATTTTTGATTGATGCCTACGCACTTATCTATCGCTCCTATTTTGCCTTTATCAACAATCCAAGGGTTAATTCCAAAGGAATGAACACTTCGGCTGTTTTTGGCTTTGTCAATACGCTCGAACAGATTCTACGACTGGAGCAGCCTACCCACCTGGCTGTTGCTTTCGACCTGCATGGCCCAACCTTCCGTCACGAACTCTTTGATGCCTACAAGGCCACCCGCGAAGCGATGCCGGAGGCGATCAGAATAGCTATTCCATACATCCGCAGAATGATAGATGCCTACAGAATTCCGACACTCGAATGCATCGGTTATGAAGCAGATGATGTCATTGGGACCATGGCCAAAACGGCCGAAAGGGAGGAGTTCAAAGTCTTCATGGTCACGCCTGATAAAGATTATGCACAGCTGGTATCACCCAATATCTTTATGTACAAACCCAAACGGATGGGCAATGAGATGGAGGTTTGGGGTGTGGAACAAGTTTGCGAAAACTTCCAGATTTCCCGGCCTGAACAGGTGATCGACCTGCTTGGACTGATGGGCGATTCGTCCGACAATATTCCGGGTTGCCCCGGAATCGGTCCCAAGGGAGCCACCCAACTGATTGCGCAATTTGGTGGCATCGATGGTGTTTACGCTGCGATTGATCAGTTAAAGGGCAAGCAGCAGGAGAGCCTGATCAATTTCGAAGAGCAGGTTCGGCTCTCGCGAAAACTGGCCGAAATAATTCTGGATGTCCCCTTGAACCACCAGCCCGAAGAGCTGGTCAGGCAGGAACCGGATCATCAGTTGCTGAATGAGCTGTTTTCTGAACTTGAGTTCCGAAACATGCTCTCAAAATTACCCAAGGCAGAGGTGGTCGTTCAAAAGCCGGTCAATCCGCAGGGTTCGCTTTTTGATTTTGCAGAAGAGAGCATCACGGCTCCTTTTTCGAATCTCGAACAACATACTTACCACCTGGTAGAAGGCGAAGAGGCCCGGGCACATTTGATCGGTGAGCTTCTCAAACAAAAAGAGTTCTGTTTTGATACCGAGACGACCGGTTTGGACCCGCTGATGGATCAGCTGGTAGGCATCTCGATCAGTTTCAAAAAGGGAGAAGCCTACTACATTCCCGTTCCTTCCAATCAGAAGGAGGCGAGGCAGATTGTGGCCGAATTTAAGCCGCTCTTCGACAGTGAAACCATTACCAAGGTTGGCCAAAACATCAAATTTGACGCATTGGTGCTTTCGGGGTACGGCCTTAAGCTTCATGGTCCTATTTTCGACACCATGGTGGCGCACTACCTGATTCAGCCGGAATTGCGCCACAACCTCGACTTCCTGAGTGAGATCTATCTAGGATACAAAAAAATCGCGACAAGCGAATTGATCGGAAGCGGGAAGAACCAAACATCCATGCGCTCTGTCGATTTGCAAACGATCAAGGAGTACGCTTGCGAGGATGCCGACTTCACCTTGCAGCTTAAGCCACTGCTGGAGAAAGAATTGATAGACGGCAATGTCACTAAGCTTTTCGAGGAGGTTGAAATGCCACTATTGAAGGTACTCATTGAGATGGAACTTTCGGGTATGAAAATCGATGTGAAGGCGCTCGACCAATACGCAGTGATCCTGAGAGAGCAGATCATTCAGCTTGAACTTGAAATCACGGAGATGGCAGGCGAGTCGTTCAACATCTCCTCTCCCAAGCAACTTGGCCATATACTTTTTGACAAGCTGCTGCTCGATCCCAAGGCCAAAAAGACCAAGACCAAGCAATATTCGACCAACGAGGAGGTGCTGACCACCCTGTTGGATCGTCATCCGATCATAGCGAAAATCCTGGACCACCGTGGATTGAAAAAACTGCTTTCGACCTATGTCGAGTCTTTGCCCAAATTGATCAATCCCAAAACTGGCAGAATCCATACCTCTTACAATCAGACCGTAGCCGTAACCGGAAGGTTGAGTTCCAACAATCCAAATCTTCAGAACATCCCGATCCGGGATGAAAATGGCAGGGAGATCCGCAAGGCATTTGTTCCGCGTGATTCGGACCACCTGTTTCTATCGGCAGACTACTCGCAGATTGAACTGCGCATCATGGCTGCCGGGAGGATATTCACGCGGCCACGGCAGCCAAAATCTACAACATCCCGCTGGGGGAGGTGACTTCCGACATGAGAAGGAAGGCCAAGACGGCCAATTTTGGGATTATCTATGGCATCTCTCCTTTTGGACTGGCCCAGCGGCTCAACATTCCAAGGAGTGAGGCCAAACAGCTGATCGATGATTACTTTATCAATTTTCCGCAGGTAAAACAGTACATGGATGAACAAATCCTGTTGGCGCGCAAGCGGGGATTTGTCGAGACCATCATGGGAAGAAGGCGTTATCTCAAGGATATAACCTCCGAAAATGCTGCTGTTAGGGGCTTTGCTGAGCGCAATGCCATCAACGCACCCATCCAGGGGTCGGCTGCCGATATCATCAAAGTGGCGATGGTCAGGATTCAAAAGAGATTTGATGAAGAGAAGATTGCCTCGAAGATGATGCTTCAGGTGCATGACGAATTGAACTTCGACCTCCTGAAATCAGAAACCGACATCGTGAAAAAAATCGTAAAGGAGGAGATGGAACATGCAGTCGAAATGGTTGTACCCCTCGAAGTCGAGATGGAAGCCGCTGAGAACTGGCTGCTGGCGCACTGAGGAAGAAAGAGGGGGATACTAGGGGACAGAGCTAATGTGAAAATTGGGAAATAGGAAAATGTGAAAATTAACCGGTCCTGTAGAGAAGCCTAAGCGTCCTAAATGTCCTGGTTGTCCTGCTGGTACTAATCAAGATTTATTGCAGAGGTTGGAGAAACAATCCTACTCTTCGTCTCTCAATTGGCTAAAATTTTCCCTAATAGCAATCTCGTATTTAGACATATTAACCGACTTCTTTACCCTTTTAAATGCTTTGTGCGGGTCGGGGAACTGGAAACTAAAGTACTCCCAAAATTTGGTCATGCGGGTAATCAGATGGCCTTGGCCACTCAGCATTGATGCGTAGCTGCCTAAAATTTCGCCATGAAATCGTTCAAACATCTCAATTTTCTCAATCCTGCCGGGAAGTTGAACTCCCTTTATTTCCAAAGCAAGGAATGGATTTTTAAGCATTCCCCTACCGATCATCCAATTAGTGACAGATTCAAATCTCTTACCAGCCTCCTGAAAATCTTCCAGCGTACCTATATCCCCGTTGTACACAAGGGGATGAGTAATCAAAGTTGCAACCTTTTCGAACAGCTCGTGGTCAGCTGTTCCTGAATAGAGCTGTTTGGCGATTCTTGGATGCAATATCACCTCCGCCAGCGGGTACTGGTTCAACACAGGAATTACCTGAAAGATCTCCTCCGGGGAGTTCAAACCGGACCGAAGTTTAACAGAGATCCTGCAGGTGAGCCGAGGCAATGATTGATCGAGTATTTCACTGATTTTTTCGGGGTATGGCAGCAGACCTGAGCCCATCCCTTTACCGGTTACCATGGGGTAGGGACATCCAAGGTTCCAGTTGATCTCCTGGTAGCCAAGATCGGTCAGGTGTTTGGCCAGAAAGAGAAAATCGTTGCTGTTTCCTGCCATGATCTGGGGTACAAGTTGATACCCGGTGCAGTTTTCAGGAGCAGTATCACGCAAATGGGATTTCTTCAGTGTACCATCCTTCTGAACCAGCAAATAGGGCGAAAAATATTTGTCAATGCCTCCAAAATTGAGTGCATGAGCCTTCCGGTAAACAAAATCCGTTGATTCCTGTAAGGGTGCAAAATAGATTCCAGGTTGATTTATTCTTTCCATGGCGCAAAGATATTGATTAGAAGGATCAATTGTAACATCAGAAGGATGGTTGTTGGTATTTACCGGTGAAACTCTTTTTGTTATCTTTGCGGCACAATATTTATTCGTGCGATGCTGCTTCCATCCAATTCACTTTTGTCGGCTGTAAAGGCCAAAACCGCGCAAGTTCCTCGCAAGGGAGCCAAAGCGCTGGTTCAGAAAAGCAGCAAAAAAATGCAGCAATCTACCAAGGCGAAACAACAAAAATCCACCCATCTCACAGCCAAAGCATCTCCGCAATCACTCAAAAAGGTAACTCCAAAAGTATCTGCGCAAAATCAGAAGGTGCAGACCTTCAAATCGGCACCTGTTAATGATCAGCAGCTTCGCGAACAGGATGCCATCATCAGGGCTGCCGAACAATACCACCAGCAGATCACAGGGAGGAAAACTGAAAAGGTCGTTGAAAAAAAGGCTTTGCCGGAATACAAAGAAAAAAATATAAAAACTGCTGAAATTCAGAGTGATGGCGCGGATCGTGATTTGACCGTGAATATATTTACTGGCAACCCGGGGTTTTATCAGGCTGACGGTGACACACTCAACTTCTGGAGTTTAACCCCAGTGACTGTCGATTCAACCGCAGTGTTAAAAGTTATGGTCGAGCAACCCGGAAAGCCTTATGGATTTGATGGAAAACCTATTAAATCTGTAGGACAGGACTGGACATTCTTCCTGATTTTGATAGGTTGGACGGTATTTGCGTCGCTGCAATTTGGTTTCTCAAAGTACATCCTGCAGGTTTTTCAAAGTGTTGTAAATTACGGCGCAGCATCGAGGCTCTACCGTGAAAGAGGGTACAGCAACAATTTTGGTGTGTTCAGGTTGAATGTGATTTTCTTCCTTTTCCTGCCCTTCCCTATTTTTCTTATTGCAAGAGACAACGGAATGACAGTGGGCTCCAGTGGAATAGAATTTTTCCTGATAGTATTTGCCGCCGTCAATACCTACTTCATGTTGAAAATACTCCTGTATAAACTTTTGGGATCAATTTTTTCTCAAAAGGAGGCAACTGGTGAACTTGTTTTTAACATGATGCTTTACCACAATGTTATGGGTTTGATTTTGCTGCCGGTGGCAACAATTCATTCATTGGTGCCCGCATTTGGAATCATCTCAATGGTCGTTGTGCCCGTCCTTGTTGCGATTTTCTACCTCATGTCAATTTTCAGGAGTATCTATTTTGCAATTCGGGAAGGTATTTCAATATTCTATTTGATTTTGTACCTTTGTGCCCTTGAAATTCTTCCAATCCTTCTGGTAGTTAAATTGGCAACCGGAGCATAATTAAGGGGGAAATTTATATTATTTAATAAATAAAGAATTGAAAATCAAGAAGATATTAGTTACTCAGCCAGAGCCGAATTTTCAAAATTCGCCCTACAATGATTTGGCTGCAAAGAACAATTTAAAGATCGATTTTCGTCCTTTCATTCATGTTGAGGGAGTTTCGGCGAAAGATTTTAGAAAAGATCGGATCAATATCTTAGATTTTTCAGCTGTGATTTTTAACAGTCGCACGGCCATCGATCATTTTTTCCGTATGTCTCAGGAGATGAGGGTAGTCATTCCGGATACCATGAAATATTTTTGTATCTCTGAGGCCACCGCTCACTACTTGCAGAAGTACATTGTCTACAGGAAACGCAAAATATTTTATGCCCCCGGAAAATTCAGTGAACTGCTCGAGGTGTTGATGAAACACAAAGAAGAGAGTTTCCTTATCCCTCTTTCCGACATGCACAAAGACGAGGTGCCGGAGAAGCTGACCGCTGCTGGTCTGGCCTTTAAAGCAGCCGTCATGTACCGGACAGTTTGTAGTGACTTGTCAGATTTAAAGGATGTTAACTACGATGTTCTTGTATTTTTCAGTCCTTCAGATATCAAATCTTTGTTTTTCAATTTCCCTGATTTCAAGCAAAATGAGACAAAAATTGCTACTTTTGGTTACGCAACAGCCAAGGCCGTCAGGGATGCAGAATTAAATGTCGACATAGAAGCACCACTTCCCGAGACACCATCCATGACATCTGCCCTGGATAAATACATTTCGGATTTCAACAAAAACCACAAGTAGGAATTTGACAGAACTTGTTTCCCGTACTTTTCGAAAAGATGAAAAGTTGTGCAGTCAGAAATTGATGGGTGAATTGTTTCTCTCAGGAAATAGCTTTTTGTCTTATCCCCTCAGGATTGTATGGAAAATTTTCGGCGAACTCCCATCTGAATCGCCCGCTCAGGCTGGTTTTTCTGTTCCAAAAAAGTTGTTTAAGCATGCTGTCGACCGCAATATCCTGAAAAGAAGGATGCGTGAATCCTTTCGGCTTCACAAGTCAGAATTGTATGATCAGCTCCGGCAATCAGACAAACGACTTGCGCTGATGTTTGTCTATATTGCCAAAGAGGAGCTACCCTATGCAAAAATTGAACCGGCAATTGTAAAGGCCATTGAAAAGATTAAAAAATCTTAGCGGCGGGGAACCGCCGCTAAGATTTTTTAATCTTGGTCCATGATCTCAGACTGCTGGCGTACCGAGTCCTCGTGGATCAGTTGGAAAAGAGCTTTCACAAATGCATCGTCAAGATCTAATTTCTCAGCCAGACGGCTTCTGTCTTCCATGATCTGGGCCCATCTGTTGATCTGCAGGGCAGTAACTTTGTTCTCTTTTTTGTATTGGCCAATCTGTTTGACTATACCCATCCTTTGAGCCAACACCTCCATGATCTCATGGTCAATGCCATCGATGCGGCCACGTAAAAGCTCCAGTTTATTCTCGAATTGGGGATCTTCAGAACTTGCATACCTGATGACCAGTTTATCCAGGATTTTTGCCAATTCTGCTGGTGTAACCTGTTGATCTTTATCGCTTAATGCACAGGATGGATCAATGTGTGATTCGATCATCAGACCGTCCAGGCCAATATCAAAGGCTTTCTGTGAAATTTCAAAGAGATACTCCCTCTTACCAGAAATATGGCTGGGGTCGCAGATGATTGGAAGATTTGGAAGGAGTCGCCTCAGTTCGATCACCGTTTTCCAATTGGGAAAGTTGCGGTACTTGGATTCGCTGAAAGGCGTGAATCCGCGGTGGATCGCGACAAGGTTTTTTAACCCGGCCTGGTTCAATCGTTCCAAAGCGCCAACCCACAACTGCACATCCGGATTAACCGGATTTTTTACCATGATGATCTGGTCAGTACCTTTCAGCACATCCGCAATTTCCTGGACAACAAACGGAGAGGCAGTAGAGCGGGCACCTATCCACATCACATCCACACCTGCCTTGAGGCACTCTTCAACATGCTGAGCGTTGGCGACTTCGGTTCCGGTCATTAATCCGGTTTCTTGTTTCACAAGCTTCAACCATTCCAGTCCGATGGAGCCCACGCCTTCGAACATTCCGGGGCGGGTGCGGGGTTTCCAGATTCCTCCGCGGTAGACAAATACACGTTTGTCTTTGGCCAATTCGCGGGCGGTTGAGAGGGCCTGTTCTTCCGATTCCAGGCTACATGGGCCACTGATCAGCAATGGGTTGTCTATTTTTGGCAACCAGTGACTGATTGGCATAACTTTCAAATTTGTTACCATTTTGTTTTTATTTTTTGGTGTATAGTTTTACGATTATCTCTTCATTTTTAGTCATGGAGGTGGTTTCACCGCTCAGAACGGTACGAATTTTGTTCGCCTCTTGAATCAGTTGAAACAACTGCTCCTCGTTGTCATTTTTCAACGCCTCTTTGAATTCTTTCAGGTGGTGAATGTATGTAGTGACTGCCTCTACCACATAATCGCGGTTTTGACGGAATATGGGTGCCCACATCTCAGGCGAACTTTTTGCCAATCTCACCGTAGATTGAAATCCTCCGGAGGCAAGGTCAAAGATGATGTTCCGTTCCTCTTTGGCGAGTACCGCGTTTGCCAGGGCAAAAGCAGCGGCATGCGGCAGGTGGGAAACGAAGGCGGTGGTATGGTCCTGTTCGTCGCTGCTCATGTATGCTGTGGACATTCCAAGTGACTGGTACATCTTTTCAACCAGCGCCAGATGCTGTGGACGCGACTGTTCATGGTCGCAAACGATGGTCAGTTTACCTGCGAAAAGTTTGGGAATGGCTGCAGCGGGACCGCTGTTTTCTGTTCCAGCCATAGGGTGTGTAGCAACGAAATTTCCGCGCAATGAGTGGTTGGCAATGGATGCGACAATCTGCCGTTTGGTTGAGCCGACATCCGCCACCGTTGTGGAAGGGGATATCAGATCGAGTACCCTGGGAAGCAAGGCGATGATCTGATCCACGGGAAGTGCAAGCAAAATCAAATCGGCTTCCTTTATTCCTGTTTCGAAGTCGGCTATTCTGTCGATGATACCCAACTTTAGCGCTTCATCAGCATGTTCCGGTTGATTGTCCACACCGATAATCTCCTTTGCAAATTTGCACTTTCTCAAGTCGATGGCCATCGAACCTCCAATCAAACCCAATCCAACTACTGTTAACTTCATAACGTATTTCAAGTTATGAGTTATAAGTTATGAGTTATGAAAAATGAGTAGTTGATCACAGATAATTGTTTCCATCAACTCATCACTCATAACTTATCACTCATAGCTCTAATAAAAAAAGGCCTCCACCCGGGAGACCTCTTTGTATGTTATCGTTTGTTTCAAACAATGCCTTACTTTCCGATCTCCTGATGAAGGACGGGATAATAAAACCAAAAATAAACTGCACTGTTCGAAATCATTGTTGTCATCTTATATTCTGTCGCAAAAATAGCAATAAATTTTACAATTGGAAGATTACAAATGATAAAATTAGAAATTTTATCATTTGACAGGTTCTTCCGCTTCCCACTCATCCAAAACTCCTTTCTCGTTTTCAGCCCTGGCTTTGCTTCGGGTAACCAGATATACCCCGGCAAAAATGAGAAGGGCAGAGAGTCCTTTAACGACACTGAAATAGTCCATTCCGACTGATACAGCGACAATTGAAGCGACCAATGGCTGGAAGTTGTTGTACATGCTGATGGTTGTCGGACGGATTCGCTGCTGGGCCATTGGGATCAGAAGATAGGCAAGAAATGTTGCAAAGCACAGTGTGTAAAGCATCTGCAGTACGGCAGTCATTTCGGGGTGCATATAGACAGGGGCCGATAAAACTTGCCTGTAATAAAATGGAGCGACAAAAATTGAGGCATATAAAAACATCCATTTCATCATCGTGATGGGAGAATATCGGAGTGTCAGGGGTTTGGTGAAAACCAGGTAAAAAGCGTAGATAACTGAACTGCCAAATACCATTAGGTTACCGACTAAATTACTGGCATGTGTTGTTGAAGCGTGATGTCCGTTATAAACCAACAGAATAGCCCCCGAAGCTCCAACCAGAACTCCTGAGACTTTTAGCATGGTGATGGGTTCTTTCAACAGGAGGGCAGCAAAAATCATCGCGAAAAGGGGACCACTTGTAATAATAATGGAGGCATCGATGGGGGAAGTCATGTTCAAACCGGTAATGAAAAGTCCCTGGTTAAAAACTACTCCGACCAGGGAACCGATTAAAAAAAAACGATGTTCTTTAAAGGTTACTTTTTCATGCGGTACGAAAAGTGAAGCAATCCAGAAAATTGCTGCGCCAAAGAGAATCCTCGACAAGGTGAGGCCTTCGGGTGAGATCCATACGGGGAGCAGTGATTTCGAGAGTGGAATATTGATCCCAAAAATTAGGGTTACCGCAAACATGATCAGGTGTCCGGCTTTTCTATTTTGGGGCATAGGAAGATATTGTATTCAACTTATCAGATTGTTTTTAATTCAGAAGGATGATCGTATGCTTGTCCTGCGAATACAAAAGTAAATTAATTAGACCAAAGCACGCAAATCTTCATTCAAAATATGCTATGTCAGGTTATTTCTGAGGTTTCGGATGCGGAATCACCGAATAGATGCGGCTGCCTTTTCATCTGCAAACCAAATTGATTGACCTTCAGTAGGATGTATCCGGCCAGCCGGCAATTTTTTTCCTTTTTCCCCTTCCGACCATATCTCCGACATCCGTTCAGCTTTGTTCGCTCCGGTGACCAGGATGCAGATCTTATCCGCATTGTTTATGGCCCTGCCAGTAAGGGTGACCCGTTGCTGAAAAGTGACAGGGTGGGTGGCAACTTCACAAATACGATCCGATCGCAGCAGTTCCATATGGTTTGGAAAGATGGAGGCGGTATGCCCGTCGTCTCCAATGCCCAGAAATATCAAGTCGAAGTAGGGCCATCCATCCTTCATCGGAACCTGTTCACTGATCTGTCTTGAATAGTTTTCAGCTTCCTGGTAAGGTACTTGCTCACCCAAAATTCGGTGAATGTTAGCTTCAGGAATAGCGATTTTGGATAAAAGCAGTTGGTTCGCTACCCCAAAATTACTTTCCGGATCGCTTGGTGCAACCATTCGCTCATCCACCCACCAGAAGTGTGTTTTCTGCCAAAGAGGGGAACCGGCATAGTTGGTGGCCAAAGCAGAAAACAGCAGGTTGGGCGTTGATCCTCCTGAAATTGCCAGGTGAAATTTACTGCTGGAAGAAGATTCTATCCAATTCATCAGTAGCGCACTAACCTGTTCGGCCAAAGCCTCAGGATTTGGAAATATTTGGAGATCTCTTTTCATGTTCTTACAATTCGCAATACTCACCATCGTGGGCCAAATTTTTGCAGGGTCTGCGCCAAATGCTGTTTTCCACAAGCCGGTCTACAGTTTCTGGTCCCCAGGTGCCGGCAGGATAGCCGTAGATTGGAATGTCGGGGTTATTCTGCCAGCCATCCAGAATGGGCTGAACATATTCCCACGCTTTTTCGACGGCATCGCTTCTGGAATAAAGCGTAGCATCCCCATGCATGCAATCCAGCAGCAACCGGCTGTAGGCGGATGGCAGATAACTGTCGGAAAGTTCTTTGTAATGAAAATCCATGTTCATGGTCTGAACCCTGAAACCTGCACCCGGAACCTTCATTCCCAATTTTAACAAAACCCCTTCATCAGGCTGAATGCGAAGCACCAGCTGATTGTTAATAGGTTCATTGACTGATTCGTATTGGAATAAGTGATGTGGAGTGGTTTTAAAATAGATAACAACTTCAGTTACCCGGGTCGGCAATTTTTTACCCGTACGGATGTAGAAAGGGACACCTGCCCAGCGGAAATTATCGATGAAAAATTTAAGTGCAACGAAGGTTTCAGTCTTGGACATTGGGTCTACACCGTTTTCTTCGCGGTAGCCTTTGACCAGTTCATTGCCAATGTGCGATTGGGTGTATTGTCCCCGAAAGATGTGGGTGGCAATATCCTCCTTGCGGAGTGGCCGCATGGATTGAAATACTTTCAGCATCTCATTGCGAATGGCATTTGCTTCAATCACCACAGGAGGTTCCATGGCAATCAGTCCGACCAGTTGCATCAGGTGGTTCTGAACCATGTCGCGCAGTGCACCGGAATGATCGTAATATCCTCCACGATCCTCAACCCCCAACGTTTCTGCGGAGGTAATTTCGACATGGTGAATGAAATTTTGGTTCCAGATGGGTTCGAAAATTCCATTCGAAAACCTGGTAACCAGCATGTTCTGAACAGTCTCTTTTCCCAGGTAGTGATCGATCCGGTAAAGTTGGTCTTCGGTATAAAAGGAGAGCAATTTCCGGTTGAGTTCACGTGCGCTGGCAAGATCCGTTCCAAACGGTTTTTCTATGATGATCCTTTTGAAACCCTGCGAAACATCGTTGAGTCCTGCCTCAGCCAGAATTTGGGGAATTACCTGGTACAACTGTGGTGGCGTTGAGAGGTAAAAGATATAATTGGCAGGAATGGAGAGTTGGTTTCCCAATTTTTCCAGCCTTGTTTTCAGGTTCGGATAGTCGGCTGCATTTGAAGTTTCAAGCGACTGGTAGAAGAGTAAATACAAAAATCGGTCAACACAAGTACCATTTTGGGAACTGACAGGCAAAAACTCCTTCATTTTTACCCGGAAGGCCTCGTCAGAAAGCTCCGTTCTGGAGACACCCAAAACTGCAAATTTTTCAGGCAAAAGCTTTTGTTCGCATAACTCAAACAAAGCCGGTATAAGTTTTCTTTTGGTCAGATCGCCAGACGCGCCAAAAATGATCAGAATATGTGATTCTGGATTGCTCATAGTGAAATATTTTAAAGAGTCAATTTATAGTTCTATACGAAAAAAGCTCTATCAGGTTCTACCCTTCGGCCCTTCGACCCTTCGACCCTTCGACCCTTCGGCCCTTCGGCCCCTCGGCTTCGCTCGGGATACCACTTCGCTCAGGAACCAGTCTCATTTTCTCAGTTCTCATCTTTTCCGTTTCACCATTTCCCTGTTTCAATCCGTCAAGTCGATGAGTTCTTCAGGAGTCGAACTCTCCCTGTCTCTCCCTCGCTTACTCATTCTTCACGGCGCCAATCGTGTTACGATCCACTCATTATCTTTCTTCATAAACAAAATCCGGTCGTGCAGCCGGTTAGGCCTTCCCTGCCAGAATTCTATCCTGGATGGTTGAACAAAGTAGCCACCCCACCTTGCCGGTCGCTCTAGTCTCTCTCCTTTGGAAGCTAGCTGTTGATTTTCCCAGAGTTGTTCAAGCAATTCCCGGCTTTCTACTGGCTGACTCTGTCGCGATACAATGGCACTAATCTGACTTTCATAAGGCCGCTCGCTGAAATATTGGTCAGATATTTCGGGTGAGGAGTAACTTGCCACCCCTTCAATCCGAACTTCCCTCTCCAGTTCAGGCCAGAAAAATAACAGGGCAACATGGCTGTTTGCCTCAATCTCCTTTCCTTTTCGACTGTTGTAGTTGGTGAAGAAATGAAATCCTTCTCTGGTAAAAAGTTTCAACAAGACGACTCGTGAGGAGGGTTTTTGCTCCTTCGAAACAGTACTTAACATCATGGCAGTCGGTTCGTTAACCATGCCCTCAATGGCCTCCTTCATCCACTGTTCAAAAAGAGGAAAGGGCTCACGCAGCGACTTTTCACTAAGCATCTCCCGGGAATAGTTTGTACGAATATCTTTCAGGTTCATAAGAAGTGACTAAAGTGAACAGGTAACAATACCTTGCTGTTTATCGTGGCCTGTCTTTACGAATGGTCTGCTAATAATATTTCAGCCGGAATTTTTAATCCTTTATTTAAAGATTTAACCATTTTAAGGGTCAGTTTTCTTTTGCGGCTCAATACTTCGCTTACTCTGCTTTGACTTCCTAAATACTTCGCCAGATCAGTTTTTGTCATTCCCATTTGCTCCATCCTAAACTTGATCGCATCAATCGGATCAGGAGGTGCAATTGGATAATGCTTCATTTCGTAGGCTTCTATTATTGTAACTAATAAATCAAGCTCATCTCCTTCAGGTGTATCTCTCTTTGATCCCCAAAGCAACTCCACGCTTTTAAGTGATTTGAAATAATCGTTCTCTGTTTTTATAGGTTTAATTTCCATCGTCAAATCGTTTTAACATCAATTTTATCATACTGCTTATGTGTGCCAATAAATCGAATAAATAATATTTGAAAATCGTAATCAATCAAAACTACAAATTTAAAGATACAACAATATCTACATTTCCCAAATTGGTAAGTTTAAATATTGATTCTTGTTGTAAAATGTAAGACCGAGATCTACGGATCATTGTTTCCCACTTCAAACTTTTTGATAAGGGGTAAAATATTTTTAGTTTTGTAGCTCAAATCAACAACAGTACCGCATATGATTAACCAGGAAAGAGCCCAAGTTCCATCTGATCCCAGGAAAAATGCCCTGGTCATTATTTTGGCCGTTTTATTGATTATTGTGGTCGTGATACTTTTCTGGCAGCGCAGTGAGCATGCTGAGGTTACGGCTCAGTTGAAACAGGAAAAAGCCGCTATTGAAACCGAGCTGAATGGCATGGTTTTGGGATATGACTCGCTGAAACGCAACAATACCAACCTGAACATCCAGTTCGAAAGCGCTCAGACCAAAGTAAAAGATCTGCTTACAGAGATCGAGCAGGTGAAGAGTACCAGCTTCAGGCAAATTTCGAAATACCGTGAGGAGATGACCACCCTGCGTAAAATTATGCGCGACTATGTTGTACAGATCGATAGCCTCAACCAGAAAAATCAGCGGCTGATGACCGAAAACAGCAATGTGAAGCAGGAGGTGACAGAGGTTAAGACACAAAATCAGTCACTCGAGCAGGAGAAGAAAAAACTGGAACAAACAGTTACCCTCGCAGCCACACTGGAGGCGGTCAACCTGAAAGCTGCAGGAATCAACAAAAAAGGGAAAGAACAGAGCAAGGCCTCCAAAATAGAGAGTATCAAAGTAGATTTTACACTAGGTAAAAACATGACTGCCAAAAGAGGAGCCAAGAATATCTACCTTCGTATCCAGCGTCCGGACCAACTTTTGCTTACCAAATCGGATAAGGACCTCTTTAAATTTGAAGGATTGAAGATCCCCTATTCTGCAGTTCGCGAAGTCGAGTACGAAGGGACTGATCTTCCGGTAAGTATTTATTGGGACAATGCCGGACAGGCCGCTTTGATCGCAGGTCAATATACCATCGACATCTTTGCCGACGGAAACAACATCGGGACCACCAGTTTTGAGGTAAGATAACCGGAAGCCTAAACCCCTCATTTTCATGTACCAGCTTACAGATCTGAGATCCTATCTGGAGAATGCCTGCGTTGGCCATTTGTTGGATGTTTCCACAGGAGAGGGTGATTTTCTGAGATTCTTTTTGGACTCAGTTGCTTCTTTTGACTCAGCTACCGGACTGGAGCCCAACAAGGAGAGCCTGGCCACCGCCAAAAACAAACTCTTCCCATACAAAGTGGACCTGGTTCTGGGCACTGTTCGCAAACTTCCCTTCGAAGAGAACTATTTCGATTTTGTAACCATCTCCAACGCCCTTCAACGCATTGAACTTCCTGTTAAGGCAATTCAGGCCATGATGAGGGTCCTGGTATCAGGAGGAAGGCTCCTGATCAATGAGACCATTTGCGATGGACTTAACCCCGCCCAGGAGGCCCACCTTGAATTTCAGACCCTAAAAGCCGATATTGACAGAGCCAAAGGAGGTTACCACAGAAATATTTATACCAGGGCAGAAATATTTGATATGCTTCAGGAGGCACATGTCGAGCCGGAGAAAATCTTCGTCTCGGACAATGAGCCGGAAATGCTCAACTCGAAAGAGAAGATATGGCAATTTACCCACAAAATTGATGAGATGGTTGAGTCAGCCGGAGAATTACCCCAAAAAAATAGTTTTGAATCCCGAAGTTGTGCCCTCAAGGAAAAGCTTAAAATCAGTGGATTTCAGAAACCTCCGCAACTTACCCTCATCGCTTATAAACCTTGACATTACCAAGTCAATAATGTTTCTAAATAGCCAACTTCCCGCGCTTTTTGCCACATTTATTTCATCAGTATAAATTTTGTTTTTCAATGGTCTGATGGAATACCCACATAATCATTTTCGGTTGGTGTGAACGTATTCTCATGAGTATTTCTTAGTTTTGGATGGTTTTTTCGGTAAAAACCGAATTTTCAACATCACAACCATCTAACATGGCTATAAAAGGGACTAAAAAATTCATTGGACTTATATTTTTGGTGGGATTGGTCATCGGTATATTCATGATTTGGGGAGGAGAAAAGGCCATAAGCTACTCCAGTACAGATACTTATTGTGTCTCCTGTCACATTCATCCTCAAGCGGACGATTCATGGAAAAAATCAACACATTTTTACAACAAAAGCGGAGTTAAAATCCACTGTGTTGAGTGCCACCTTCCCCCGAAAGGGAGTTTTAAGTACTTGGCAGTGAAAGCTAAAACCGGATTAAACGACCTATATGGATATTATTTAAAAGACAGCGCCTCTTTCAAGTGGCAGGCTAAAAGAGAGTTGGAACATGCCGTTAAGATTGTCTACAACGAATCGTGTGTAAAATGTCACCAGACCCTTTTCTCCAAAGGACTATCATCCGAGGGCGGAACAGCTCACCTCTATTACGAGAACAATGCAGAAAAACTAAACCTGCAATGCATCAACTGCCACCTGGATGTGGGTCATTACAATCCCAATTACAAACACCAGAAGATGCAGGGAGTGCCTGTTACTGCCAGCGCCAAAGCGGTTTTCACTACACCGGCTACTGTTACCACCTTTTCAAAATTCGCGGAACAGGTTCCGAATACTGCTATCTCTTTCAACATGGTTCCCGTCAAAGGCGGGACTTTTAAAATGGGTAGTGATGAGTCCGAACCATTGAGAAACAAAGATGAAGGCCCGGTGCGTACAGTAACAGTTTCTCCGTTTTTTATGGGTGAAGTCGAGGTAACCTGGGATGAATATTGGGCATTTTATGCCTCCACGATGTCGGAAGGTCGACTCGATCCGGTTACTGTTATGGCAAAAAATGCGGGCAATCCCGATGCCATCAGCGGACCGACGCCACCTTTTGGAATTCCGGATCAGGGATGGGGCAGCGGTGCACGTCCGGCCATCACCATGACCCATTATGGTGCGCAGACTTATTGCCAGTGGCTTTCAAAAATTACAGGAAAGAAATACCGGCTTCCAACCGAGGCGGAATGGGAATACGCCTGCAGGGGCGGAAGCGAAACACCCTATTTCTTCAAAGGCGATCCCAAAAGATTTGTCAACAAGGGATTGCGCAACAAAATATTTGGGGTGGATACCACCGGTATCAACAGTTATGTGGTGTATCAGCTCAACTCCTCCTCGAAAACACAAGAACCTTCCTTCGTAAAACCCAACCCCTTCGGATTGAAAAACATGGCCGGTAATGTTGCGGAATACTGCTCCGACTGGTACAGTGCCGATGCTTACAAGGCCACAGGGAACGCTGTGAATGATCCCAAAGGTCCCGAAACAGGGGAGGAATATGTTGTCAGAGGCGGAAATTACAACTCTGAAGCCGGAGCGTTGCGTTCTGCGGCCAGGGAGTTTACCCAAACTGCCAACTGGCTGAAGACAGATCCCCAGCAACCCAAGAGTATATGGTGGTATTCCGACATCAAAGGCATCGGCTTCAGGGTCGTTTGCGAAGCGGAAGGGTTGAAGTAGAGCGACTGATTGACAGAGAGACGGAGGGACAAGGAGAATGAAACGGGGAAGCCTGTTGAAGGGTCGACGTGTCAAACATTTCCCTTCGACAAGCTCAGGGACCGGCACTCTTTCAAATTTTTCAAACCATTCAAACATTTCAAACGACATAAACGGAAACATTTTTATACATTTGATACAGTTTTCATTTCATCAAAGTAACAGACCAACATTATGAGCAAAATTTCAGTTAACAGAAGAGACTTTTTCAAGAGTGCCGCAGTGGTAGGAGCAGCCAGTACCCTGGGTGCAGGTACCATTCTTTCCTCCTGTAGCGGAGGTGAAAAAGCACCGGCCCTTGTGCCATTGGCCAATCTGGCAAATGCCTATGTACCTGAACTTCCTGATTATGCCAACGATGGCAAGCCGCTTCGTGCAGGTTTAATTGGCTGTGGAGGCAGGGCTACAGGAGCTGCTGTCAATTTTTTAAGCGCAGGTCCAAATCTTCAGATTGTAGCTTTGGGCGATCTTTTTCAGGATCGCATCGATGGATGCCGCAAGACCCTGAGAGATAAATTCAAGGTTGAAGTTCCTGACGATAAGTGCTTCACGGGTTTCGACAACTACAAAAAAGTACTCGCTTCAGATATTGACCTGGTAATTATTGCCACTCCCCCAAACTTCCGTCCAATTCATTTCGAAGCAGCTGTTGAAGCGGGTAAACATGTCTTTATGGAAAAACCGGTATGCGTTGACGGCCCCGGCGCCCGCTCCATCATGACCACCGCCAAAAAAGCAGAATCTCAGGGATTGGTTGTTGTCACAGGAACCCAACGTCACCACCAAAGAAAATATGTTGAATCTTTCAAACAGATTCAAAAAGGCATGATTGGCGAAATCGTATCCGGAACTGTTTACTGGAATCAATCCATGCTTTGGTACCGCAACCGCGAAAGCAGCTGGAGTGACATGGAGCTGATGGTCCGCGACTGGGTTAACTGGAAATGGCTCTCAGGCGACCATATCGTCGAACAACATGTTCACAATCTCGATGTTTTCAACTGGTTTACAGGCAAAAAACCTGTAAAATGCGTTGGTTTTGGCGCCCGCCAAAGAAGATTGACAGGCGACCAGTACGACATGTTCAGCATTGACTTCGAATACGAAGGAGGTATTCGCCTGCACAGCATGTGTCGTCAAATCGATGGATGCAAAAACAATGTATCAGAATTCATTCAGGGTACCAAAGGATCATGGACTAGTGCCGGAGCCGGTAACAACCAGGAAATCAAAGACCTGGCAGGCAATGTGATTTGGAAAACCGATGTTGAAAAGGAGAAGGCCGAACACAAACAGACCGACCCTTATACCCTCGAACATGTCGATTTTATCAATCACATCCGTGCGAACAAACCGCTCAACCAGGCTGTTGAGACTGCTATCTCCTGTCTGACTGCCATCATGGGACGCGAATCTGCCTACACCGGCAACGAGGTAACTTACGATGAGGTATTTAACTCAACTATAAGCATGATGCCGGCAAAACTGGAACTGGGTACCTATGATCTGAAATCTTATTCCGTTCCTGTACCCGGGAAACCCAAAGAAGAGAAAAAAGGATAAAGTAAAAAGGATAAAGTAAAAAGTAAAAAGGATAAAGTAGGGAAGAGAAGGATAAAGGATAAAGTTAAAAGGATAAAGTAAGAAACGCTCTTATCAAGATACTATCAAACATATCTAAAGATCAATGACACAGATCTTTATCGCGCACGAATGCTACTTTATCCTTTATCCTTTTTACTTTATCCTTGTAGGTCACCTAATCTCAAAGTGCACCGGATCATGATAAGTGTGGTAACTCCCACCCCACAGCAAACCATACTTCTCGGAAATTCTAACGACACCGGTATTTTTCCAGTCTCTCTTTGAATTAAATTTCTTCAGCCAGACTCTCCAGAGCCAGTTCTTCCGGTATAGGTTTATGTCGATGGCTCTTCCCAGGACATGACGGCTTTTGTCAATTGAAGCATTTTTTGAATTTTCTCGTAAAAGCTCCTTCTGCCTTTCCCGAGATCTCAACCCGCTGATAATCTCAACATTCCAATCGGTCTGGCTTTCAATGTCATCGATAAATTTGTTAAATGTTTGGTAACTGGCCTCACTTACTCCCTCTATTTCATTCAACCTTCTCCAATTGGTGATTTTAACATTGATCCAGATACCAATACCAACCAACACCCAAATACAAAATGTGACAACTAAAACGGTTCCAATGAGTTTTATTCGCTTGAGTTTTATTCGCTTCATGCAGACAAGGGTGTTGATATAAATTTACAGGCTAACCAGGTTTTGATCCACAAATTTATGGGAACAAAGAAAATCCCCCAAAAATATAAAACCATTTTACGCAAAAACGAGTTACAACCGATAAGGTTTCCAAAATTTATCAACAATCTTCAGGGTCGAAAACTTTAGGCACTTTAGTCACTCTAGTTCACTTTAACTACTTTTTTTCCTAACTTTATTCCCAAACTTAAAAATCAAAACCAACTATATGAAATAGTCATGATTTGCAAATCACCAATCAAGATGATAATATCCTCGTGGCTATTCCATTTGGCAATTAAAAATCAAATTATATACAAATGAATCGTAAATTGCGTATGGGCATGGTCGGTGGTGGTAGCGATGCCTTCATAGGTGCGATCCACCGTTTGGCCGCTTTAATGGACAACCAGATAGAACTGGTTTGCGGATGTTTCAGCATAGATCCCGCTATTTCGCTTAGTTCGGGATTATCCTATTATCTGCCGGAAAGCAGAATCTACGGTACCTACCGGGAGATGTTTGAAAAGGAGACCCTGCTTCCTGAAGGAGAAAAGATGGATTTTGTTACCATTGTGACACCAAATTTCGCCCATTTTGATCCTGCCATGATGGCGCTGGATCATGGATTTCATGTCGTGGTTGACAAACCCATCACCTTTACGCTTGACGAGGCGCTGAAATTGAAAGCCAAACTGGAAGAAACCGGACTGGTTCTTGCACTCACGCACACCTATTCCGGCTACCCCGCTGTCAAAGAGGCCCGTGAACGTGTTCGTCGTGGTGATTTCGGTAAAATTAGAAAGGTATTTGTTGAATATCCCCAGGGTTGGCTCTCCACCAAACTGGAAGATGCCGGCAATGCACAGGCCTCCTGGCGCACAGATCCGAAAAGATCCGGAAAAGCGGGCGCCATGGGCGATATCGGAACGCATGCGCACCATCTGGCTGAATATGTGACAGGATTGAAAACTGTCGAACTGTGCGCCGAACTAAATATTTTTGTTCCTGGCAGACTCCTGGATGATGATGGTGCAGCCCTGCTGCGTTTCGAAAATGGGGCCAAAGGTGTGTTGGTGGCCACCCAGATTGCTGCCGGTGAAGAAAATGCCATCAAACTGAGGGTGTATGGTGATAAGGGCGGCCTGGAATGGTTCCAGCACGAACCAAATACGCTGTTGGTTAAATGGAGCGACCAGCCTGCCGAGATTGTCCGTGTTGGAAACGGTTACATGAGCGATATTGCCAAACACAATACCCGCACACCCGGAGGCCATCCCGAAGGTTACCTCGAAGCCTTTGCCAACATCTATCGCAACTTCTCTCTCGTTCTGAGGGCTAAAATGAACAAAGAGACACCCAAGCCGGAGTGGCTCGATTTCCCTGGAATTGAAGATGGAATCCGTGGAATGATGTTTATCGATGCGGTGGTAAAGGCGGGTTACGATGATAGTACGAAGTGGGTTAAATTTTAAAAAAGTGCCTAAAGTATTTAAAGTGCCTAAAATACCTAAAGTTGGGGACTCCGAACAAATCAAGATTGTGGCGAAAGTACTTTAGGCACTTTAAATACTTTAGCGCACTTTAGGCACTACAACATTATAACAGCAAATCTAAATTATATCAAAAATGAAACGTCCAGTTACTTTATTCACTGGCCAATGGGCCGATCTTACATTGGAGGAGGTATGCAAAAAGGCAGCTGCCTTTGGGTATGATGGCCTTGAACTTGCCTGTTGGGGCGACCACATCGAAGTGGAAAAGGCCGACCAGGCCTATTGTGACGCTAAATTGGCGCTGCTTAAAAAGTACAACCTGAAACTCTTCTCCATCTCGACCCACCTGGTTGGACAAGCCGTATGCGACAATGCAGATATCCGTCACAGGGGAATGCTGTCGGATGAAGTATGGGGCAACGGTGATCCTGAAGGGATACGGCAAAGAGCAGCCGCAATGGTCATAGAGACCGGTGCAGTTGCCAAACGGCTTGGGCTTAAAGTTGTCAATGGTTTTACCGGGAGCTCCATCTGGCACCTCAACTACTCTTTCCCGGCTGTCTCGCAGGAGATGATTAAGGCAGGTTACGACGATTTTTCCAAACGCTGGATCCCAATTCTGGATGCTTACCAAAAAATGGGTGTAAAATATGCGTTGGAAGTTCACCCTACCGAGATCGCTTTCGACATCGAGACTGCCCGCAAGGCGCTGAGTGCTGTCAAAAACCATCCCGCATTCGGGTTTAATTTTGATCCAAGCCATTTTGGATACCAGGGAGTCGATTACACGAAATTCATCTATGTTTTTGCGGAACGAATCTTCCATGTGCACATGAAAGATGTCTCCTGGAATGACCATCCGGGTACTTCCGGTGTCTTTGGCGGACATCTTGATTTTGGCGACAGCCGCAGGTACTGGAATTTCAGAAGCGTCGGCCGGGGCAAGATCAACTTCGAGAACATCATTCGCGCCCTCAACGACATCAAGTATAACGGACCGCTTTCCGTCGAATGGGAGGACAGCGGCATGGATCGTGAGATGGGCGCAGCCGAATCTTGCGCTTTTGTCAAAAGAATCGATTTCTCGCCCAGCACGCTGGCCTTCGACGCAGCTTTTTCTAAAGAATAGGAAATTAATCCATTAAATTTATATTTTTGCCGATAATTGATCCATGAGTTACAACTATTACAAAGATTTGGTTCAATTCTTTAGAAAAAAATGTCTCTTTTTCCTGTCAACAGGACCAAACAGATAAAAAACAACCTTCTAATATCTTTTGAATGAAACTCGACAAAATTTTTAGTTTCCTGGTACCGAAAGACACCAAATTTTTCCCCCTGTTCAATGATGCTGCCGACAACCTTGTGCTGGCCTCAGAGTTATTAATCAAACTTGTGAGAGAAAGGGATATTACCCAACGACTGGAGTACGCGAAACAGATCAAAGATGTCGAACACATTGGTGACAATATCACCAAGAATCTGCTCAATGAACTCAACGGCACCTTCATTACCCCCTTCGATCGGGAAGATATTCACGAGTTGATCAACAACATGGATGATATCGTAGATTACATTCATGCAGCCTCAAAAAGAATTCACTTCTATAAATTAACCTCCTTCCCTGAAGAATTTATCTGGATTGCCGACCGGATCCATTCGGCCAACAAAGAGATTCAGAATGTTTTGAGAAGTGTACGTTCGGTCAATGATTTTAAAAAGCACGTTAATTGCTGCGAAAAAATCAGTGAATTCGAAAGTGAAGTAGACGATATTTACCAGGAGTATCTTTCCAAACTATTTGAACAAGAGGTCAATGCGATTGATTTAATCAAAAAGAGAGATATATTGACAACGCTCGAAAAGGCCATTGACAAGTGCGACGATGTAGGCAATATTTTCTCATCCCTTGTCGTTAAAATGGGATAAGTTTTCAAAAATAATACATCTGTTAAAACTAACTGTTTAAACATCAGATAATGAGCTTTACTCTACTGATTATCATCATCGTACTGGCCTTTCTTTTCGATTTCATCAATGGTTTTCACGATGCTGCGAACTCTATCGCGACCATTGTCTCCACAAAAGTATTGTCCCCAATCCAAGCCGTATTATGGGCTGCATTTTTTAACTTTCTGGCATATGCCATTTTCGAGTTAAAAATTGCAGATTCAATTGCTAAAGTGGTTGATACCAGCGCTATCAATTTGCAGGTGATATTGGCAGGTATTGTTGCTGCAATTATCTGGAATCTTTTGACCTGGTACCTGGGTATTCCATCCAGTTCTTCTCATACTCTGGTTGGTGGTTTTGCCGGAGCCGCAATTGCCCATGCAGGCTGGGCTGTTGTGAAATCAAGTGTAATTTTGAAAATTGCAGCTTTTATTTTTCTGGCTCCGATTCTGGGAATGGTGATTTCCTATCTATTATCTATAATCTTGCTTAATCTTTTGAAAAATGGCAATCCGCATGTGCTCGACAAATATTTTAGAAAGTTTCAGTTGTTATCTTCAGCATTATTTAGTTTGGGCCATGGGGGTAACGATGCACAAAAAGTGATGGGTATCATTGCCGCTACTTTGATGGTTTACTTCAATGGAGTAGATCCGGCATCCATCCCGGATTGGGCACACATCACCATGGTAGATGGGAAAATCCATGCAATTCCTGTCTGGGTTGTGATCGGATGTTATGTTGCTATCAGCTTAGGGACCATATCCGGGGGATGGAAAATAGTCAAGACAATGGGTACCAAAATTACCAAATTAACCTCCTTCGAAGGGGTTACTGCTGAAACAGCAGGCGCAGTCATGCTTTTTGGCGCTGACGCGTTCGGCATCCCTGTCAGTACGACGCATACCATTACCGGCGCCATAATGGGTACTGGTCTTACCAAGCGGGTTACAGCTGTTAAGTGGGGTGTTACCATCAACCTATTGTATGCATGGATCCTGACCATTCCTGTTTCAATGGCTGTAGCAGCAGTGGTCTATTACCTGTTTAAATTATTCGGGTTGTGATATTCAAACATGCGAATTCTCAGATCTTATACACCAAGTAATCTTTCTCTTGTTTCCTCACTGGTCACAACGCTTTTTACGGCATTGCTGATCACCATCAACTATTATTACGGACATCTATACTGGCTTGTGATTCTGATACCGGTCATCTTTCTGTTATCTTTTCTGACCACCAGTTATATTCTGAATTATCTGATCAACGATAAGATTACCCCTATCTACAAGACCATCAGCGGAGTTCCCGGGAAAGATAAAAAGAAGAAAAAGGATCGGAACAAAGACATTCTTGCGGAGGTTGAACACGATGTTAAGATCTGGGCTGATGATAAGATGGCCGAAATTGAACGCCTCCGCGACCTCGAAAAATACCGCAAAGACTTTGTAGGAAATGTCTCCCACGAACTAAAAACTCCCATCTTCAATATCCAGGGTTACATATTAACCCTATTGGATGGTGGATTGGAGGATCCTGAAATCAACCGGCTCTATCTCGAACGAACAGAAAAGAGCATAGACAGGATGATCAACGTTGTGGAAGATCTTGAATCAATTACGAAACTGGAGTCCGGTGAACTCAAACTAAATCCCGAGATTTTCGATATCAGCAAACTGGTAGAAGAAGTGTTCGAGCTGGAACTGAGAGAAGCCACCGAAAGAGGCATCTCGATGCATCTAAACCTCACTTCCGGCAAACCTTTTCTGGTTAAAGCAGACAAGAAACGGATCTTCGAAGCGATGCGTAACCTGATCGGAAATGCCATCAAATATGGAAGAAGGGACGGAAACGTTACTGTGGGATTTTACGATATGAACAATCTCTTGCTAATCGAGGTAAATGACGATGGAATCGGCATCGATAAGAAAGATCTGCCACGTATCTTCGAACGCTTCTACAGAGTCGACAAGAGTCGCTCCAGGATGCAGGGAGGGACAGGATTGGGACTCTCCATTGTCAAACACATCATCGAAGCACACAAACAAAAGATCCATGTAAAAAGCATTCCTGAGGGTGGAACAATCTTCACTTTTGCGCTGGAAAAGGGGAAGTCCTCAAAATAAAATTTTATGGACAGCTACTTAATCGTAAATTGTTCTAAATTTATCCTTCAGGATCCAATATCGTACCGTTAATAACATTTCCTTTGTGTGTCCTTTGTGGTGTACTTTGTGACCTTTGTGGTGAATTATAAAAACTTAACCACGAAGGACACGAAGGGATCCACAAAGGTAACACAAAGGATTTTGTAGAATAGATGAATAGGGTTCATTATCAATAATTTAGATCATGATAGAAAAAGAGAGTATCCCACTTATTCTTCTGGTGGATGATGAAGAAGACATTCTGGAATTTGTAAGCTATAACCTCGAACGGGAGGGTTTTAAAGTGTTTACGGGTAGAAACGGGAAAGAGGCCATCCAGATGGTTACCAAAGTGAAGCCTGATCTCGTGATTCTGGATGTGATGATGCCCGAAATGGATGGGATTGCCGCCTGTGAAGAGATTCGCAAACTTCCGGGTTTCAAAGATGTTGTGATCGCTTTCCTTACTGCCCGTGGAGAAGAC
This sequence comes from Bacteroidia bacterium, assembly GCA_026391315.1. Taxonomy (GTDB): domain Bacteria; phylum Bacteroidota; class Bacteroidia; order Bacteroidales; family Prolixibacteraceae; genus CAINVV01. The sequence continues at coordinate 48,497 of JAPLDT010000022.1, forward strand.
TATTCACAGATTGCCGGGTTTGATGCCGGCGCTGACGACTATATCACCAAGCCAATTCGCCCCAAAGTCTTGATCAGCCGCGTGAAGGCGCTGCTGAAAAGAAGTGGTGGAGCGTCTGCCGAAAACGTTGAACAGGATAAAGTCCTGCATATCGGTAACCTGATCATCGACAAGGAAAAATACACCCTTCAGATCGACGACAGGGAAATGATGCTACCGCGGAAGGAGTTTGAACTTCTCTCATTGTTGGTTTCCAAACCAGACAAAGTCTTTCTACGCGACGAAATATACAAATCAGTCTGGGGCGACAACGTCATCGTTGGCGACAGGACCATTGATGTTCACATCAGAAAACTCAGAGAAAAAATTGGAAACGACCACATCCGCACCCTCAAAGGGATAGGATACAAGTTTGTCGTTTGATCGTTTAAAGCTCTTTGCGCATCCGGGCTACCGGAATATCCAGTTGTTCGCGGTATTTGGCAACCGTACGACGGGCAATGTTGTAACCCTTGTCCTTTAAAATAGAAGCAAGTTCATCGTCGGTGACGGGCTTTTGCTTGTTTTCATTGCCGATGCACTCTTTGAGGATCGATTTTATCTCACGTGTGGAGACCTCCTCCCCATCCTCTTTCTGCATCGACTCAGAGAAGAAATATTTCAATGAGTAGATGCCAAAGTGCGTTTGGATGTATTTGCTGTTCGAAACCCGCGAAATGGTGGATATATCCAGTCCGGTCAGATCGGCAATGTCCTTCAGGATCATCGGCTTCAGTTTGGTCTCATCGCCTTCCACAAAAAATTCCCGTTGAAACTGAAGCATCGCGTTCATCACCATCATTAAAGTCTCCTGACGCTGCCTGATCGCATCGATGAACCATTTGGCCGAATCAATCTTCTGTTTGACAAAAAGAAGGGCATCCTTTTGGTCATTGGTCATGCCCTTGCCGTTATCACGAAAGCTTTTCAGCATGTTGGCGTAATAGTTGCTGATCGTTAACTCTGGAGCGTTTCTTTGGTTCAGGCTCAGGATCATTTCATCATCCACAATCTCTAAGATGAAATCGGGAATAATTGTCTGATTGCCTTTGTTGAGATTGTTACTGAAAGAGCTGCCCGGCTTTGGATTGAGTTTGAGGATTTCATCTATGGCATCCCTAAGGTCATCCTCATCGATGTTGAATTTACGCTGGATCTTGTCGTAATGCTTTTTTGTGAACTCTTCGAAAGTATCTTCCAGAATTCGGTAAGCCAATCGAACCTCAACCCGCTGCATCTCTTTCCTGGAAAGCTGAATCATCAAACATTCCCTCAGATCCCTTGCCCCTACACCAGCAGGATCCAGTTCCTGGATGATACGAAGGATGGCTGAAAGTTTCTTTTCGTTGGTTGAAATGTTCCGGGCAAAGGCGACATCATCGACGATGGCTTCCAACTCGCGACGCAAATATCCGTCTTCGTCAATGTTTCCGATGATCTGCTCGGCAAGAATGGAATCCTCCTCATTGAGCATTACCATGGCGATCTGTTCCTGAAGGTATTCGTGAAAAGAGTTGGACTCTGAATAGGGAATCTCCGCAATCTTTTCATCTTTGGAATAGTTGTTGGTTTCGAACCGGTAGGAAGGCTCATCTTCATCGTTGATATAGTCATCAACAGAAAATTCTTCGTTATCGGCATCCTCCTTTGTCTTCAGATCATTGGGATTATCCTCTTCGGGAGCGCTAAAATCATTCTCCTCCAACTCGAGTACCGGATTCTCTTCCAACTCCTTTTTGATACGTTGCTCCAACTGAAGCATAGGCAGCTCCAACAGCTTGATTACCTGTATTTGCTGTGGTGAAAGCTTCTGAAGCAACCTTTGCTGGAGAGAGAGATTTTGCATTTTTCCAAATTAAAACTCGCAGTTCTTAGGAGTTCGGGCAAATGGAATGACATCGCGGATGTTTCCCATCCCCGTAACAAACAACATCAGTCGTTCAAAACCAAGTCCGAAACCGGCATGCGGACAGCCTCCATAACGCCGGGTGTCGAGGTACCACTCCATATCCTCTTTGGGAATGTTCATTTCGTCCATTCTCTGTTCGAGCACTTCGAGTCGCTCTTCGCGCTGCGATCCGCCAATGATTTCACCGATCTGAGGGAAGAGGACATCCATGGCTGCCACTGTCTGACCATTGTCGTCGAGCCGCATGTAAAAAGCCTTGATCTCTTTAGGGTAGTTGGTGAGTATAACGGGCTTTTTGAACTCTTTCTCAACCAGATAACGTTCATGCTCACTCTGAAGATCTGTGCCATATCCACCAATAGGGTATTGGAATTGCCCTTTTTTGTTCGGTTTCGAATTTCTTAGAATTTCAATCGCTTCAGTATAGGTGAGCCTAATAAAATCATTGTCAGCCACAAACCGTAGCTTTTCGATCAGCTCCATCGAACGCTGGTCGGCCGGTTTGACCTTTTCCTCTTCCGTCAGACGGTTGCTGAGGAAGAGCAGGTCGTCCATGCAGTGTTCCAATGCATAGTTGATCAGGTATTTCAAAAACTCTTCGGCCAGGTCCATATTGTCGTTCAGGTCGAAGAAAGCAACCTCCGGTTCTATCATCCAGAACTCAGCCAGGTGACGGGAGGTATTGGAATTTTCGGCACGGAAAGTTGGTCCGAAAGTATAGATTTTCGAAAGTGCCATGGCGAAAAGTTCCCCTTCCAACTGACCGGAGACAGTCAGGTTTGCGGCTTTTCCGAAGAAGTCCTGACTGTAATCGACAGCCCCGTCCTCATTCAATGGAGGATTCGTGGCTGGAAGTGTGCTAACCCTAAACATCTCGCCGGCACCCTCAGCATCCGAACTGGTGATGATAGGGGTATGGATATTGAAGAATCCTCTTTCGTTGAAAAAGGAGTGAATGGCAAAAATCATGGCATGCCGTATCCGGAAGACAGCACTGAAGGTGGCTGTCCGCGGACGAAGATGGGCCATTTCGCGTAAAAATTCGAGGCTGTGCCGTTTCGGCTGGATCGGATATTTGTCGGGATCGGATAAACCGATAATCTCAATTTTTTCGGCCTTCAGTTCTACGGATTGCCCGGAACCGGCCGATGCCACCAGTGTTCCGGTGACCCCAATTGCCGCGCCGGTATTGATATTCTTAAAAAACTCCTCTCCGAAAGTTTCAACTTCGGCCACCACCTGCAGGTTATTGATGGTAGACCCATCGTTCAGGGCAATAAAATTAACATTCTTGCTTCCCCGGCGGGTACGCACCCAGCCTTTAATGGTTATCTCAGCGCCAACCTGACCTGATTTCAATATCTCTGCAATCTGAACTTTTTCCATTGTGAACAATTCTTCCGGGTAAAACAGTGTGTAATAAATGTATCAATTGATAGTTACGACAAAATTACACATTTTGGCGTCTTATCGGTACTCGAAATGCGTGTTTTAGAAAAATTACACAGAGTTGCACAGAGAAACCACAGAGTTACACAGAGTTTTTTGAAGAGCTGGTTTTAATTATATGGAGTTCTAAATTTTTTAATCGGTTTTCTCCGTGACCCTCTGTGGTTTCTCTGTGCAACTCTGTGTAATAAGTTTTCCATTAACTTTGACAAAAATTTTGTAACCATGACATTTTCAAACTGGACAGAATTGTGCGACCATCTGGGCAAGCAATTCAACATCGATATAGATCTGAACGGGGTACTTTTCCTGATAGGAATCCGCGAACGCGGACTTACTTTTCAACGCTTTTCGAAAGATGAGAAGATGAGTCTCATCCATTTGGGTAGTTGCACCCTTTACCAGGAGATGGGGCTGGTAGAAAAATCAGGGTTTGATGCGGATGGATGGCCCATCTTTACCCAAAAAGCGCTCGCGCCGGTTATCCCGGAAGAACGCAAACACAAGGTACTGCAGGATTGCGCCTTGCGATATTTTGAAAAAATTTATTTGGATTAATAATTGTTTCAATTTGATTCATTATCCTACTGAGGATTAAATGATTAATCCGATTTGGAACTATTGTCCTATTGCTCTAATCAGCATTTGTAAAACCTTATTTTCTAAGGTAATCTTAGTAGAAAGAATGGATGATTGAATAAAAAATCTTATTATCTTATTCAAATAATTCATTTACAATGATTTAAATGCAGCAAAAAAATTGACAAATAAGATAATAAGATTTAGGTCAGGTGGTGTATCGTTTTCTACTAAGATTGCTACTAAGAATAAGATTTTCAGACTTCGAAAATTGATGCCATCGCAAAAGATACATTTGTAAAAAATAATGTAATTGCAAAAAATAGTTGATAAAACTATTTTGAAAGCCTTATAGAATAACGGTTTCAGATACATAAGCTGAAACTATTTCCAATCAACCTTCTAACCAAGAAAAGCAATCCAGGCAGGGAGAATAAACTACGACAAAAAGGTAGAGAGCATCACCAGCCGGCCGGCAAGTTTGGCATTTAGATTGTATTGCTGTGTAAGCGCGTAAGCAGTTAACCCCACTGGCATGGCAGCATCCGGCGCTGCTTGCCTAATGGTTGTCCGAATTTCTTCCAAAATTATTTGAACTTCCTCTGGAAAACCGCTTATGTATTTATCAATGTCATTGTTTAAAGAGTCCATAGTTATTTCATTGAAATTTGAATTGTATTATACTGTTTTAAACGGTTTGCAGATTTGCGATGGGCGGGCTTTTCAGCACAAATGTTAATTCGGAGCACTGCACTTTCTGTAACCACAAAACTGTCTGTGGAACACGCGAAACCCAACCTAATGCAAATGCGCTGTTATGCGTTCGTGCTACTCTCGCCTCAAGCTCCAACAGTGCCTGTCTTGACTTTCCCAGCTCGCTTGTAATTGGCAATAATCACTCCGGTTGGTGTAACAGAACTCTCTGTTAGTGTAAAGGCTGCCGGAATCGAGCCATTGTCGAACAACTTTTTTCCTTCGCCAAGAGTTAATGGGTAAATTAAAAGGCAGAGTTCGTCCACTAAATCATTCTTCATTAGCAATTGAACGAGCTTGCTACTGCCCCAAACTTTGATGTCAGAACCTTTAGATTTTTTGAGATTTTCGATGTCTGCCAAGTTTTTGAGGAAAACGGAGTTTTTCCAATCTGAATTTTTCATAGTCGTAGACAGGACGTATTTTGTGACATCATTGATGCCTTGCCAATTGTCTGCATGTTCAGGCCAGTAATCAGCCCAAATTTCGAATGTTTTTCTGCCCAAAAGAAGATCCGCAGGTTTCATCTGTTTTTCCATGATCTTACCACCAACTTCGTCAAAATAAGGCGCAACCCAACCGCCATATTTGAAACCGCCCGATGTATCTTCCTCAGGTCCACCAGGTGCTTGCATGACTCCATCTAATGTAATAAATGATAAAACGATTATTTTTCTCATGTGTATGTCGTCAGTGATTATAGTGTTGACTCCGCACTTTTATGTTTGTTAATCAGTTCGGTTTGCAGTTTCCCCGTCTATTTTTTTCTGCTTGTTTCTTTCAGTCACTTGCAAGTTAGTTGGTCGCTCAAGCATGATGCATAACTTTCTGTTAACGATCAAACTTAAAATCTTTTTTTTCATAAACTGGTTTATTGAGAACGCTGTAAGTGTTCCACGATTTCCATTTAGAATAGAACTTCGGCATGAAAACCATTTTTGTTCAACAGATCAATGATGGTCCAATTGGAAATACTTTCGGCTTCCACTCTCAATATTTTATCACAATCTTCAAGGTCAAAATTAACCACACCATCTGGAATATGACAAATTATTTGATTGATAAGCCATTGAGACTGCTCCATCCGTTCAACATTTGTTTTGAAAACCTCAACCATTTTAAGTTTTCTGCTACTTTTTGTTATCATCAAGCCTTACCATACAACGAACATCATTTTCGTTCAGATACCATTCCAAACAGTAACCGTTTGGATCAATACCAGGTTGTGAAATGAGCTCATTGAATGTCTTTGCCGTTACGCAAAAGACCCTTATGTCATTTTCCAATATGTAAGTTTCCATGTTCATTTAACCCATGAGCGGCTGTATCATGCTTACCCTGTTGCCCTCAGTATCCATAAACGAGACAAATAACCCAATTCCGGGTATCTCAACAGGTTCGTCAAGCACTTTACCTCCCGAATTCACAACATCTTTCATGGATTCTTTAATATCTTCGACTGCGATAACCACCGATGGATGCGGGGCCGAATCTTCCCTTTTTGGATAAAAGCCGCCATTGATCATTCCCGCATCCTTGGGCCTTCCATTCTCGTCAACATCTGAGGTGGTGACAAGCACATAATCCCCCATTTCAGGGCCCAGCATTTGCGCTTTCCAACCAAATACTTTGGTGTAAAAATCTGCCATTCGTGTTCTGTCTTCTGCTTGCATTTCAAAATGCACTACCGGATTCATCTTTTTCATGATCATTTTCCTCCTTTGATTTTAAATTATTTAAACCATTTCCTGATGACCAAAGTTCGTTTAATAATTTGAGTGGAGGAGTGACAAAAAAGTCAAATTTCGGGGCATTTAAGACATAAAAATCTTATTTTTGTAAAAAAGCAAGAGAATGAAAAACTTAGGATTGATAGTGCCAGCAGACTATAAGCTATTAAGCATCGCCGCAATTCTGGATGTTTTTGAAACGGTGAATAAGGTATATAGAGAGAATAAGCTCGAAAACCCTTTTATGGTCCATATTGTCAGAACGCCTGAACAAATAAAAAAAGATGGCTGTTCGTTTCATGGTTATCACGTAAAATCGCTAAGATCAAGCGTCCAGTTGGATATTGTATTAATACCCTCATTTACGACTGATAACATGACAGATACACTTTCCAGGAACCAGATGTTTGTTCCCTGGCTCCAGCGCCAATATGCAAATGGCGCTGAAATTGCCAGTTTTTGTACCGGGGCTTTCCTGTTTGGAGCATCAGGATTGCTCAACGGGAAGATGGCTACCACGCACATCGATGCCTGCAACAAATTTGCTGCTTCATTCCCATCTGTTATTTTAAAACCAGAACATGTTGTTACCATCGACGGTAGGCTTTATACGAGCGGCGGTTCAACTTCGACCTTCCATCTTTTGTTGCGCCTGGTGCAACAAAATTGTGGCAATGAGATGGCAATCAGGATAGCCAAAATTTTTGCCATTGATATGGACCGTTACCAACAAAGTTATTTTGGCACTTTTATGCCTAGCCACAGCCATAAAGATGATTTGGTCAAGAAGGTACAGGACAACATTGAGACAAAGTTTCATGAGATAGAGACGATAGAGGAGGTGATCAGGAATATTCCTTCCAGCAGAAGGAACTTCGTTCGCAGGTTCAAACAGGCGACGGGAATGCCTCCGATTGAGTATTTGCAATATGTGCGCATTGAATCTGCAAAGAAGCAACTTGAACAAACGAACCAGAATATCAATGTAATAATAGAACATACCGGTTATACCGACCCAAAATCTTTCAGAAGGGTCTTTAGCAAAATTGTGGGCATGACCCCATTGGAGTACAGGGGAAAGTTCAAGATTTTATAGTTATCGGATGAAAAGGAGAGTAGTTGAGGGGGTTAGATGAGGCGAGGGGCGGGTACAAGTTGCATATAAAGGGTGAGATTACTTCGCTCCGATACCAATGACAGATTTTTTAGAATTGTCATAAATGGATTGCGCAACATTATAAAAAATGAATATTTGAATAATTCATTAATCATGTATTTGTATGATTATCAACATATTGCTTCGTCGTACCTCCTCGCAATGACGGCATGCTGTTGACTTTGTGAGGGTGGAGAGAAGGAGGCGGATCATCAGTTTTCGGTAATAGCAGAATTGACGCCCGCCTCCTTCTCTCCACCCTCACCTCCAAGAAAATGATCCGTCATTGCGACCGCTGCCTGTCCCGATTTTTCATCGGGAAGGCACGAGCGGGAAGCAATCTGTTGCCGCCTAAAAATGCAATTAAGTTGAACATTCATTTGGTCAATATCCCTTCAATCGCACGCAATTCACCCTCGTCAAAGTAAAGGTTCTTCTGCGCCTGAAGGTTGTCACTGAGCTGTTTCACTGAACTTGCGCCAATCAGCACCGACGTGATGCGTTCATCTTTCAGCAACCATGCGATGGCCATCTGTGCCAGTGTCTGTCCCCGTTGGAGTGCAATTTTGTTCAGCGCTTTCACCTTTTCGAGAGCCGGTGCGACCTGTTCAGGTCTCAGGAAACCCCAGGATTTGGAAGCCCTGGATCCTTCCGGAATATTGTTCAGGTAACGGTCGGTCAGCAAGCCTTGGGCAAGCGGAGAGAAAGCGATCACTCCGATACCCTCCTTCTCTACTGTATTCAGCAACTCCTTTTCTACCCACCGTTCGAACATCGAATATTTGGGCTGGTGAATCAGACAGGGGGTTCCTAAACGACGCAGAATCCCTGCGGCTTCGCGGGTCTGCTCGGCAGGATAATTGGAGATACCGGCATAGAGGGCTTTGCCAGAACGAACGGCCTGGTCGAGGGCCATCATGGTCTCTTCGAGAGGCGTATTCGGATCGGGACGATGGGAGTAGAAGATGTCGACATAATCCAGCTGCATCCGTTTCAGACTTTGATCGAGGCTTGAGAGCAGGTATTTGCGTGATCCCCATTCCCCGTAAGGGCCGGGCCACATCAGGTAACCTGCCTTGGTGGAGATAATGAGTTCATCCCGGTAGGATTTGAAATCTTTATGGAAGATGCTGCCAAAATTCTCCTCGGCCGATCCGGGCGGCGGACCGTAATTGTTGGCCAGGTCGAAATGGGTGATGCCATTGTCGAAGGCATAGTGAAGCATGCTTCTACCGGTTTCATAGGTATCGACACCGCCAAAATTGTGCCACAAGCCAAGCGACAGAACAGGAAGTTTCAATCCGCTGCGACCACAACGACGGTAGTCGCATTGGTTGTTGTAACGATCGGAAGAGGCAAGATATTCCATGTTTTTTTATTAAAGTGATTATACAAAGTTAGAAAATTATGTACAGATGAAATTGTTCGGCAGGCTATTCCTTCGGTTGGAATTATTTCTATATTTGTTTAGTCTATTAAATTAACGTCCAAACTAACTAATAAAATAACAAAGTAACGACCATACTAAAATTGATAAACTTAAAATTTTAAATCAATGGAACAGAAGTCAAACAGCAATCTCCGTCTAGGCATGATCTTCATGGCCTCGATTTTTTTCATTTTTGGTTTTATTACCAATTTCAACATCGCCATGAAAGATCAGGTGCAGTTGGCCTTTGATCTGAAAGCGCTCTATCCCGGATGGGAAAATTTTCTCTCTCAGCTGGTTAATTTTGTATTCTTTGTCGCCTATGCCTGCTTCAGTTTCCTTTGTGGCAGCATCATCAAGAAAATTGGGTACAAGAGTGGAGTGATTGCCGGACTTGTTTTGGTTGCCATGGGAAGTTACATGTTTTTCCCTGCAGTAGCAGCGCTTTCCTATCCATTGTTCCTGCTTGCAGTTTTCGTAATGGCCACCGGGGTCGTATTCCTTCAAACAGCTGCCAATCCTTATGTTGTAGCACTTGGACCACAGGATACTGCTCCTGCCCGTCTTAACCTTACCCAGGCGCTGAATGGTGTTGCCACAACCGTCGCCCCATTCCTGGCCGGTATTCTGGTTCTTGCTCCTGCAGTATTGGCCCTCAAAGGAGGGGCGACAGCTGCAGAAGCCGCCAAATTCGTACAAATGCCGTTCATCATTATTGGAACCATCGTTGTGCTGATTGCAATTGGCATTGCATTTATTAAACTACCAAACATCACCGGCGATACCACTATTTCTTCCAAATCTGTTTTGAAGAAACCACAAGTTTGGTTGGGAGCTATTGGTATTTTCTGCTATGTAGGCGCCGAAGTCGGTACTGCCGGTCAGATTGCTCCTTACCTGAAAGCCGATGGTACTGCACTCGATGTGGCTGTTAAACTGTCGGCCATCTACTGGGGAGGCGCCATGATTGGCCGTTTCTTCGGATCTATTTTATTAGGAAATTTAGCCAATGCAAAAAAGTACCAATATTCCGCTTACCCGCTGAACGGTCTAATTTTCTTAGGTATCGCGGTAGCCAATTTCTTCCTGATGCTATTGGGAAAAGGGAAAGCCAATGTGGCCCTGGGAATTTTCGGAACTGTAAACATGCTTTTGATCCTTGCCGCATTCATGCTACCTGCAACCATTGGCATGTGGTGTCTGCTCTCCATCGGTTTCTTCAACTCCATCATGTTCCCGAATATTTTCTCATTGGGAGTCAATGATCTGGATCCTTCCGAAATGCCTTTGGCATCAGGTATCATCAATACCCTGATCGTGGGTGGAGCCGTTGTACCATTGTTGATGGGCGCATTGACCGACTCATTCAGCGCACGGGGAGCATTGCTGATTCCGGTGGCATGTTATGCATACATCGTTTTCTTCGCTTTGAAAGGAAGTAAAATAAGATAGAAAATTAAAAAAAAGTCTCGCAAAGGAAGCAAAGATGAAATAAAAAAATTGCCTCTTTTGCGAGACTTTTTTTTTAATAATGGTGAACAAATCGATTTTCAAATGAAGCAAGTTGTCGTAGGTCTGGACATCGGAGGTACCAATACTGCCATCGGCATTGTCGACAGGGAAGGGAATGTGCTGTACGAAAAAAAACCGCAATTGCCCACCCCGCAGAAGAAGGAAAATCCGGATTCCAGGGTTGATATTTCTGATGATTTGTGCGACAAATTCATTGCGCTCATCACATCCGAGATCCGTTTGGCAGTCGCTACTGTAAGGCAAACCATTCCCGATCTGGAGGTGATGGGAATCGGCATTGGGGCGCCCTATGCCAACTATTACGACGGCACCATCGGCCTCACCGCCAACCTTCCATTTGTAACGGTTGTTCACCTCACAGATCTCATCAAGACTCAACTGCCCGAATACAATATCGTTAAGGTAACCAACGATGCCAATGCCGCTGCCCTGGGAGAGATGATCTACGGAGGAGCCATCGGCATGCGCAATTTTGTGATGATTACACTGGGAACCGGTCTGGGCAGCGGCATCATCGTCAATGGTGATTTGGTCTATGGCCACGACGGACTTGCCGGCGAGCTGGGACATGTCACTGCGGTACCCGATGGACGCCAATGTGGTTGCGGATCCAAAGGCCATCTCGAAGCTTACTGTTCTGCCACAGGAATCAGAAGAACCGTTTTCGAACTGCTGACCAAACAAAACAACAGCGAAAGCCCTTTGGCCAAGGTTTCCTTCAACGACTTGACCTCTAGAATGGTTTACGATGCAGCCGTTCAAAATGATCCCATAGCGCTTGAAGTTTTTGCATACACCGGCGAAATACTGGGACGCAGTCTGGCAGATACCGTTCATTATCTCAGTCCGGAAGCCATCTTTCTTTTCGGCGGACCCGTAGCAGCCGGAGAACTTCTATTCAAACCAACCCGGGAGAGCATGGAGCGTTACCTTCTGCCTTTCTACCGCAACAGGGTGAAACTTCTCCCCTCCAAACTGAAAGCAGGAAGTGCAGCCATTGTTGGCGCCAGTGCGTTGGTTTGGAAGGAGATAGATAAAAGCAGATGAAACGAATAGTCATCATCCGGCATGCCAAAACCATTCAACATGGTTACGATCAGGATTATGACCGTACTTTGACGGAACGGGGAGAGGAAAACGCCGATCGTATCAGCAGCGAAATGGTAAAAATTGGGATAACTCCCGATCTGATTATCTCAAGTCCAGCGGTTCGTACCACACAAACCACAAAGATTTATGCCAGAAATTTCGGCTATCCTGCCGGGAAAGTCAGGTATGAGAAGAAGCTTTACTCCGGCATGCAAACCACCAAATTTTTGCAACTGCTGCACGAGCTTGATGACTCTCACACTACCGTGATGGTGGTGGGTCACAATCCAACTGTTTACTTCTACCTCGAACTCCTGCTCCCCAATTTTTCGCTGGAGGTTCCAACCTGCTCGACCGTAGTTATCGATTTTGACATCAACAATTGGTCAGAACTTAGAGAGCGCTCCGGGAAAATGGCACACAGGTGGATTCCGGATTTGCTGTAAGTAACAGATTGCTTCTCCGCCAGCTGGCGGATCGCATTTGTGTTTACACATTTTAACCAGATCGCACCAATTTATCCCTTAATTTGGTGTGATTCAGCAATATTATCCAGAATTATTGCATTTAAATTCAAAATATATATACCTTCGACCCTCTGATGAAAAAAATGTAATGAATTTGGGAATTTAACAAAGAATCTACCCTGATTCATTGAAATCCGCGAAAACTTTCTTTGTCCCTTCCAAAGTAAAGATGGCGTACCATCAAATTTTCAGGTGTTTTGTTGCTGCATGTACACCTGAAATTGAATTGCATTACATCCAAAGATTATAGGAATGTCAAAAAGTAATCGTACAAAACCAAGTTCGTCATTAGCCTTGAATCGGGAATTCAGCGCTACCGAAACAAATCTTTCGACGCTGTTCGATGCTACTGACGAATTGATCATTCTAATTTCGCATGATGGCACCATTCTTACTATTAACAGGGTGGCTGCCAAATATATTGGTTATCCTGCCGAAGCGCTGATAGGAAAAAATATTTCTGAAGTCTTTCCACCCGACCATATTTCGCGTCACCGTCGTTACGTTGACCAGATGTTGGAAACCTGTGAGCCTTGCTTTTTTGAAGAATCAATAAATGGCCGTTGGATATCAAACCGCATTTTCCCAACTGTTGACGCCAAAGGAAAGATCGTTTGCATGGCTATTTACAGTCGTGATATCACAGAAGAGCGACAGACCAAAATTAACCTTATTCAGAGTGAAGAAAAGTACCGCCGTCTATTTGAATCGGCCAGTCTGGGAATTTTTCAATCAACACCAGAAGGCCAGACGATTTCTGTTAATCCGGCATTTGCCACTATGTTTGGATACGACTCACCGGAAGATGTGAAAAATTCTGTAAAAAACATTTCTGCCGATATTTTTGCAGACCCGAATCGCCGGAAGGAGCTTATCCAGCAAATGAAGGACAATCCGGATCTAAATTCATTTGAAATTTTATACAAACGCAAAGATGGAAGCACCTTCGAAGGCCAGCTCTACATCTCCCAGATAAAAAACGAACTGGGAGAAATTGACCATTTGGAAGGCTTTATAAAGAATATCACAAAACGCAAAAGGAATGATCAATTACTAAAGGAAAGTGAGGAAAAATTCAGGAATTTCTTTGAGAATTCTATCGTTGGGAAATCAATGACTTCACTCGATGGGAAGATGAATACCAACAAAGCCTACTGCGATTTATTGGGATACGAAGAGCATGAATTATCAAAGCTGAAATGGCGGGACATTACCCATCCAGATGATATTCAAGGTAACCAGAAAATTATTGATAGAATCATTTCCGGAGAGATGGATTCATTCCAATGGGAAAAAAGGTACATCCACAAAAAAGGGCATACCATTTGGGTACACATCAATATTACCCTGGAGCGCGATAAAGCAGGTGCGCCACTTTACTTCATCACCAGTGTCGTTGATATCACTGAGAAAAAACAGAATGAGGAGGAGATTATGCGCAAGAACGAAGAGCTCACCCTGATCAATGCCGAAAAGGACAAATTTTTCTCTGTCATTACCCACGACCTGAGAGGACCATTCAACTCCATCATGGGTTTTACCCAACTGCTTTATGAGATGGTAAATGGAAAAGATAGTCCTGAAATTATTGAATATGCAGACATTATTCTGAAGTCTTCCGAGAAAGCGATGGATCTACTGAACAATTTGATGGAATGGACACGTTCACAGACCGGCAGGATGAAATACAATCCCGAATATTTCGAATTGAATGTTTTTCTGCAACCCATTTTGCACCTGTTCGATGAGATTGCCGGGCAAAAATCAATCTCGGTTACAAAAAATTTACCAGCCAGTGCTCCTGTTTTTGCCGATAAAGCTATGATTGGCACAATTTTTAGAAACCTGATTTCTAATGCGCTAAAATTTACCCATGAGGGTGGCGAGATTACGATATCTGCAGAATTCAGTCACAACAATCTCACGGTTGCAGTTAGGGATAATGGGATAGGCATTCCAAAAGAGTCCATCCAGAGGTTGTTCCGGATCGACCAGAATTTCAGCACTCAGGGCACAAGCAAGGAATCCGGAACCGGTCTGGGGTTGATTCTTTGCAAGGAATTTGTCGACAAAAACAAAGGTGAAATTTGGGTGGAAAGCGAAGAAGGGAAAGGTAGTACCTTTTATTTCACCATTCCCAGGCGCGACATGGTATAAATAAAATTGACCTCAAATATCACGAACCAACTCCATTTGCTTTACTATTCCAGGTGAGTCCTTTATATTGCCTCCGATATTCAGTAGGAGTTACACCTGTATTTTTCCGAAACTGTCTGTTAAAATGGCTCAGGTTGTTGAATCCGCTGTCGAGGCAGACATCTAAAATGCCAAAATCCGGATCCATCAGCAACTTACAGGCAAACTCAACCTTAATCTGATTCAGGTACTCGAAAATAGAGGTACCCACATTCATCTTAAAAAACCTGCACAATGATCCTTCAGCCATATGAACCAACTCTGCCAACCTTTTCAAATCAATCTCCTCACGGTAGTGATTCATCAGGTAATCGTGCAAAAGAGCAATCCTGCGGTTTCCGGTTGTAAATCTTTTCCGCATAAATTCCTCACTTGCAAGAGGTATGTTCGAATCACTCTTCCCAATGGTATCCATCAAACGAAAGAAATTGTTCATCCTGTCAAAATTATTCAGATAGGGTAGTTGAAGCATGATCTCACTCACTTCGTTCAATGTCTGACCAACAATCTGAATCCCCCGTTCTGAAAGGTCAAGTGCCTTTTTAACATTCTTGAATTCGGGCAGGGCCAACAGTTGTGGAAATAAGATATTGTTTGAGAATTGCAAAAAAACCATTTCGAGCGTCCTGCCCGACAAATGCCGCTGCTCCTTTTCTGCAACCCATACATGAGGCAGATTCCTTCCTAAAAAGACCAGATCACCTGGCTGGAACTCTTCCATCGAATCTGCCACAATCCTTTTCCCTGCACCCTCGGTAATAAAGCTGATCTCAAAGTTGTTGTGGTAGTGCCAGGTACTCTTTTCCAGGTTGTCCTGAAAGATACCGATTGAAAAAGATTGATTCTCACTTAAACTGATTTGCTCGTATTTGGCCGACATAATGATTAATATTGCACAAAATAGATCATTTATGTGAATATCGCATCAAGTATAGTAAATATTGGCGTAGATTTCTTGTTGAAATAAAACTATTTTTGTATTATACAATTTAAACCCACGACTAAACACGTATAACGCATGAATGAATTAATTGCAAAACTTCTTGAGGCTGTTGAATTTGGGAAAATTGATCAGAAATCACCCTATCCGCCTCAGTTAAGAGGAATGGACGGTTCGCACGAACTGACCCAGCAAGCTATTGAAGCGGGTATCGATCCCCAGGAAATTCTTGAAAAGGCCTTGATTCCTGCCATGGGAAATGTTGGCAAGAAATTTTCTGAAAATAAAATTTTTGTCCCTCAGATGCTCATGTCGGCCAAGGCAATGGGCGCCTCCATGGTGCAGCTGAAACCCTACTTTGCCTCAGGCGCTATCAAATCAAAAGGAACCTTTATCATCGGAACTGTCAAAGGTGATCTCCACGACATTGGTAAAAACCTGGTTTCCATGATGGTGGAAGGTGGCGGCTGGACCATTGTTGACCTCGGTGTAGATGTTGGTTCAGACCGGTTTATCGAGGCATTGAAAAATAATCCGGGTGCAGTGGTTGGACTGTCTGCTCTCCTCACAACGACCATGGTCAACATGGGTGAAATCGTTTCCGGAATCAAAGCGCATGTACCTGACACCAAAGTCTTAATAGGCGGTGCACCTGTCAATGCTGATTTCTGCAAAAGCATTGGAGCCGATTTTTATGCTCCCGATCCTCAAAAAGCAGTTGAATACCTGAACAAGCTGGCTTCCTAGATTAGGATTTACTGGATTTTTGCTTCAATTGATTACTCGATTTTTCGGGTGAAGGAGATTTTTATGGCCTGATCAAACGAGATTTTAATTTGTTATTTATCTGATATCTAGTGAATTAATTCAAATAAAGAGAAAATAAGATTTATTCTTACCAACATTCAACATCATAACCCGATCAATAAAAAAAATAAACACTAACAAAATGAAGTACAAAAGTCTGGTCATTAACCACCCTGAAGAACTGATGTTCGGAGTTGCTCCCAAACCGGTAAAAACGCCCCGCGGACTCGTTATCGGTGGTGGACAAGTTTACGCTGAACTCAATTTCACCCTGCCCATGATGAGCATCAACAACAATACCCTTAAAGAGGTGAACGCTCACTACCGTGAAATTGCCGAAGGTGCATTGGAACGTGCAGTCCACTTAAATTCTAAAGGGGTTGTTCTCGAATTTGAGACATTGCTGGAGATGACCAAAACTCCTGATATCGGAGTTGATATCGTGAAAATCATGAATGAAATCTGCGAAAAATATTACCTGCAACATGGATTGGCCTCAGAAATACGTTTGACTCCAAATGACTTACGGGAATTTGAACGACCCGCCAAACAACGAAGCTCGGCCTACCTGGAGCCGATGATGGAGTTGTTTGAACGAGGCATGGTGGCCGGTGGCGATCTGTTATCGATCGAAAGTACCGGCGGCAAAGAGGTTTCGGACGATGCACTGATGATGTGCGATTTAAAAGGAGTCATGTTTGCGCTCTCTGTACTTGGTGTGAGAGATATGCAATTCCTATGGCATAAAATCGTTGCACTGGCCAACAAGCATGGCAAAATTGCAGCCGGCGACTCTGCCTGCGGATTTGCCAATACGGCAATGGTACTGGCCGAGAAGAAATATATTCCGAAAGTATTTGCGGCGCTGGTCCGCGTGATTTCAGTAGTTCGCTCTGTTGTAGCCATGGAGGAGGGAGCGGTGGGTCCTGATAAAGACTGCGGATACGAAGGTCCATTCCTAAAGGCTATTACAGGCATCCCCATTTCCATGGAGGGGAAAACTGCAGCTTGCGCACACCTAAGCCCTATCGGGAATATCGCTTCAGCCTGCGCCGATTTGTGGAGCAATGAGTCGGTTCAAAATATCAAACTCCTGTCGGGGATGGCCCCAACCGCCTACCTTGAGCAGCTGGAATACGACGCCCGACTCATGAACGAAGCGCTCCGCATGGGCAAAATGCACTGCCAGGTATTGCAGCAACTGCTTGTCGGATCGGATGTCTACACTGATCCACAGGCGTTGATACTCTCCCCCGAAAATGTCATCCGCATATCGAAAGAACTGATCAAGGGGGATTCCTATGTGGCCAATGCCCGGAACGGGGCGCTTGCAGCCCTCGACATCATTGAAGAGGCACATCGTTCAGGACAACTTAAGCTTTCCGACATGGAAACCGCCTACCTTCCAATTTTCAGGGATGATTTGAACAGCATTCCTGACAGCGAAAGCGATTTCGTCGCCATGATGCTCCCGATGTTGGATCCAGGTAAGTTTATTTTGGCGGAATATGGTCTATGATTCCGGTTCATATAGTATCAGGGTTCCTGGGGGCAGGAAAGACAACATCCATCATTCGCCTTCTTGGCAGGAAACCGGCACATGAAAAATGGGCCATCGTCATCAATGAATTCGGGAAGATTTGGATTGATGGACAAACCCTTCAATCCAAATCCACCGAAGGTTCTCTTTATGAAATTTCAGGAGGCTGTATCTGCTGCTCTGCAAAGGGTTATTTCGCAGAAAATCTGGATAAAATAGTTAGTGAAAAAGTTTATAGCCGAATCCTGATCGAGCCAAGCGGTCTTGGCGGGATCGACCATATTAAAGAGCTAGCCATGCAACATCCGGAACTACAGCTAATGCCTGTTGCCTGCCTGGTGGACATCACGATGACCCGGCATCCCAGACTCAGGTTGCTTCCAATTTTCAAAGCGCAGATTCAACAGGCAGACTTGATCCTGTTCAGCAAAACGGAACTGTTGTTTGAGTCGGAACGCGATGAACTGATTCGTCAGTTCTCACTCGATTTTCCGGAAAAGTGCTATGCGCTGCTGCGAGACTACGAAGACAATTTCATCTCGATTACCTTTAACCATTTCGCTGATAGGGAGATACCCAACTCAAACTTTGTGGTTGCCGAACCAATCCGCAAAAGCAAATACCAGGGGAATTGTCTGAAAATCTCAGGAAGCATGACCATCGCTCCGGATCTATTGGCTCAACTTCTGAAAAACGAGCCATCCATTGTTAGGGCAAAAGGTTATATTTATACAGGAAATGAATGGGTTCTTTTCAATTACACGCTGTCAGGAATTTCTACAGAAACGTGCGACCAACGAACCACCAACGAATTGGTTTATATTTATGAAGTCAATGATATTTTTGACTATCAAAATTTTAATCAACAGATAGAATCTCTTGTAAAGGAATAATTTCAGGTATTGAAGATCTGCAAAATACAATCGGCATTATAAACATAAATGAAGAAACACACCATCCTACTGCATCCTCTCGGGAAAGAGCTGGTTGTCAATGACATGACCCCGCTCATTGATGTTCTTCATGAGTTTGGAGTTGAGTTTCCCTGCGGAGGAAAGGGAACTTGTGGCAAGTGTCAGGTCAGACTGATAGATGGAAAGATTGACGTCAATGAAGATCACAGACGCAAACTGGAGCACTTTCATCTGCCGGACGACCGACGTCTGGCTTGCATGAGCTACTGCACATCCTCAATCACACTTCAGGTAGATCAATACGAACACATTATTCTGGCGGATGAAACCGATTTTGATTTCTCACCCGAATGCGGAGTTGGTATTGCGGTAGATCTGGGAACTACTACCCTCGTGACCCAATTGGTTGATTTAACTACCGGGAAAGTTTTGGCTGTAGAGACGATGCTTAATCCGCAGGTGAAGTTCGGGGCTGATTTGATTTCGAGAATCCAGGCCGGACTGGATGGTCATTCGACGGAAATGACGCTGCTGATTAGAAAGTCGATTGGCAGGATGATCCGCTTGATGCTGAAAAGTTGCCAACAACTTCCTGGTAAGGTGGTATTGGTTGGAAATACGGTGATGCATAGAATTTTCAGCGGCAGCGACCTCACGCCGCTCTCCTGCTATCCTTTTCAGGTGGAAGATCCTGGACTATCTCTATTTACTCCCGCTGAGATAGGTTGGGATTTTTTAAGCGGAACCGACATTCGATTCTATCCTTCCATCGGAAGTTTTGTCGGGAGCGATATCCTGGCAGGGATAGCCGCGACAGGCCTTCACAGGAAGGAGCAATACACTGCTTTGATTGACCTGGGGACCAATGGGGAGATCGTTGTGGGCAACAGGGATCGGATCATATGTGCTTCAACTGCTGCGGGCCCTGCTTTTGAAGGAACCAATCTCTCCATGGGGATGCGGGCCGTTACCGGGGCTATCTCATCCATCCGACTGGTTGACAATAAGATGTTGTCCTCTGTGATTGGGAATGCCGAACCCAAAGGCATTTGCGGAAGTGCGCTGATTGATGCCATAGCCATTCTGCTTCAACAGGATTTGATCGGTATTTTTGGAGAGATCAATTCGGGCGAGGAGAGCATTCCAATCGATGGCCCCATCCGGCTGACACAGAAAGACATCTACGAATTTATATTGGCCAAGGCAGCTATCGCGGCAGGCCTGACCATCTTGTCGAAGAAACTATCCATAGAAATATCCGATATTCAGGAAATCTACATTGCCGGAGGTTTCGGCAATTACATCAGGATAGAACACCTCCTCGCTACAGGAATGGTAGAAACGACTGAGGATAAAATTCACAAAATGGGAAATACTGCGCTGATCGGGGCCAAGATGTTTCTTTTTGGGAATGGAGAGCTTGCCAAGGAAATTCTTGACAAAACAAGCCATATCAACCTCGAAGGATTTCCTGAATTTCAGGATATTTATATCAGTAAGATGATCCTGAAATAATTAACAACGAAGGAGACAAAATGCACATTACATGATTGATTGAGGGCTATTTGCGTCCATTTGTGGTTAAATTTTTATAAATGTTTTGTTATAGTACATATACCTCATCAACAAAAAGATAACCATAAATCCCCCGAAATAGGAGAGTGTTTCGTACCAGTCGTTGATAGCCGGTTTAAGCCCCTCCAGGAAAACCCCGGCAATGGTAACAAAACCGGTTTCCAGCAAATTCCACACAACATAGCCAAAAATGGCATTTGACCCCAGGATGATCAGCCATTTGGTTCCTTTGCGCAACTTCCAGATATCAATGATCAGGTAGAAAAAAGCAAGCATCAGGATGCTGATACCACCGGCAAACAAGACAAATGAACCCGTCCAGACCTTTTTGATGATAGGATGCCAATGATCCCAGATCAATGCCAGTACAATCAATGAAACTCCAAGTATCAGAAAGTTGCGAAATTTCTTCATCTGATCTGCGCTAGACTGAAGGAGATAACCACAGAAAACCCCCAGCATTACCGTAGCGGAAAAGCCCAGACTGGTAAGTATCCAGGTATATTGTAACCCGTCGTGAAAACTGCCAAGGATCCAATGGTCGAAACTCAGGGCCGCATTGCTTTCCATGGTGAAGGTTCCAATCGGATTACTTCCTGCGGGAACCAGAACAAGGATCGCCCAATAGAGCAGCATCAACCCGGTTGTGGCCAGTATCTGATAGAGCACCGGGAGGTAAAGTACAAAGATGGTTGCCACCAGATAACCGCAGGCAATGGCTTGTAAGGTATTGGAGTATAGCTTTATCTGATTGATATCGTAGGTAAGAAGATTTCCCTGGACAGCCATGCCAAAAATCCACAGGATGGCAACTCTTTTGATAGTATGACCCCAAAGCGACCGGTCTGTGGCTCCGTTGCTCAATCGTTTACGGGTAGAGAAAACCAATGAAATTCCAACCAAAAAAAGGAAAAGCGGCATGATGATGTCGTAAAAATGAAATCCGGTCCACACCACATGTTCCGTTTGCAGTTTAAGAAATGCAGTTAGTCTGTTGTGAAAAACATTGTCAAGTCCCTGAACCATCATCTCACCTCCCATGATCCAGAACATATCGAAACCTCTGAGTGCATCGACTGAGATCACTCTTTCGTTGGATAGACTGGTTGGATTTCGTACCTGAAAAACTTTCAGCGCTGTCAAAAAGTTATTGATTTTAGATTCTTTAGTTAAAGTAGTTTGGCTCATTTTAATTTCCCCGTGTTAATAATTTTCTAAAATTAATCTTTTTGAGAAGAGAACATTCGTTACTAGTTAAAACAAACAGAAGGAAATCTTTAATTTAAAACATATTAGATATCGCATACAGAGGAATTACATCTATCTTGCCGTAAGATCCAAAATTTTCCATGGATATCCTAATCCCTTTAGTACCATCCCTTTCGTTAAGAAATTGGTACAAACTTTGCATTTTCCCGCTACTACCGGATTTTATCTCAACAGGTCTTATCATCCCTTTGTCATTAAAAAGATAATCTACCTCTGCA
Source organism: Bacteroidia bacterium (assembly GCA_026391315.1). Lineage (GTDB taxonomy): Bacteria > Bacteroidota > Bacteroidia > Bacteroidales > Prolixibacteraceae > CAINVV01. The sequence continues at coordinate 70,149 of JAPLDT010000022.1, forward strand.
TTGCTACCCCTCTTTTCACGGTGCCAATAATAAAGTTGCGGCCGGTTCTCTGCTGCTTCGTATTTTATCATTTCAAGTCCCGCAAAAATTTCAGCGACTCGTCCTTTGTTTAACATTTCGGCATTCCGGGCAACTAAAAAATCGGCAAGCCTCAGACCTGCACTTTGTTGCAAAAGACCAGTGTCCAAAAATAACACTTTGAATATCTTGTGGTTCGCTCCTGCACCCAAAGGCAATCCCTGTCCTGAAGTGTGATAAACTCTGTGTATCAATCCCGCCATTTCCAGCAAATCAATGGCCTCTTTTGCCTGAGCTATGTTGCTCAATTCACCGGCCTTCGCATAGATGTATTTTCCACCGGCTTGCTGAATGGCCGAATCCAATACTTCCCGTAACCGAAGAACAGGCGAACGCTTTTTGTATTTCACAAAATCATCATAAAGCGACACCATTATGTCGGCCAACTCCTTTTGAACGGCATCGGGATTTGAGCTATTTTTCAGATAGGTTTTGACCACTTCGGGCATGCCACCGGTAAGCAGAAATTTCTTCAGATATTCCGTCAGTTTATTGTGAAATGTCAGATTCAATGGATTCTCAGAAGTTGCTTGTTTTTTCAGATCAACCAATTGTCCTTCGTTGTGGGCATACAAAAACTCGTCAAACGACATAGGATACATGAAAAGGGAATGAATTCTTCCAACCCCAAAGGAGGACAAATCTGCCAATGCAAACTCCAGCAATGAGCCGGCAGCTATCACATGCAAATTTGGTTTCGATTCATAGAAAAACCGAAGCGCCTGGATAGCCTTTGGACAAGCCTGAATCTCATCGAAGAAAAGCAGCGTGTGTTTTTCTTCGATGGGTATACCAAAATAGGCAGAGAGACTACTGCAGATTCGCTCAGGATCGAAGTTTTGATCAAAAAAGAGCTGTGTATCAAGGTCCCGCTCAAAATTCACCTCTACAAAATGGGTAAAGGTTTTACCAAGTTCCCTTGCAACAAATGTTTTGCCAACCTGCCTGGCTCCCCTCAATAGCAGCACCTTGTGCGGGTCGCTCTTTTTCCATTCTATTAGTGACTGAAATATAGCTCTTTGCATTGCAATAATATCTAATTTATGAAATTATCAAGGCAAATATAATAACAATCTATGAGAAAATCAAGGCAAATATTGATATAAATCGCAAGAAAGTCAAGGCAAACTTAGATATAAAATACGAAAAAGTCAAGGCAAACATTTTCAGTCCCGATTAATAGTGACCTTTTGCACTAAAATTACAACTTCTGTCATGGTGTCTTTGTGGCAAGAAAAATATGTCAGAGTGGACTCGTGAATAGAAAATTCAGACTCTGAGTCTTACGGATTTATTTCATTAAATTTGAAGTTCTAATTCACATCGGACTAAATCCTTCCAAAATGAAATAGCCATGATTTGGAAATCACCAAACGAGATGTTAATATCCTCATGGGTATTCCATGTGGCAACTAAAAAACAAATTATTAACACATGAAACGAGTCACCCAGTATATTATTCTGATCATCGTTGCGCTGATCGCTATTTACACCCAGATGCCCGTTGTAGCCTTCGGATTCCAGGGATTCCCGGCACTGATAGGTGGGCTTACTTTGCTATGGGTCCTCATGAACCTCCGCATGGTTCCTCAGGTTACCAACGAGATGCAGGCATTGAAGTTGTTGACTAAGATGGCCATCCCCAAATGGATTTTCATCATTTTGCTTTGCTACATGACGGTAGTACCTTTTGTCACCTCCTGGTCGCTCTTCCGGTGGAACGATTACCGTGGATTGATTGGCAATGTGGAGATTGGAGAGAATCTTTCCACCCACATGGCGCCCATCTCTATTGATAAAATACGCGTGGTTGATGAATCCCTGGCCAATCTGTTGGGAGACAAGGTCCTGGGGGCTCAACCTGCACTAGGCAGTCAGGTACGGTTGGGTACTTTCGTCATTCAGAAAGTTCGCAATGATCTGTATTGGGTTGCTCCATTGCTTCATTCGGGCTTCTTTAAATGGAACAAAAACAGCGAAGGCACCAACGGATATGTGATGGTCAATGCCTGTAATGAGCGGGATGTCAAACTCGTGCAGGAGGTGAACGGCCACAAGGCAATGATCAAATACCAACCCGAAGCCTATTTTGGCGATTTTCTGGAAAGGCATCTCTATTTCAATGGATATTTCAATACCGGTCTGACGGATTATACATTTGAAATAGACGACGATGGCGTTCCCTATTGGGTGGTTACCAAATACAAAAAAACGATCGGGTTTTACGGAGACAATGCGGATGGTGTAGTGGTTGTCAATACTGAAACCGGGAAATGTACGGAGTATTCAATTGATCAGGCGCCGGCCTGGATAGACAGGATTCAGCCTGACAAATTCATTGAAGAGCAGCTCAACGACTGGGGCAATTTTGTGAAGGGATTCTGGAACTTTTCCAACGAAAACAAATTGCAAATCACCCAGGGTCTCTCCCTTGTATATGGCGAAGACAACAAATCTTACTGGTACACTGGCCTCACTTCGGTTGGTGCAGATGAAGCCACCGTTGGTTTTGTGCTGGTCGACACTCGTTCAAAAAAAGCAGTCTGGTACAAGCAAAGTGGAGCCACAGAACGAGCCGCTCAGAATTCGGCCATTGGAAAAGTACAGGAAAAACGCTACAGTTCTTCCCTCCCTATCCCCTATAACATCAACAACATCCCCACCTACATGATGACCCTGAAAGACAATGGCGGACTGGTCAAGATGTTTGCCATGGTGGCCATCGAGGATTATACGATAGTGGGAGTTGGCAACACGCTGGTGGAAACGTTAATGGCTTACAAAAACGCTTACAACATGGCCGGGAATAAGATCAATCCAAAAAATGTGACCAAAAAGATGCTGCTGAAAACCGTGGTCAGCCGCATTCAGTCGGACATCAAAAACGGAAACAGTTTCTACTATTTTACCGTTACCGGAATGAACAACATCTTTATTGGCTCCTCCCAGATCTCGAACGAAATGCCGGTAACAATGGCCGGCGACAGTATCCAGATCAGCTTTGACAATGATACCAGCGGGTTGATAGATATATCGGCGTTTAAAAATACAAGTTTGGGAAGGAAGTAATGCAGGTTGATCCCCATTTTTAAGATTATTGTATGACTAGAGATTGCTTCGCTTCGCTCGCAATGATATATTATTCAAAACTGTCATAAAAAGATTTTGCGAGGTTAAGGTTAAAGCATAATTAAACCATTACGAACCATACAACTACACGATTTAACAATGGAACGAAAATTGACATATGCCGATTTGCTCGGTTTAAAACGTTGGAATACTCCTACTATCTACAACGGATGGGAGCAGATTACCCGTCACAACAGTGCCAGGGACGGATTTAACCTGGAGCCTGTCGCCGACTACATGCCGCAGATGGGACCAATGGTGGGATATGCCGTCACGGTAGTGGTAGAACCAAGCAACCCTGAACATCCCCAAACAAATCCGGAGGGTTGGGAACAATACCGTGCATACATGGCCTCAGTTCCCGGACCAAAAATTGTGGTGGTTCAGGACCTGGACAAACCAACGATGTACGGCGCCTTCTGGGGAGAGGTGAACAGCAACATTCACAAAGCCCTGGGCTGTGTGGGCACAATCACCGATGGAGGCATCCGGGATACTGATGAAATGAACAACGCTGGTTTTAAAGCGCTGGCACGCGGACTTTGCGTAGGCCATGCGAACAGTTTTCCGGTTCGGTGGAACTGTCCGGTGACGGTTTTTGGCAGGGAGATTTTACCCGGACAACTGATTCATGCCGACAAACATGGATTTTTGGTGATCCCCGACGAGGATCAGGAGAAGCTGCTGGATGCTGCACGTTTTATGGATGAAAACGAATGCAAAACGATGATTCAGTCGGCACGCAGTTCGTGGGGGAAAAGCGCAACAATTGTGCTCTCCGAATTCAACGAATCGGTTAAGGCTTTTGGAAAAGCTGCCAAAGAAAAGTATGGGAAGAAAGGGGAATGGTAATCATCTGCCTGATACCCGTTAAAACCATCGCTTTCATATCAGGTATATTTTTGGATAATTTTTCTTCTACCAAAGATATAATATTCAATGTAAAATTTCTTGCGCTGAGCTTCTAGGAACTCTTCGAATTTGAAAACCTTATTTTATCAAGCAATCTTAGTAGGGAAAAAGGAGTATGTGGGACACTCGCCCGCGTACAGACACTGCTTGGAACCAGCATTTTGGGATCGGGTGGAATAAACATATCAGGTAAGTTGAATTCTCCAAATAAGGTAATAAGGTTGGAGTTATCTCTCTTCACTCTGTTTCTACTAAGGTTGCTTGATAAAATAAGGTTATACAAATCTTTATTTAGTACAACGAACCAATCGATTCAATCATGCTGCCTTGGGCAAGTAGAAAATAAATATTACCAGTTGCTAACTGTCTGACTATATGATCTCTATATAATCCCTCAATTCGCTTTGGAGAATCCGGTATATCTCGTCGTAACTTTTGGCATCCATTAGCTGAACCCTCAGTTTGGAGGCATCGGTGAAATCGCTGGTGTATATTTTATAGAATCGCTTCAGGATGTTGATGCTTTTCTCGCTCCCCCAGGTTTTCTCAAAAAGTTGTGTATGAAAAAGCAGCTGAGTTAATCTTTCTTCTTTTTGTGGAGCAGGATGATTTGGCTGAAAGAACCAGGGATTGTGAAAAATGCCCCGTCCGATCATGATTCCGTCCAAACCATATTTTTCAGCGAGTTCAATTCCCTGAGCGACAGAATTGACATCCCCATTCCCGATAAAGAGGGTCTGCGGACTCAGTAGATTCCTGATGGCTACACCTTTACCAATTTCATCCCAGCTGGCCAGACCGTCGGATTGCTGTTTTTGTGTTCGGCCATGAAGTATGACCGCTGCAGGCTTGGTCTCCATGATGGTGGTCATCCATCTCTCCGTCTCGTGTATCCTAACGCCCGTTCTGGTTTTCACGGAGACAGGCAGATTTGTGGCCTCTTTTGTAGCCAGGATGATCTCTTTGGCCAGATCAGGTTGGTCGATCAAAGCGGAACAGCATCCATTCTTCACCACCTTCTTCACAGGGCATCCCATGTTAACATCAATTCCATCGCAATCAAATTCTTCGGTGATCTCGCGGGCTATTTTACTAAACAGCTCAGGATTTTTGCCCCAAATCTGCACCACCAGTCTGATGTTCTTCTGCTTCAGAAGCGCTCTTTCCGATTCACTGACGAGCAGTCTGTGGGCAACATTTCTCTTTCCTACCGGATGGTTGAGCCCGTCAATCGAAGCAAATTCGGTATAAAGCACCTGCAGAAAGTTCGGGTCAGCCATACCGGCCACCACTTCGCGAAAAACAGTATCAGTCACATCCTCCATCGGAGCGAGAGCAAAAAATGGCTTTGGAAGCTGTTGCCAGAAATTGGACATCATAGAATTTCTAAGGGAAGGAGAACAATATTGACCGGTTTAGGTCTTGGGGCGCTGAAAGTGGGTGTACAAACAGCAATTGAAGCAAGAGCTACAGAACAACGAAGAATAGTATTCATAAGTCATGAAATTAGGATTTTCAAGGTAAAGTTAAAAAAAGAGGGTTCCAAATAGAAACCCTCTTTTCGAAAATAGTAAATCTGTTACCTGATCTTTGATCCTTTTTGCGCAAAAAATACCATATAGGCATAATAGAGGAATAAGCTTCCAACAGCAATGATCACGGAACCCGTTATCGTTTGGACTGCTCCCATAATTGGCATCAGGATGGCAGCACCGATGACAGATGTTGCAATCACCCCTGAAGCTACTTTTGCATGAGGGCCAAGATCTTCGAGGGCAAGGTTATAGATTACCGGCCACATGATGGAGTGGAACAATCCGGTACCCAGAAAGAGCCACATGGCGATAACAGGAGCTCCGGCACCAAGGATAAAGGAGGCGGCCAACAAGGCAGCACCACCAATGGCACACAAGGTGAGGATTTGTCCTGCCTTGTATTTTTGAAGGATGAAAATTCCAATTACACGGCCAACCATCAGACCTCCCCAGTAAAATTTAAGCATGTCGATGGATTTGATATCCTGAAGGCCCAATTGCTTCACATAATCGGCAAAGAAACTGGGAATACCAATCTCAATTCCCATGTAAAAAAAGATAGCCAACGAACCCAGCCAAACGTGGATGTACTTGAAAGCACTTGATTTATAGGATTTTGTGTCGGCTGCAACATCACCGTCGCCGGATTTGATCTCCGGTAATTTCAAGAAGAACATGATAGCCAGAATCGCCAGTGTCACAACACCGATCATCAAAAATGGTCCCTGTACAATCTTCTGAATAACAGAATTTTCCAATTTCGCACCTGCTTCAATCTTAGGAGTTACCAAAAGGAAAGAGACAAATATCGGGGCAATCACGGTAGCAACCGAATTCAGTGCATTGGTCAGGGTTAGACGACTGGCCGCAGTTTCGGGACTTCCCAGGGCATTGACATAAGGACCGGCAACAACCTGAAGGATAACAACACCAATGGCGAATACCGATACTGTACTAAGAAACCCATAGTATCCCATTCCAACGCCTGGAATGCACAGGAAGAAACCCAGGGCAATCAAACCCAGACCAAGCAATACTCCGTTTTTGTAACCAATGCGCATCAGCAGGAGACCTACCGGAACGGAAAGTACATAAGCCCCATAGAAGAAGGTATTTGGAAGCTGTTTCTGAACTTCGTCCAAACCAAAGGCATTCTTCAAAAATTCAATGGTCGAATTGTTCATGGTGGTGATGAACCCAAAGAGGAAAAAGAGGGAGGCCATCACGACCAACGGGAACAAATACTTGTTGGTTGAATCAGTTTTAGTCATTGTTTGAGGTTTTATAAAATGTTAGAATTAAAATAGTTTCTTTCCACCGTCGCCGATTTCAGCCACATAGAATACAGGTTTTAAACCTGTTTTTTTCTGGTAGTTTTTCCCAACTTGCGCTATGAAAGTATCCACTGCCTCATCCTTAACCAGACTTACCGTGCATCCGCCAAAGCCGCCTCCGGTCATTCGGGTACCAATTACACCCTTGATCTTGCGCCCCTCTTCAACCATGGTATCCAGTTCTAATCCGGTTACTTCATAATCATCGCGCAAAGAGTCGTGCGAGCCATTCATCAGTTCTCCAAACCTCACCAGGTTACCGGCTTTCAGCTCTTTGACGGCGTCTTCAGTCCGCTTGATCTCGCTCACCACGTGACGGGCCCTTTTGCGCACAGTCATATTTTCGATCTTGTCTTCAACTTTCAGAAAATCTTCCCAGGATATTTCACCCAAAGCGTTAATCTGCTGATAAGGTTGAATTGCTTTCACTGCTGCCTGGCACTCGGCCACTCTTTCGTTGTATTTGCCTGAATCCAGTTTGTGCGGACTATTGGTGTTGCTGATCACGATTTTAACACCGTCGAGTTTTACGGGTACCAAATCATAAGATAGGGTATCACAGTTCAGGAAGACGGCATAATCCTTTTTCCCCATGGCTGAGACAAACTGATCCATGATACCACAATTAACCAAGGCAAATTCATGCTCCGCTTTCTGTCCCATCTTGGCCAGTTCAACCTTTCCGATTCCGAAACCGAACTGATCATTGATGACAACACCGGTAACTACCTCAAGCGCTGCAGAGGAGGAGAGTCCTGCCCCTGTTGGAACATCACCATAGAATAGCATGTCCGCACCCGAATCGAAGGTAAGCCCCTTTTTCATAAACTGTGCAAACACACCGATGGGATAGTTCACCCACTCTTTGCCAATGGCTTTGTTGAGATCTTCAACCTTTACTTCGGTTTCAAATGGCATATCCAGTGATGCAAAACGCACACTTTTCCTTTTTGTTTTACGGATAAGGCAATAGATTCCGAAACTCAAGGCGCATGGGAATACAAATCCCCCATTGTAATCAGTGTGTTCACCAATCAGGTTGACACGGCCCGGAGAGAAATAACCACTGATTTCTCCTTCGCCATACTTCTCAATAAACTTTGATTTAAGCTGCTCGATTGTCATATTTTATTCGATTAATTTGATTTTTGCTGATTTGGAAAACAAATATAATCTAATAAAAAGGATAAAGGATAAAGGATAAAGGATAAAGGATAAAGGATAAAGTTAAAAACGCCGCGATCATGATTGCAGCGTTGTAATTCATAGCAATAAAGGTCTATCCACCCACAAACTCTACTTTATCCTTTTTACTTTATCCTTTATCCTTTATCCTTATCCCCGGTTAGGGCAAAAAGAAGCCCCGGCTCAATTGCTTGAACCGGGGCCCGGGTTTAATACGGCGGCGACCTACTCTCCCACTTTCGCAGTACCATTGGC
>JAPLDT010000021.1 GCA_026391315.1 Bacteroidia bacterium
CCTTACAAGGAGACTGTCCCAGAATGTATACAATCCTTCAATATACCTGATTTCCGAAATTCCTATCCTCTGTGGCTGATCGGATTTTTCCCAATAAGGCCACGGATCCATATTAAAATCCTGACGATAAATATCGATCCCTTCTTTCGTAATCATATCAGAGATATGGTTCGTTAACCAATTGAGTGCATCTTTATTACCAAGATTTAATAATTTATAAGTCGAATTAGGAAATTCTGTACCAATATCAAAAGTTGCAATATAAGAAGGACGCTCTGTTAACCATTCGGGATGTTTTTTGTCTAGTTGGCTGTCTATAGTGACACGTTCGGGTTCGAACCATAAAATAAATTTAGCTCCAACTTTATGCGCCGCATCAGAAACCGGTTTTAATCCATTCGGGAAGTTATCTTTATTAACTACCCAATTACCAACGTTATACCAATTTCCTCGGTTAGGATACCATCCTGCATCGATCCAAAACACTTCAGGCACAATATTAAATTGCTGGTAACGGTTAATCATGGCAATAACATAACTTTCAGTAGCACAAGTAAATTCATTGCAAGGCGGAGGCCCCCCCCCGCGATAGTGGCTGAAAGAGGTAGTTCGGAAGGTTTTCCTTTAATCTGGCGTGTATGATGAGCCAGAATAAACTGACGGAACTGATTGTGCCCGATCATTCTGTCTTTACCTTTCCAAAAAAGCAGACAAATTTTTGGCGTACGAATCTCCTCCTTTGGGAATAAAATGAGCTTCATTTTTTCCATCCCTGATTTAAGTGATACCGATTTTTCATCTTTTTGTTGGACATCGGCATACCATTTACCTGTCCAGCCTATGGCAACCATTATCCCCTCATTTGCAGGGCTTTCAATATTAAAAAACGGGAAAGCCAAATTACCACCTGATGATCGGCCTCCACTGGGTGTCATATAAATGCTTTCCCCAATCTTCATTTCATCATCATAGGGCCGGAAGTCGTTGCGTTCTGTAGTACAACCTTTGGCATGATGAAGGATAAATGTGCCGCTTTTGTTATAGGAAAAGACACGATTTACAGTAGCAACCTTTTCGATGACAGGTGTATTCCGGTTTGAATTGTTTGAAAATTTCAGCAACCATTCAACTGCCTGGAAATCATTATAAAAAGTGACAAAACATTTTACAACGAGTCCGCTTTCTTTATCAGAATAAGTGTATACAGACTCATTAATATTTGGATCTGCCGGTTCTTTCAGATCAACTTTGTAATCCCATTTTTTAATGAAGCTATCTGAATTTCTTCCTCCATATATAAATGAAAAAGGAGGTATTTTATTCTTTGCAAAATTTTCTTCCACCCAATGGTAAACATCAGATTTTGCATGCAAAGTATTACCTGTATCCATACAATTGGCAAATCTTCCAAAAATCAAAAGAGCAATTAACGTTATCAAAATATTTTTCATTTTTTTACAATTTTATTCTGTACCATGACGGATGACTGGCATGGCTTGTCCCCTCAATACGTGTACAAACGACTAAAATTTCATTTGCCACTACGTTTTCCATTACTTTAAAATTTGAAAGTTGAACCAGTGGACCTTCTACTTCAGGATGACGGGTATCAATTATTGTTACGGTTTCCCTGATCAACCCAAAACTTTCCAGATCGACCTCGCCAATGGCTAAGGGATAGCGTGGATGACTGCCATTGGGATTTGTTTCATTCAAATTCCCAATCCAGTAAACACGTCTCGTTTTTCTCGATTTAAAAAGTGTTGAATGCGAGGTTGGTACAAAAAAATTACCTCCATCAGCATAAGTAAAAGGCTTAAATACAGACCAGGATCGGCAATAATCATCCGAGAAGGAAACCCAGGCATATCCTGGCAGTTCAGGTCGGGCAGAGTTGGAGCATCTGGTTACCATAGCAAACCTACCGGGTTTGCGGGTTTCAACGATCGTGGGCTCAGAGAGCCCTCTGGTAGATAGGTTATAGTCGATATGGTTCCATTCTCCAAACTTCCATTCTATATCGGTGCCATCAGGTAACCAGTTAGCAATCAATACCCCCGCATCCCCAAAGAGACCAGCACCGCTTACAGGACTGTATATTTTACCTTTTTCTTCATCCCAACGACCTGTTCCAACAGGGATCATGATTTCTCCATTAGATGCCCGGACGATAGGCCGTGTAAAGTCAACATTAAATCCATTCCTTCCAATTTCCACGCCGGTAATCGGTTTCATACTGGTGTAGCCTTCAATGATCACTTGCTTTAGGTCGGAAAACGTTTTTCCACCATTGGCAGAGGTGCGGTACCATATTTTGTATTGAACAGAACCCGTGGAAGTATCACCTACCCCCGGCGTAGAAATAGCAAGTTGCAATACCCATGGTTTTCCAGGTTCCAGATAAACATTGTCTGTTATATAACCTCCATTCCCACTATAGAAATTTTCTTTACCCCAGAGAAAAGGAACAGGTTGAACATTTTGTATGGCGGGAAAACCGGAAAAATAGCGGAACTGAGGATCATCTGGCATGGGACGATATTCTTTGTTGGCAAGATTGTTAATAAACCAAGTTTCTTTATCAACAACTATTGGAGCACTTGAAAGACCGTTGATATGTAATGCTGTTTTATGGGCACTACATCCTTGAATAATCCAACCCGGAAATAGTGCAACACCAGACAATAATGTATATTTCATAACAAAATTTCTACGCGAAGTCTTATTCATAATGCTCCAGATTTTAATTTCAACAATCTATTTTGCTGACCTAAAATTCACTTTACACACAATTGACCCTTTATTTTAATGTTAAACTGACTTTTTTAAGAACAGGATACCGGTCTCCATTATCTGAACTTAACGTAACTTTATATTGAAGATAACGGTCATCACTATTGACTGTAAATCCACCACTTTCAACTTTTCTCCATCCCATTTCTTTGAGCGATTCCTTGGTTGCCGAACTTCTTACAGACATAGTTAGTTTTGTTCCTGACGGAACTATAGCCTCATAGCTTATTTCCCCTTCATTCACTTTCTTGTCCCAGTCTTTCATTGAGGAAATGTATGTTTGTTCTGATTTTCTGGTGTAAATATGGCCCATATCATAATTCCACATCCAGTGACATCCGGGAGATGGCAGGTATTCTATTTTCATACCGGTACTTTGGAAGCGCTTTCCATCATTGTAATATATTTTGGAAATAGCCTGACTGTGAGTTCCGTTATTGGCATGACTTGAGACTGCCAGGTCTGTCATACCGTCGTGATTGAAATCCGCAGCCAAGGCGTCTCCACCTGAATCTCCGGTGAATGTAGTCCTTTGATGTGTGGTAAACCCGTCAACCCCACCCCAGTAAAGATACATTGGAAGCGCCTCACGTGTAATATCTGCATGGTAAGAAGGAAAAAAAAGATCAAGGTAACCATCATTGTCAAAATCTGCTGCAACAGGCCCAAGTGCAGTATTGGCCGGAAGCCATTGGGCATTCCACTCTTTGAAACCATCTGGCCCTCCCCAGAAAAGCATAACACCAGTATCATGATGATGATTGACTTTATCGTTGTAACTAGAGGCTATTAAATCCAGGTATCCATCATTGTTTAAATCTGCGGTTTCAAGATCTATTGCACTTGGAAGTTCAAGGACTTGCTGACGCTCTTCTATAAAACCTTCCGGGCCACCCCAGAAAATGCGTAGCAAATCTTTTGGGTATGAGCAAACTGCTATATCCAGCCAGCCATCCTTGTTGAAATCGGCAATCGTAGGGCTCGAAGATCTCCCTTCACATGGGATAGCTACCCGATTTTTTAATTCAAACCCGTTCTTTGAACCATAATAAATAACAAGCTTTGTTGGGCGTTTGTCAGGATGTTCAAAAAAACCGACCACAATATCAAGATAACCATCCCGGTTAAAATCAGCGATATTGCAAGTTGAAGCATTGTCTTCATTTAAAACTAAATGATGTTTTTTAAAATCATAACCATCTTTTGAACCCCAGAAAATATTGACCCCACGATCTGGATTATCTGTTTGTCCCCCATGCATAGAGTTTATTGAAATTAGATCCACAAACCCATCTTCATTTAAATCAGCTGCTGAAGAATTATAACCACTACCGAATGGAATCTCTAAACGGTTATCTGCTTTGAATCCATCAGCACTGCCCCAATAAAGTAGTAGTGGAACTTCTTCATTTAGATTCCCTTTTATGCTGTTACTAATAACAATCCCGGTTGTACGGTTTTTATCCGGTGGAATAACAGCAACATGATAAGCCCCACTGCCAGGAATCCCTTTTTTACTACGTTCAAACTCCCTGTTTCCTTTACCAAAATAAATTATTGATTCGGTAGTGTAAGTTTTTTCACCTTGATAGGTAGCACAAATAATGTCTTTACGTCCATCCCCATCCAGATCAGTAATCGCTGAAGCAACCGTATATGGAGCATCAAGTACTGACATGCGTGAGGATGAAAAATTTCCTTTATCACCCCAAAGTATCTTAATAGTGCTGTCTTTTCTGCTAAGAGAAAAATGAGAAACCACCAAATCCATACTACCGTCTTCGTCAAGATCACCCACTGCAATGGATGAAGCATTAACATTGGGAATAATGCCTGGTTTTCCAAACTTTCGCATACCATTGCATTTTATGATATAAAGTGAATTATTGTTAGAACCCACTAACAATTCAATCCTGCCATCCCCATCTGAATCTGCGGCGGTAATGCTAAGGGCACCACTATTAAGGGCACCACTTTCCGGCAGTTTAAATTCAGTAGTTTTGAGGATTATCTTTGTTTCAGTTTCTATAACGGAATCATTGGACTTTGCTTCTTCCTGTTTATTTTCCGTTGCAGCAGATCTTTTAGCTGGCTTCTCTCCCCAAAGAATATGGACGGTATTATTTTCTGACAGGAACGCAACATCAGGAACACCATCAGAATCGAAATCACCGGTAACCATTTTAAATGCTCCCTTAATGCCAATATCCTTGTATTTAGTGAGTATAAACCCATGCTTACTACCCCAATAAATGCGGGCGATATTACCCTCCGGTTGTCCAGGGAGCCATGCATCGGAATTTAATGTTATAATATCCGGCCAACTGTCACCATTTAGATCAGCCACAACCACTGCTTTTGCATCGTTAACGGGCAGAAGCCCATTGCTTCTGTTCGGGGGCCAACCGTCTGCACCACCATAAATAATGGTAACATAGCGATGCGGAGTTTGAACGCCGGTGAGATTAGGGCAGAAAACCACATCAGGGTATCCATCCCGGTTTAAGTCTGCTATCTCGGCTGCTAAACTTCCTTCAACTTGCATAGGTCGGGTCTCCATTTGCCTATTAGGGGACATGGTTGTTATACTTGCCGGAACGGAAACATCAAAATTATGGGTACTATTGAATAATAGATCAATAAAACCATCATTGTTTAGGTCAAAACGGCGAATGGTCCGAATTTCGCCCTTCCTGCTTATATATATGTTTTGTCCGGCAGCATCAAGCTCTCCCTTAGCAAAATCCTCGTAAGAATCATCGACCCAGGTCTGTCCGTAAACTCCATCTGAAAGCCAACAGGTACTAAAAAAGTATATAATGAGAAACAACCTACCTTTTATCATGATTAATTAATTTATAACTTAAAATTCAGTTGTGCCTGGTCAATGAGGCAATGAGTCTATTACCTGATCAACTGTAATCTGCACTGTCACCCGCCCCTTTGGACTTATAAACATTAAAATACTGAAGTGACCGGATTACGGCGATAGCCACATGGCAAGCTGGAGGTGAAGTCAGGTTTCAATGGGCTTTTACTCCAGTTTTTGCCGTAATTATGGAAATTAAGGACCCTGGCCGAAGTCTGGATCCTCAATTTCCCATATAAATACTTCCACACGAACCAGACATTTCAGTGGAAACATTTCGACTGACTATCCCTGGAGAAGTTACCCTGTCACCATAAATTTATGCAGGTAATTCTATAATAACAGTGATAAAACACGAGGTAATTACGTACTTAAAATGATCAACGCATAGGAACTTTACTTTATGTACCTTATTTTTGTACTTAAGCATTATTAAAAGAAATATTCAAAAAATGTCATTTCCGAAACAGTCACACCCGTTTGCAATCCACCCCAACATTCTGTGACTACGTAACGTATATAGCGCACCGGAGGTGCATTGGGATCAACCGTGAAATTCTCGCCTGCTGTAGCATAGGCTATGTCTGCTGCCGATTCCTGTCCCAATGGTAAGCCTGAGGGTTTAACTGACACAAAATCACCTAGTTTTACCCATCCAACAAAACTATTACTTACATTCGGTGTATCAGAACCCCATAACTGGAACTTTTTAACATTTAGTGTCCTGTATAAAACGGTTAGCGTTAATTGTTGCCATTGCATGAAACGCCTTAATTTTACAATCTTTCCCATATCAAAAGTAAAACTGTAGGGAAAAGGTGTTGTGTTTTGAGTATACCAGGTAGTCGTTAAATTATCCCATAATTTAGTTATCGTATAGGTAGCCGAAAGTTCCGTATAGGGTATTCCGGTTGGATTCCACTTCAAGAACAATGATTTATTCATTTGTTCTTCGGTAAGTACGTCTATCGGTACTGGTATAAACGCTGTATAAAAAGTATCTATTGCAGATGCGGTTGGTAAAAACAACGTTCTGTAGTTAACTCCTCCCACCAGGTTCGTTATTAAAGTTGTTGTCTCAGTTATCGGAACAAACTTTTTCACACTAACTCCAAGAGTATTAACATATGCGAATTCGCATCCAATTGCTTTTTCTATAGCCCCAAACCATTTAGTTTCCAGGTAGTTGGGATATAACCGGCGTCTACTTGATTGTACTACACGGTTTGTCAAGGAGGCTTGAAACCGATCTCCGAATGAGCTGCCACTTGCCTGAAAGGTCACCGATCTATTTTTAAAATCCTTGTTCATTGTCACCAATTCAAACGAATAGTTAGATTCCGGTAGATTTGGGATAATAATCTCCACTGAATCTTTAGCTAAATGAGGAGGTATATCAAAAATAGCGGAATCCGAACGCGATAGCCAGTAAACTGCCAATTTTACTGCTTTCGGATCAGAAGACCAGAAGCGAATTTTTATGCGTTCCCTGCCTGCCAAAACTTTTACAGAATCAGGTTTTCCTACGTATAAGGTTTCACCGCGTTGCAGGTATTTATCGTGCAAATCGTTCATTTTTGAGCAGGAACTTAAAAACACAAAAATCACGATGCAGATATTGACCAGTCTATAAATGTAGTTTGATTTCATCAGCATATAATTATTCGTTAATATTTATTTTTTAAAATCAGTTTACTGTAGACTACCATAGAATTTCATTTGAGCAAATGCGGTGCTACCAGCACCAGTCCAAGAAGCTTGTATTACGAAACGAACGTAGCGTATAGGAGGAGAGTCCGCCTTAGCAGTATAGTCCTCTCCTGCTGCGGCATAGGCAATATCCTCGGCGGTGTTCGTACCAAGCGGGGATCCCGATGGTTTACGGGCTGTATAATCACCTATTATTGTCCAACCCGCAAAATCATCAGTTACGTTTGGTGTGGCTGAACCCCAAAGCTGAAATTTATTTATATTTTGTGTGCTGTAAAGAGTAGATTGTCGTTGCCATACTGTAAAACGGCTCAGTTTCACTAACATGCCCAGATCAAATGTAAAACTATAGGGAAAAGGTGTATTGGCATTCAGATAAAAAGTTGTAATATCATTATCCCAAATCTTTTCAATATCATAAGTAGGAGATTGATAAGCCCCGTATGGAATTCCGATCGGATTCCACCGAGCAAACTTACCTTTGACTTCTTGTTCAAACAAAGGGAGGTAAGTGTTCTTGATCGTATCCGTTAAATTGCCCCATCGGTCGCGGAGATACACTCCAAATACCCGATCTACACTCGCATAGCCACGCACGTTGCCTGTCCCTGTTTCCGAATTGGTATAAAAACTCTGGGCAACCACGAATTCTCCCACCTCATTGGTAGTAACTACAGAAAGTACCACATCTGCCTTCAAAGGATTTGCCCACGTAAGGCGGATACCCCCAAAATCAATATTCGTATTAACGGATTTTAAAATTGAATAAATGGGGGAATCCAGGGGATGGGCAGTCACAACAACAGGTTTGGATTCATTTTTACTGCGATCCCCTGCGATCAACGTTACGGAAACGTCACGTGACTTACCAAAACCAACAATTTCCAAACTGCTTGCATACGCTGATGCTTTCTGTTCCATTACTTCACCATTATCAAGTTTGTAAATCGCCTTGACATACAACAGATCTTCATCGTCAGGTATGACATAAGAAATAATTGCTCCCCCTGGAACATTTACCACTGCTGGTGATTTGATTTCGCCAGGAGGGACGCTATCTACAGGGTACTGTCCTCTTTGATCTTCTTTGCAGGAATAGAAAAAGAGGGTAAATAACAGTAACAAAATATAATATTTTTTCATATTGTCATTTTTTAAATTATTCAACATTTTTATTTTTTCCTGGTTTACCATCCTGGATTTTGAACCAAATTTTTATTTATAGAAAGTTCACCTTGACTTATTGGCCAAAAAACATCTCTGAGATTATAATCTATCAATTTTATTGTACTTACCTGGTAAAACGCCTTGGGGTCAGTTTCGTGAATACTCCAACCTTTAACTGGTTGACTGAAATTCTGCACAGCTTCCTTCCACCGTCGCATATCATAAAAATGTTGGCACTCAAACATTAATTCAATATTACGTTCTCTATGGATGATGTTGCGCATGCCTTCTTTTGTTAAATATTTTTGGGGATAGATTGAATAGGTGCTCCAGGATTCAGCTACACTTTTCAGGCCGGCACGTGCACGTATCATATCCACATAATTGTTTACCTCTGCCGTAGGGGCATCTAGGGTTTCATTTAAAGCTTCCGCATATAATAAATATAAATCGGCTAAACGGAAAATCGGAATATCCCATCTCTTTTCTATAAATGTAGTCCCGCTAAATACTGATTGATAGTTGTATAGCTTTTTTATATAGAAGGAAGTCGAATTGTATCGCTCAATTCCCCCGGCCCCTTTGAGTTGTAATGGCCATTGTGCAATATCACTAAAGCGTCCCAAACCATACCACCAGCCTCCATCGCACCCTATGCTTCCATAAAAACGCGGTTCCCGGTTCAGGTGGAGTTTCGCTGTTACAAAATTGGGTTGAATCAGGTAATTAACTCCTGCCGGTACAGTCGTCAGATCGTAGCGACTGTTGTACTCATAAGTTGCATCTTCTTCAATAGGTACGCCATTTTGTGAATAAAACATCTCAGCCATCTTCATTGTTGCCGCCCACGGACCTCCACCGCTATA
This sequence comes from Bacteroidia bacterium, assembly GCA_026391315.1. Lineage (GTDB taxonomy): Bacteria > Bacteroidota > Bacteroidia > Bacteroidales > Prolixibacteraceae > CAINVV01. Next base: position 9,406 of record JAPLDT010000021.1, read on the forward strand.
AGACCCAGCATCAACAGAAAATGACGGTATGGTAAATGATGTAATAAAATAACTATCGGTTCTTAACATATTACTGGGATTCGTCCAGCTACCTTCCCAACCCCATATGGTTTCTTTATTCCATTTGTCTGTAATCTTTTGGCTGACAGTTAAAATCGTATTAGTTACACTTGACAAACCCAGGGCAGTATTATTAAAATAGTACAAACTTATGCCAGCTGAATCACAAGCGTTAATAGCAACTTTACAGGCTTGCAATGCCTTGTTCCACTTGCTTTTATCTTCTGTTTGATTAAACAATTGTACTCCCTTGTTGTCAACCATCATTTTATAGTCAGAATTACCATTGAAAAGTGGACTTGCGGCAGTTACTAACACCTTAGCTTTTACCGATAAGCCAATAACCTTCGTAATGCGGCCCATTTCAGAAATTTGATCATCAATGATTAAGGGCAAATCAGGCAATGCTTCATCAAGTAATTCCACAATATAGTCGATCACTTTATCTATGGGTTCACGATAGACCGCCATCTCAGCAGGAACAGTGGTAATAGGTAAATTCTCACGGACAATAGGTATTGGGCCATAAAGCCTAAGCAAATAAAAATGATAGTATGCTTTTAAGAATTTCGCTTCAGCAATCCAACGACTTCTTTCGAATTCTTCCATATCCTTAACTTTGTGGATGTTCTCCAGAAAGATGTTGCAATCACGAATCCCTTGAAATAGAGGTGTACCGCCATTTGTTCCGTTCCAATAATTTAATAAAGGACTCGATACGTTATTGCCAAAATACATGAGATCGTACCCTTTATTTGGAAAATTAGGGGATCGTGTGGGGTTAGACCATATTTCATCTCCTGCCAACCCCGGATCGTCTCCCGTTAGGTGCCTGGGCATGTATGAATAGCAAGTAAACAAATAGCGTTGAGCATCAATACGAGCGCGAAACGCATAATCTATTGTGGCGGTATTATCAGGAACAACATCAAGAAAATCTTTGCATGATGACATTATTGTCATACACACCATCGTTAAATATATAACTTTTTTCATAAATGATAATGTTTTAAAATGAAACTTGCACACCTATATTCATCACCTTTTGTATAGGATACCCTAAACCGTTCCCAGCCATTTCAGGATCCCATAGTTTGAATACACTGAATGTCATTAAATTAACTCCGCTTGCATACAAACGGGCTTTAGTCATTCCGATTCTTTGGGTTAGTCTTTTAGGTATAGTATACCCAACTTCCAACGATTTAAGCCGTAAGAACGAACCATTACGCATAAACCATGTGCTTTGGGCATTATTGTTCACATTTGCCACAGTTGTTAAACGAGGCCACAAAGCATACAGGTCACGGTTGCTTTCCGACCAGTGACTATCTGCATATACTTTTAACAATGCCGTTTGGTTTATGAATGGAGCAGTACTGGCAGGGTCAATCCAAAATGATTCTCTTCCCAGCCCCTGAAAGAAACAAGAAAAATCAAAGGCTTTAAATCCGGTGGAAAAACCAAAGCCATAAACGATTTCAGGTGTTACAGGGAACCCAATAGGCACCTGGTCCAGCGCATTGATTATACCATCACCATTAATATCTTTGTATTTAATATCACCAGCCATAACAGAATTCCCCTGAAATGGGGAATTTTTTACTTCATTGTCATCAACAAATAAACGCTCGGCAACGTATCCCCAACTTTGTCCTAAAGACCTTCCTATTTTTGATTTCCACGGTGTTGCACTGTAGTTAGGCTCTTCATAAACCCGGAATTCACTTGTGGCATACGTAAAGTTGACACGCCCGACCAACCACCATCCACTTTTGAAATTTTTCTGATAATCAAGTGAAAGGTCAATCCCTTTACCACTGGCCTCACCTACGTTTGCCCTTGGGATTGATTGCAAGCCCAAGGTAGATGGAATAAAGGCACGGTTCATTAGAATATTTGTGCGGTACTCTTTGTAAACATCAACATTAAAATCCAGTGAATTAAACAAATTCATTTCAAAACCGATATTTGTTTTATTAGCGGTTTCCCAGGTAATTTCCTGGTTTTCATAACGGGATACCGAAATACCATTTTGAGTATTTGAAAATTCCGAACCGAAAGTATATTTTCTTGCCGGATCGTTCATATTTACCTGAGACAAATAGAAAAAGCGGTCAGTAGCGCTGCCAATGGCATCATTTCCAACCAAACCCTTAGTCGCCTTCAATTTTAGCTTCGGCATGATTTTCTTAAGGTTGGCACTCCAAAATGCTTCGTTTGAGACAATCCAACCGATTCCAAGAGATGGGAAAAAACCAAAACGATGTTTTAGCGAAAAACGTTCAGAACCATTATACCCAAAATCAGCTTCGACGAAATACCTACTTTTGTATCCATATGTCATCCTGCCTGCCAGACCCGTATTTCTAAATGGAAGCGAGTTTTGCAATGAACCGGCATTTCCAATCAATTGATTACGCATGTATCCAACCAATAAACAACCTACTGTGTGATTAGTGGCAAATACATGATCATAACTTATCGCAGCTTCCATATAGGTATTGGCTGTAATCGTTTTCGTTCCTTCTTTATAGTCCAGGTACTCAGTCCCTGTTGCTGCATTTAAAGGAGCCAAGGTATACTCATCAGTAGTTTTATCATAACCGCCAATGGTATAGAAGAATGGATTGTAATACCGCTGTACATCAAAACTGGAATAACGCGTGGTACTAAACATGCCGCGCATTTTCAAACCCTCAAGAAAAAAAGTTAGATCCTGTTTCACTTCAAACTGTGCCATCATCGTGGATGATGTTAAGTCTTTGTACCCTTTCGACAAGTCAGCATACGGGTTCAGGTAACCGCCTGCCCCATAATTGCCAAATAAAGTGTGTTGTGTAAATTCATTATTCTTATCCGGCGGATAATATGCCGGAAAATAAACAGGATTGGCATGCATTACCTTATTAAACAAGTCAGTAGCCCCATCGAGTGGTCCGGAATAATCATCGAATGTAGCATGTAAACGTGCTATCACTTCTGTCGTTTTTGTAACGTTGATATTAATGTTGGTATGCAGGAGGTATTTTTTAGAATCGATATTACTGTTAAAATTATTTCTATTGTCAACTTTCAATATCCCATTATCCTGGTTATATGTGGCTGCGACATAATAACGGGCTACTTTACCACCCCCGCTAACATTGAAATTTAAACGATTATTGACGGTGCTTTTTTTGAATAGCATATCGTTCCAGTTGGTTGCCGGGAAGAGCAACGGATGGATTCCAGCTTGCGTACTTTCAATTTTTTCCTGGCTATAGGGAAGTACACCCAGTGGATCACGGGTAAGTACGGCTTCATTACCTAACTTCATATAGGTTATCGGATCTGCTAATTCCAGCTGTCTCGTTGGAGCTGAAAGTGATTGTTCATAGCGGACTGAGATCTGTGCTTTTCCTTCCTTTCCCTCTTTCGTTGTGACCATTATTACACCGTTAGCCCCTCTTGCACCATATAGCGTCGTTGATGAGGCATCTTTCAAGATTGAAAAGCTCCCGATGTCATCAGGTTGCAAACGTGATAAATCCTGCGATGTCATCTCCAAACCATCAATTAAAATAAGGGGACTTGCAGTGTATCCAAAACTGGTTACACCCCGGATAAAGAAATCAGCGTTGTCCTGACCTGGTTCTCCACTCCGTTGATACGAAATTATACAGGATATTCTGCCGGCTAATGTTGCAGTCAAGTTACTGCTTGGGACTTTTAATTCAGCCGTGTTCAAAGTAGTAATCGAAGCAATCACACTCTCTTTCTTCTGTTTCCCGAAGGCTACTACTTGCACTTCTTCGAGTGCTGTCGTTATATCTTTTAGTGTTACATTGATAACTGTTTTGTTACCCACTACGATGGTTTGACTTTCCATACTGACAAAAGAAAATTGCAACTGATCAGTTGACTTTACTCCTATGGTGTAGGTACCGTCCCTATCGGTACTTACACCGCGGGGTGTTCCAATAACAGCGATCGTAACCCCTGGCAGAGGCTCTCCTTTTTCATCTACCACCTTCCCCTTGATCTGTTGCTGGGCAACCATGAATCCGGGATACAGTACAAAAATCAATAATAAGATTTTTTTCATGTGCAAGAGTTTAATTAGTACAAAAATCTATACTAAAAATATTTCAATTCCGCAATACATTATAATACTTTTCAACCGATTAATAGTATTTGTATCCATAGTTTGACAGATTATTTTCGCAACGATCTGTTTTTATGCGTATTGCGACAGGCAGAATTGGTTTGTGCCACTACATTTTGTAGCTTTGCGGTATAATTTTCGGTGGTATTGGCATGCCCATTGCCTTGAACAGTTTGCAGGCATTCAGTGTATCAGTCAAACTCGGGATAAACTATTCAAGACATTGGCCAATTGTAAAACACCGTATTTAGAAAACATATAGGGCAAAGCACCTCCAAGATGTTTTTTCAAAAGTATTGCGTTTTGCGATGGAATGATTTCTATCTCATTTTCTGTTAGTTGAAACATGAAATGTTCAGAAAATTTGTCAAGATCCCTTTTAACCTATTCGTTTATCTTTTACTTTAATTTGTGTAATTTGTGCAATCCGTGGTTGGGCGGGGTTAATTTAAATTATCTGTGGTTGATTAGGTCGGTGGATGCAGTCTTTTGTTGAACCATACCCTTACCGCATTCATTCTTGCCAGTTGGTTGGCCGGAACCTGACGTTTGCAGGTAGAGCGCTCCTCACTGTTTATAGGCGCTCCCCACCTGATTTCTATCCCGTCGTTTGGATTGTAGGCCATTTCGAAGGCATCCTTTCGATGCAAAATTTCGAGCATGGTCAGCTTTTGCTCAGTGCCATTGGTTCGTGTATAGGTGATCGATAGTTCAGACATCTTTCTGGTTAGCAGCCCTTCCAGATTCTTTTTAACCTGTTCTGAAGATTTTAGCATGGGAAATTTATAGTCTTCAGGCGAACGAAATACCTTATCGGGAAAATCGAGTATTGCATCCATGGCAATCAAAAGCCTCAGATCACGGTTGGGTGTCGAAAAATCTTCCCACTGACCGCCTGCCTGAAACACTCCGGCCGGACTTCCCGGCATGCCGATTACTTCTCCCGGATGTGATTTCAGATAAGCTTCGCCATTGGCCACGGGGGTGATCCGTACAATCAGCTGTTCGTTCAACGCTTGTATCAGATCAAGTAAAGCAGCCTCAGGATCAAGTGGTTTAGGATTGATGATCCGCTCCATTGTGTGGTAAAAAACTCCGCTCTCCATACTCTTTTGCTGCATGGAGAAGGGCAACAGTCCGCGATTGGCAGAAATCTCTTCATTACTCATAAGACGGGGCTTACCAACTTTCAATACAATAGGCCTGAAAGCTTTAAAACCGGGTTCTCCAACAACTGCGCTGGTATTGAACAGAAAATTGCCTTTCCAGAACCGCTTGATGCCAACCGTGCCATCGGGCTGCGCATCGACCGACAGAAGGACACCCGGTGTATCGGAGTTTTGAGAAATCCTGTGGACAAGAATCAGCGTGTGGCCATAGGGATCGGCAAAAACCACTCCGGGCCTCAGGGCACTGGCAGTGAGGGGTACAGGGTAATAATCGGAACTTTCGTCGTTCAAAGCAGTACGCGCCGTACCTGAATGAACGCCATTCATCACCATGCGCACAAAAGTATTGAACCTCCGGGTTGGACCGGATCCGGAGAGACCGGCTTCATTGGTAACCCATCTGCCAGTTCTTGGCGCCTTACCAAGATAGCCCCGGTCGCACTCATGGTAACCGAACGGAAGTCCTAGCTTCCAGGCAAAATAGGCACGGAGGTAGAATGGATTATCGGCACAATCGGGCTGCATCAGAACCCGATTTTTTTCGGTTGGATTATCCTCGTTAAGAGAAAGATGGTTGTAAAGGAAATTCCTGTCACGGTTCTGGGTCACTTCGTCCAGCGCTTTCCATGAGGCGCGTTCGTCGGCGTCGTAATAGAGCGCGTTGACCCAGGCCGAATAGAGCTCTTCGGATGCGGCATCCCATCCTTTCTCTGTTTTCCAGACACCCTGGTCGGAGGATTGAACCGGCTGACTTTTGACTGCAAAATCAAGCTGCGCCTCCTCCTTACTGTTCTGCAGTGAAATCCGGTATTTACCTTCCGGTAACCCTTTGAACTGCTCAATGCGCCAGAAAGGCAACCCCTCCCCGCTCCTGCTTTTCAGGGATTCTGTGGCGCCGGAGGAAATTCTAATTTTTGATTTCAGGATACTTTTACCGCCAACTGCGAGCACACTGAAAGGTTCACCGGGTCTTGGATGCTTGGGCGATAGTAGTAAGGCTGTTACAGCCTGGTAATCATTTTTATCTCCACTATCTTCTTGTAAGCCATTGGTTGATTTATTGTTAGATAACTCTTTTGCTTTGTCCGAACGGGCTCCGCAAGAGGTCATTGCAAGCAAAATCAGTGCCAGTGTTATCTTAGGCAGCAATTTGTACATCTAATTTTCAGTTTTTGACATTTCGATGATTCGTGAAGGTTCAAAGATAGGGGAAAATCGAGAACGAATTATTGGTGGTTCAGAACAGCCAATTCTTCCACGATCCCGATAGCATCCGCAATGCATTTTTCACAGACCTTTTCGAAGAGTTTGTTTTCGACCGCAAAAGTATGCCCATCTTCCGATCTCAGATCGCATTTCAGCAATTCGCTGCACTGCGTAGTATGATGAATCAACCTGAATTTCTGATCAAACTGCTGGATCAAAGCATAAGAATGATTTTTCCGGCTAATGTTATCCTGATGCAATTTAGAACTGTACAATCCCATTACCATGAAGGCCCCGGTAACAGCACCGCATTTCTCCTGCAACCGCCCCATGCCTCCTCCAAATCCAACGGAGATTTCCAGTGCCAGGTTTTCATCAAAACCCAGATCGTCTTTAAATGCTGCCACAACCGACTGCGCGCAGTTGTATCCTGATTTAAAGTAATTGATTGCCTTTTCAGCTTTACGTTCCATATATTCAGTATTATATATTTATTTTTTTAGTCCTTTCTGCTATCCTTAGTGGCCTTAGTGTTGAAAAAATTTCACTACGACTCGAAGGGTCTCACAAAGGAACACAAATAGCGTCCCAGTCGTCCTAGTCGTCCCAGTCACCTCCTTACAATTTCAACCACGAAATTCTTTCACTGCCTCAAACATCGCCACAATATTCTCAGGCGGCACATCCGACAAGATGTTGTGGACGGTATTGAAAACATAACCTCCGCCCGGGGCAAAGTGTTCCAGATTTTCTTTGACGTGCTTTTTAACCTCTGCAGGCGTGGCTCTGTTCAGGACGCTTTGCGTGTTAATACCACCTCCCCAGAAGGTGAGATCTTTGCCAAACTCCAGCTTCAGCTTTTTTGGCTCCATGTTGATGGCATTGATCTGAATGGGATTAAGAATCTCAAATCCTGCTTCAATCAGATCAGGTATCAGTTCATAAATGCCGCCGCAACAGTGCAGCATGGTATGGGACAAAGAGTTTGCTTTGACAAAATCACACATCTGCTTGTGTCGGGGTAGAAAGAACTCCCGGTAGGTTTCGTTTGAGAAAAAGGGTCCAGTATTCGTACCCAGATCATCGCCGAATTTCAATATATCGACTACGTCCCCAACGGCTTCGCACACTTTTCCAAGAAACTCCATGTGCCTATCCATCAAGGCATCCAGCAATTTATGTACGTTTTCAGGTTCCAGGTAGAGGTCCATCAGGAAATTGTCGATACGGCGCAAAAAAGTGCCCCATTCGAAGAGGTTGCAGCCAACGCCCAATAGTAGCGCTTTGTCTGTACTAAGCCTTAGTTCGATGGTTTTTTCGCGAAGCATCTGCCAGAAACCCGGCTCATCAATCCAGTCGTATGGTGTAAATCCGAATCCTCCCCATATCACTCTTGACATTTGGGCGCCCAGATCGGTATAATTAACCGGATAGCCTTCCTTGTAAGGAAAGATCATCTGGTCGAAGAAGGTGGTCCCGTTAGGCATTTTGCCTATGTATTCGCCGCTTTTCCCGGGCGCAAGCCACGATCCGTCGGCCTGTCTTACCGGATTGAACCATTTTGGATAAAGTGCAGGAGTACTTTCGATTAGCTCCAAAGGTTGCCAATAATCCTCAGCGGTATTGAACGCTCTTCCTATATCGAGTATATCTACACCAAAATGATCCAACAGTTGCATTTCAGGTTGGGTAACTTCCTGGATCACATCGTAAACCTTGTTTGCGAGTTTCCCCATTCCAAGATGTTGTATCAACCGGCGGTAAGCAACCACGGAGATTCCGCTACTGGGTGTTGCTCCCAGATCAACAGGGATACGATCGGGCGTTTTGTGCTGGATAGCAGCAAGAATGCGTTCTCTGGAGTTCATAGGAAGATTACAGATTACAAATTACAGATTACAAATTACAGATTACAAATTACAGATTACAAATTACACAACATATAATTGACTGTTAATAATTTACATTTATCAATTATAGTAATTATTAATGTGAAAATCACTTTCAGATGAAGAATAACGGGTCACAGTTAATGACTTTTCTTCCCATCATTTTCTCCAATATACATCTCATTGTACAAACCGGCGATGGTTCCCGAAACTGTTGATCCATTGTAACGCATAACGTTCATAACATTCACTTCTCCACCCATAATCCGCAGGGAATTTCCCTCTTTGGCCAGATTGTCTGTCCCAAAGTTAAAGATATTCACTTTACCGGAATGAATGGTAACGCCCGTTTGTGAACCATAGGCAAAATTATTGAGCAATTGCTCATCAGAAGAACCTTTGATCACAATAAGTTGCTCGTTCGGACGGGTAATAGGGTCTACAATCTCTTTGAACACATTTGACTCACTGGCCCAATCAGGAATATTGTATCCGACCCTGCAAACTTTGGCCCCATTGGTCAGACAGCCTTCGATACGACCATTTCCCGAACCAATTACGATTCCGTTGTGGTAGATGGTACCAATCACTTTGCGGACAATGTGGTTGGTACATTGATTGGAAGCTAGATCTATTCCATTGAAAACGCCGATCATTCCTATGTTGACGATGTACTGATGATCCCCGTTTCCACGGATCGTGAACGGGTAGGGCTTAATTCCTTTGGCAGGATTGTTTTCCGGGTAGAAAAATCGCAAACCGCTTATGCCTGAGTGATTTCCGTTTAACGTTACCAGTGCGACCGTCCCTACCTGATCAGGAGTATTGACACCTTCGTAGCCCATCAGCACTGTTCCGTAACTCTGTTTTCCATCCAGGGAGGGAATTGCTGAGCAACCGCGCAGTTCAACATTGGCAGGTACTGTCAGATGGCTGCCTATTTTGTACCATCCGGCCGGCAGATAGACCACACCTCCCCCATCTGAGCCGGCACGATTCAATATTTGCTGAATGGCCGACGTTGCATCTTCTGTTGGAATGGTCGAACCGGGAATCGTATGGGGAACATCCGTGCAGTTGTAAAGTACCTGACGTGAGACTTTTGGGAGAACAACTTCCTGGTAAGTTTTATCTGAGCCAAGATTGCTAACCCATACATTTCCGGAAATTACGCCTGAAATCCTGCAATCTGTTACTTTCAGGTAACCTTTGCATTTGTTGTCAACGGCAAAGGCGCTTCCCTGAAGAGTACTATGTAAAAAAGCAGCGCCCCATCTTGGATCCAGCTGATTGGCCTCTACTGCCGTTTTACAGCCTTCAATTAGGGCGCCAAAAAAGACGCCACAGAACGAGATACGCGAGCCCTTCACAAATTGTATTCCGATTTTGTATTCGGAACATCCTATTTTGTAGAACTGATCCCACTCCAGGTCACCAAATGTAAAGGCTATACCGTTGTTCAAAGTGTATTCACGAAGCTGCGAAAGGGTTGGCGCATGGTATTTTTTTCCGGCATTCGCCCAGTATTTGCCACTGAAATTGATATTTTCCCAGGTAGAGACATCACTTGCATTTTCGGCAACAACACCACGAAACAAAGCGGTTCCCTTGATATTTTTAAAGGTGCCTACTTCAATGGCATTTTTGTTGTTCAGGGCATTGACACCCAATCCGCGGTAGGAATTGAGCATTGTGCAATTGATCACGGCCGGACACATTACCCATCCTTCAATGTAAAATGTATAATTGTATGGGATTGGATGCACAGCATTCTGGTTGGGATAGAAAGTCGTAAGCCCCATAACCCCGGCACTGTAGCCTATTTTGAGCAGAACGGGACCCTCTTCGCCGGCCGGAAATTGAGCTGAAAGTACAGTGCCGTAACTTCCAGAACCCTTATCGGGATCCCTCCAGTCGCCACGAAGCGTGACAAAGTTTCTGACCTCCAGGGTACGTGTGATTTTGTAGGTTCCTGCCGGCATCCAAACAGTACCTCCTTTGTGGCTGTAACAGGAGTCGATGGCCGCCTGTATTGCAACCGTTGCGTCTTTCGTTCCGGTATTGTCGGCTCCAAACTCCACGGAAGTAACATCCCAATCAGCAATGACCACATCCTCAGTAGGATATATGGTTTTAACAAGATGGGAAGTACGGGCATTGAGTTGAAATGCACCAACAAGGATAAAAAATGTAATCCAAATCTTAACCATGATGTTTAAGAATTATTTTTAATTGATTACGAAATTCTGCTAATTCAAAGATCAGTTGCGCATCGGAATTAGGATCAAGCAGTAAAAAACTTGTTAGGGCATCTTCAAAATCAACTGACAATTTTTTCAGAAATATCCTATCCGATTCAGTCATCTGACCCTCTTCGTTGGTTGCCTGAAAGAAAAAACCGTACGACAGAGCCCTTAAAATCAGATCGTAAGGCAGCTTCTTCCCAATGGCCAGTCGGATGACTCCCATGAAACGGTCGCCCTCGCCCAACTTCCTGGTAAGGTCTTGTCCTACTCTGTAAATCGTGTCTTTCAGGGCTTTGTTGCGAAATCGCCGGATCAGGTCATCCGTATGAACCACCAGGTCATTCAGCGTAAAATCCTCCGGATAGTATTTTAATAAAACAGCCGCCGACTGGAGCATGACTTCCCTGGTAAAACTGAGAACCTCAGGATCATCCAAAACTTCATACATGTAAATCATCTCAGGATGAAGAAAATTGCCGTAATAAGCCGCAGTTGCATGACCAAGGTTGTGTATGAAGGCTTTGCGGTCGACCCAGGCTTTGATGTTTGCTTTGGGTGACAATCCCTTCACTGCCGGGATACTTGATCTGAACCCTTTCTGATCGAGTATCAGACTGTTGTAAGGTTCTGCAAAAACCATCAGGGGATCCTTCTCCATCTCGGCAAGCGGCATGATTGGGACCATCTTTCCGATGCTTGTTTCGACCAGACCAACCAATTTTTCAATTGGATAATTTTCTGGCAGACTGAGCATGAGCTGTTCCCTGACAAATTGAGCCGCATCGCGCATGTTCTCGGCCAGAATGATATCCAACGGAGCGTTCGGATGTCGTACATATCTGATTTTTAGGCCTTCTGCTATTATTGGAATCACCTTACCCAGAGCGTTTTTACCCACATTGACAGAGAGAATACCTGTCGATGCAACCGCCTCACTCACCTTGTCCTTGTCAAAAGCCAGAATGGCACTTACATTGGGAACAATGATCTCCTGCTCCGTTTCGCCTTTGATAATCACCGGATAGCTCCCCCTTTTGTTGAGCCTTTCGACCAAAACAGAATCTACATCCACAAAAACCACCCGATAGCCGGCACATCCAAAAAGCTGACCGAGAAAGGATCGCCCTATTTTACCTGCTCCGAAAATGACAATTTTACCGGAATCAATATCCGACTTGTTTTTTGTATTGTACATAATAAGATTTTATTTTGGCAAGTTTTTCCCCTTTTGTCGTTTCATGGTACATACCTCCAACATAAAAGCAGGTAAAACCTCCTGATACAACGCCCCATGCTGATGCTTCAAGTAGATCAAGTTCCGTATTCTGCCGCTTCAATTGCTCAACAATTGAATAGAGAACACCACCTACAAAATTGTCGCCACAGCCGGTTGTATCCCCTACCCTATTTATTTTTAAATCATTGTAAATCTGATGACTAATCGGAATCGTTCTTAATTCCAGTTTTGCAAATAGTTCCCCATCCGACCAGACATAAACATCTTTCGATCCATTGGTGATTACAAAGGCAGATAATCCACTTTGTATGAAGAAACTGCACGCATCTTCCGTATTCGTTGTTCCGCTTAAACGAAGCGCCTCTTCATGATCAGTAACCAGTAAATCAATGTGTTCGTAGCTATCAGCAGTTTCGCCCAAAGGCCATTTCAGATGCGGGTTCAATTTTTCATTTCTGAAATCAAAAACAGTATTCACTACCGTGATAGCTTCGTGTTCCCTGGCTCTTTTCAACAACTCACTGAGCCGGTCATGGATGGATGGAACCAGCGCTGTTCCACCAAAAACCACAATATCTGAGTTAAAAAAATCATCTTTCAGGGAATCAGGCCGGAACTCATTGGCAGCGCCGATGGTATTGATAAAGATCCGTTCTCCGTGACCGTTGTCAAAGTTAGGATCAGAAAGAACAAAAGTAGATGGAGTATAACCAGCAACCAGTTGATAATCCTGCAAGATAACGGGCGATTCTTTCAATGCTGCCTGCAGATACAACCCGTTTTCATCTGAACCCCCTCTGCCATAAAACCTTACAGAACATTCCTCCCCAACTGTCAACTGAGCCAAATGGATCAATGGGACGATGGAGGGTCCTCCGATATTGATTTTATCAGGAGATTGATCCTTTGTAATCCGGCTTAGTATCTCTTCGAACGGAATTTGTGCAAATCTGACAAAATCTTCCAGAAAGACCAGTTGCCCGGGTAAAAGTCCCCCATCGCCGCGTACTTTCGATAGAAATGGTCGAAACGACTCTGCATTAAAATCTATGTTGTTGTAAAGTACATCTACCAGACAGCACCCGGCACCTGAAACAGTTATCATATTTCTATTTTATCATTTTGTCTGCAAATAATTTTTTACCCCTCGCTCCCGCGCGATTGTATCGCGTGGTATTCTGCCTTACCAAATTACAATAACATCGTCCAATATACCTTTCTCCCCGACATAATAGGCAGCGCTGCTATGAAAAAACAGTTGATTGATTATAATATGAATTAATTTTCATTCAACCACGCGATGCAATCGCGCGGGAGCAGGGGCAGTCATTTTACCCTTACCGCTAACTAATCTCTCATGTCTTATCTCTTCTACTTCTATTTCCCATTTTTTCAACAGAGAATCAGCACATTAGAAAATCAACCAATCATCTCATCATCTCATCAACTAATCAGCACATCAATCAATCAGCACATCTTTCCAATTATAAAAACTTCCCGTAATCCCCCACCAACAGGTGAATCGGTTCTTCGTCCTCTTCTATCACCGGAAAGCGGCCAATCTCTTCAAAAAAACAATTGTCGGAAGCATCATCGTTGACGGCGCTGACTTCGCCCACCAATACTTTTCCCTTTCCGTCCTCTCCGTAAAAACGATGGTACACTCCCTGCTCCAGTGTGATACTTTCACCCGGTTTCAGAATGACTTTTCCGCCTGCATCCACGGTTCGCTGCATGCCATCCGTTTTGAAGTGAACTGCTGTTGAATCCATGCTGTCATCCGGTTTTGAGTTGTACAATTCGATCACCAGATTTCCGCCACCACGATTGATAATATCTTCCATCTTTGACCAGTGAAAATGCATTGGAGTCTCCTGATTTTCTTCCACTATCATGATTTTCTCGGCATAGGGTTTCAGGTCAGCACCCAATTTTCCATTGCGAATTGTAAAGAGAAACAGTCCCCTGGATTTAAAATTTCCGGATCCAAAATCAGTAATATCCCATCCTAGAAAGTTATTGCGGATTTCGTCGGTTTCAGTTAGATGCTCTTTCCAATCTGCTGCGGACCAGGCTGCCCAGGGCGGCAGCAGAAAACATTTCTCTGCCATAAATTTTTTAGCGTCAGCTATAATTCGGTTGATTTCACTTCTCTTCATTTTTATGTAATTTTTAAATTCCTCTCTGTGAAACTCTGTGCTCCTCTGTGTAACTCTGTGTAACCTATTTTTATTTTCCTTCAAAATTCCAGTTCAACAAATTTTACTTCAAACGGATTAAAATGAAGGGAAGCGCTGCTTCTTGCCACTTTTTTACCCATCGCATTGACAATGGAGATAAGTTTTATGGCTCTTCCCTCCACCAAACTGGATAGGTTGATATCAGCCTCCTTGCCCTCCAGTTCCCTGAAATGCAGCACGACAGCATCTTTCCCATTCAATGCCGGCCGGCTGTTGACCAACAAAACATTGGTCGAACCCTCAATTTTAAGGCTTTCTGACAAGACTTCCTTAAGTTCATTCTTCGCTGCAGCAGGAAAAGTACGGGTCGGGAAGCTATTTCTTTCACCCCAGCCAAATTTGGTAGCAAAAGTATTCGAGGTATCCCTGGAGGAGGTAAACTGGTAACTCCAGCTGAATCCACCTTCCTGGTAAGCCCTGAAGTTGGTGAACCAATAGTTGTTCATTACCCAGGAGTAGAGCCAGGTCTTCCCCTGCTTGGGATACCGTTCAAATTTGCCCATGTTGAGATCGCTGAATTGCCAGAGCGGAATTTCATCGCTGACAATGACAATCTGACCGGTTTTGCCGCGAACCGAAACGAAATTCTGTGCGACGTTCCAATCTGAAGAGGAACCGGGTAGCTGTTCGCCCTGAGTGAGCGTGCCGCCAATGGTTTCAAAAACGATCCTGGAATCCGGCAAAGCAAACGGAAATGCCACGTACAAAGCTTCAGGGTCCGTAATAATCTGTTTGTGGGCCGTATATTTCAGTTCGACCTTCTTTACGTTGTTGTACAATCTAATTTCAACATCCAAACCATTTTGGGATTTGTCGGTACCTTTTTCCATTCCTGCAAGATCCGCATTAATTTTAATGCTTTCCCAAACTTTACCAGAGGGACCTGCCTCAATTTTTACATTGGAAACCGAAGTGTGGACAGGCTCATATTTCCTTCTTGTTGGCATGGTTTCATGAATGGCTTGTCCAATTTTCCATGGATTTTGGGCATCAATCAATTCTCTTTGCAACTCTTTATCGTACAGGCTATTGATAGCTCCTGTCGTCTCGTCAATTTTCAGGCGATAGAATTTATTCTCCAACTCATCTAATTTTGGATCCTCGGTTGTTAGTAGAATTGGCTCATTTAAAAGCTCTATCTTCAGTGTTTTATTTCCCATAGCTGGAATATCTTTGACCTCCATTTCCCAATAAGCCCCCTCCGCTCGTTTATGAATCATTTGTGCCGGCACCTCCAATCCTGTTGAAAGGTCAATAATTTTTACCGGCCGGTTGATGGGAAGAACCTGAAAATCCACAAACAATTTTACAATTCCCGATCGTTTCCATCCCAGTGAGTTGATGACGTGGATGACCGGAAAATCTGCCTTTTTCAGAAATGGCTGGTACCTTGCCAGTGCCTCTTCGTGAAGCAGCGTCTGCATTTTCAACGCTTCCCAGGCATAGGCTCCTTTCTGAAGCCATTGGTGGGCTGTGTTTTCGGAAAACGGCCGGTCGATGCTTTCATCCGCGCCAAAAGTATGCTCGTCGTAAAAAATGGCGTTTTCGGCGATGTGATCGGTTTTAGCCTGTAAATTAGGATTCAACTCGCCACCATTGATGGCAACCATGGCAAAGAGTCCTTCGTCTACCTGTTTCAGATTCTGCATCTTCCTTACCTCTGCCGTTTCGCGGGAAGCCGAGCCGGCGCCATCTGTCCACCAGTCGAGCCATGCTTTTTGATATACCGGCAATTTGTCGGCATAGTTCTTTTCCACATACTCAAAGAATTCGCTGGCTATCGCGAGTTTCAGTTTGGGCATCTCATATTTTTCGTTCCACTCCTTCACCAGGCGGCAGGCAGCAGTCGATGGTGGGGCATTGTCTGTAAAGTACCCTGAAAACTGTATGGCAATTTTGCCGAAGGGATATTTCTTCGCATCCAGATCCGAGAGGTGTTCCAGTATTTTTGCCTCTTTGATTGATGTACTTTCCATACCAAAAAAGTTTCCGGTCATGTAGTGATCGGCCCTGAAAGCCAATAATTTCTCACCGGATGGGGCTTTCCACCAGAAGCAGGTGGGCAGGTCGAAAGGCAGAATCGACCTGGTTTCGTTGATCCCCATGTTCAGGTATTTCACACCTGTATTCTTAAAATAATCGGGCATGCACC
The DNA here is from genome assembly GCA_026391315.1 of Bacteroidia bacterium. GTDB lineage: Bacteria > Bacteroidota > Bacteroidia > Bacteroidales > Prolixibacteraceae > CAINVV01. The sequence continues at coordinate 25,752 of JAPLDT010000021.1, forward strand.
AGGCAATACCGTTGACATCGTTCTGCATTAAGGTTTTTACCGAAAATCCGGCTTCCTGAATGGTCTGCAACGGCCTTAAAAAATCAGTCATCAGGCTTTCGTCGGAAGTTTCGGCCATGTTGCAGAACATTCCGGTTACCTCGATACGGCCTTCGGCCACCCGCTTTTTCAGCCGTTCGATTTGTGCTGCCGGACGGGTTTTCAGATATTCTTTCACCACCCAGGCCGACTCGCAGGTCCAGCGAAATTTGGAATCTTCCGGTAAATTATCAGTCTGATCACAATAATCGAGTGCGTAATCGATGTATCGCTGGTGTTCGGCAAGAATCTCAGACTGTGGCCGGGTATATCCAATATCAGTGTGTGCATGCTGCACCAGGTAGAGTTCCCATTTGCGTGGCGGAGTTAGTACGAAAGCTGTTTTTGTTAAATTGCCACCATTGATGATGCTTGAAAAATTGATTTTCTTGTTTTTCTGAACAGCCGGTAAAGTAATCAGGAAACTGTTGTTGCCCTTTTTCATATTGACTTTCAAAACCTCCTTACCAGCCTCACTTACCAGGATGGTTCCGGGTTGATCAACCTTGCAGCTGACTATCACCTGTTGAAAAGAGTGATTGTTTTGCTTATAAAGTACTGGAGCATTCTTGAAAATTATTTGCTGCGCAGTATTTTGCTGTGCCTGGGACATGAACGCCGTCACGACAAGGCAACAAACCAGCAAAAGCTTTGTTCCCGGGTTTTTCATAATTAGTAGTTTTTAGTTGTATCAAATGTAGTGAGAGGAATGCTCAAATCAAAATTCACCCCAGATTATACAAATTAACCCCCTTCCAACCACAGATTACACAAATTACCATAAAAATTAAATGGTTTCGGAAAATGGGATAAAATCGAAAGAAACTTATTGAGTTTAAAAGATATATGATGCAGGCCCTTAGTCTCATTTAACAATCGCGCATCTGCTAATCAGCACCCTTCGACTTCGCTCAGGGACCGCTGTCTTTTTCTCAAAGTTTGCCCCTTCGACTACGCTCTGGGGAGAGCTTCATTTCCACATTTTCATATTTCCCAATTTTCACATTCTACAACCTGTCATCAATTTTTCAGGATTCCGCATCATTTATATAACTAATCAATTGTGAATTATTATAAATTTGATCTCCAACTTTACCTACGGAAAATGAATGCAATGCCCTTCGTAATCGGTGCGCTGGCCTTTTTGGCGCTTGCTTACCGGTTGTACTACAGCTTTATCGCCACCAAAGTATTGATGCTGAATGATAAGATAGAGACACCCGCCTTCCGTCTTTTCGACAAGCACAACTACTATCCAATGCCCAAATGGGTAGCTTTCGGTCACCATTTTGCCGCCATTGCCGGAGCCGGTCCCCTTGTAGGTCCCGTTCTGGCTGCGCAATTTGGATTTATGCCGGGATTTGTCTGGATGCTGGTAGGGGCAGTTATGGCAGGAGCAGTTCACGATGTGGTCATCTTAACTGCATCCGTGCGTCACGACGGAAAATCACTGGCAGAAATTGCCAAAATCGAGATCAGCAGTTTCAGTGGAATCATCACCTCCATTGCGGTTTTAGTCATCCTGGTTATTGCCTTGGCCGGACTTGGTATGGTTGTTGTCAATGCCCTGGCAGAAAGTTCATGGGGTACCTTTACCATTGCTGCCACCATTCCCATTGCCATTTTTATGGGATTGTGGATGTTCAAGTTCAGAAAAGGCAAAACGGTTGAAGCCACTGTGATTGGGGTTATTTTGCTCTCTCTGGCGGTAATCTATGGGAAATACGTTCCGGGATCACCCTTTGAAAGCTGGTTTACCTTTGACCGGAAAACACTGACCATTATGCTCGCGGGATATGGTTTTTTTGCTTCCGTTCTTCCGGTCTGGCTATTGCTTTCACCCAGAGATTACCTCAGCTCCATCATGAAACTGACGGTGATAGCACTTCTGGCCATAGGTATTATACTGGTTGCCCCGGAGATTAAAATGCCCAATATCACCCCATTTATCCATGGTGGAGGCCCAATTATCCCTGGAACGCTCTTCCCTTATCTCTTTATTACCATAGCCTGCGGGGCCATATCCGGTTTTCACGCTCTGGTGAGTTCAGGCACTACACCGAAGATGATCATGAAAGAGTCGCACATCAAACCCATTGCAGTTGGTTCGATGCTGGCAGAAGCCATGGTTAGTATCCTTGCACTTATAGCCGCCACCAGTCTTTTCCCGCTCGATTATTTTCAGATCAACGTATCGCCTGAAAAGTTCACCCAGATTCTTCCGCAGCTTCAATCGCTTGGATTTCATGAATCGAACCTGACACAACTGTCGGCGGAGGTAGGGGAAAAAATTGCCGGACGTCCAGGAGGCGCTGTATCACTGGCTGTTGGGATGGCACAAATTTTTTCCAGTTTGCCCGGATTGAACGGATTGATGTCTTACTGGTACCATTTTGCCATCATGTTCGAAGCGCTGTTTATCCTCACTACCGTGGATGCCGGCACAAGGATTGCCCGCTTTATTACGCAGGAAGCTATGGGGAAAATTTATGCCCCTTTTGGCCGTACCAACTGGCTTGCGGGAAATTTGATTACCAGTTTTCTGGTTGTTTTCGCCTGGGGATATTTTATCTACACGGGTACAGTTTCGACCATTTGGCCCATGTTCGGAGTTGCCAATCAGTTGCTGGCTACTTTGGCCCTTGCCATTGGTACTTCCTACCTGATCAACCATGGTAAACGTAAATATATCTGGATCACTGTGGTTCCAATGACTTTCGTTGGAATTACAACAATTACAGGTGGGTTTATGAACCTTTACAATATTTATATACCACAGATTCTAAACCAATCCAGCAGAATTCAGGGAGTGGTCAATACGACACTGACCGTCGTGATTTTAGTCTGTGTCCTATTGATTCTGGTAGAGGCTGTTTCTAAGTGGCTAAAAACTAAAGGCTAAATTTATGCGACTATCATTCAGACTCTTAAATGTAATCATTTTGATTATCATTTTGCCTGGCATTGAAGTTTGGGCAGCAGACTTTTCTGGTAAGACCAATCCTACAACCTTTTCGCCGAAAAGCGATCTCAAACAACAAATTATTCAAAACATTAGGAAACAGACAATCGACAACGCAGAAAGGTTATTGTCTGAAAAGTCGGTAACTGTCACCGCCTACTCCTGTAAACGGAGCACAGGCGGAACCCACGATTTCTATTCGGAAGGTGATTACTGGTGGCCGGATCCAGCCAAACCCGGTGGTCCATACATCCAAAAAGACGGACAAACAAATCCGGAAAATTTCTCGGATCACCGGCATGCCATGATTCGTCTCAGCGAAATCACCGCCACCCTTACCTCAGCTTGGTTGCTTACATGCGACAGAAAATATTCAAACAAAGTACTGGAGCATTTAAATGCGTGGTTTGTAGACCCGATAACCAGGATGAACCCAAATATGCTGTACGCGCAAGCTATCTGGGGACGTTTCACCGGCAGGGGTATTGGACTGATTGATGCCTATCATTTGGTAGAGGTGGCTCAATCAGCAAAAATTCTGATAGATAACAATGTAATTCCGGAAGATCAGGCTTTAAAAATCAAAGAGTGGTTCAACAATTTTTTAAACTGGATGATGACCCATCAATATGGAATCGATGAGATGAATGCTAAAAATAACCATGGTACCTGCTGGGTGGTTACTGCGGCTTCGATGGCTGTACTAACAGGGAATGAAGATGCTAAACAAATGTGCATCAAACGGTTCAAAACAATTTTACTTCCAAACCAAATGGCAGATGACGGAAGCTTCCCACAGGAGATCAAGCGCACCAAACCTTTCGGCTACTCGCTCTTTAACATCGATGCCATGTGCAATGCTGCACAGCTGTTATCAACTCCCGATGACAACCTGTTTGAATTCAAAACAGAAAAGGGTCAGACGCTCAGAAAAGGGTTGGAATTCATTTATCCGTTTATCATCGACAAATCAAAATGGCCTTTCGACAAAGACATTTTTATCTGGGAAGAGTGGCCGGTGCGCCAATCCAGCCTGCTTTTTGCGGGTCTGGCTTATCAGAACAAACAATATATCTCGACCTTTTTGAGTTTACCGGCCAATCCGGAACATCCTGAAGTGATCCGAAATCTTCCTGTCAGACATCCTGTGATCTGGATGATGCGAACCCCGGCAAAAAAGCAGTCAAAATAATGGGTTTACAATCTCTCAGACGAATTCGACCGTACCGGTAGGTATTTTTTGATCCCATGCCGCATTATGAGGAGATGTTTTCATAATCCGGAACTTCAATTTGTGTGAAAACCAGAAATAAAGTCTCATAATCGAATCATATCGGCTCATATCGTATCATTTTTATCGAATATTTATCGAATAAAAACGAATCATATCGTATCATATCTTGAAAACTTGAAGTTCAAGGTGTTGAATCACAACTCTCACCAAAAGAGAAGTCAATTTTGGTTTATATAAGCAATAATCCCGGATGTAAATCAGGAGCTATTGCACAAAAACTAGGAATACCCAGTCCAACCGTTAAACGAATATTACCTGATTTGATTGATAAAAATTTGATCGAGAAATATGGAATTGGACCGGGAACAAACTATTCGTTAAAATAGAAATTGGCACGAAGGAACATAAAAGAACAAGGCGAATTTTGTGCCTTGCAACATCTTCAGCAAATAATTTGCACATTTGCACATTTCCCAATTTTCACATTCTATTATGAAAAGCATGCTTTCCGTTGGACTACTGGTCATGTCCAATACCTTTATGACATTTGCCTGGTACGGTCATTTGAAATTCAAGGAGGTCAAATGGTTTGATGCCCTTGGACTTTTTGCCATTGTGTTGATAAGCTGGGGAATCGCGTTTTTCGAATATTGCTTCCAGGTGCCTGCCAACCGGATCGGTTTTGACGGAAATGGCGGACCGTTTTCGTTGGTTCAGTTAAAAGTAATACAAGAAGTAGTCTCCCTCACCGTTTTTGTGGTTTTCACCTTGTTGGTATTCAAGAATGAGACTTTTAAGCTCAATCACTTGATTGGGTTCGGGTTCTTGATATTGGCAGTTTACTTTATATTCAAGCCGGAATAAAAAGAATGTGAAAATTGGGAAATGATGATCTCAACATCTTTCAAAACCCAACTCCTTCCGTCCGGAATAAGTTATCGCTTTTTTTGAAATGCTACCACGGACGGTTATCGATCTTAATTCCATTTCCCCGGGTTCCGCTTCGCTCCACCCGGGGCTATTCACATTTAATCCCTTTGGGATTTAACACAGGATTTGATCAACTTTTGAACTTAGTTCTCAATTGAGACAAATTGGCCGGTTTAAATCCTTGAACTTAACTCAGGGATCGGATCTATGCTTTGTTGTCAAAGCTTTCAAGTTTTTCTACAGCAAATAGCATATCAGCACATTCTCTCTGTGAAACTCTCCCGAAAAATCGGGACAAGTTGTGCTCCTCCGTGCAACTCTGTGTAACCAAAAATTTACAGCAAATTAATAATCAGCTTGGGCAGAAATCCCAACACAATCATCAGTACCGTACACAGGATGATGTTGAATTTGAAATTGATGCTCGATTCAATTTTGTGTTGTGGCTCTCCCTCTGAAAAATAGCTGGCCATGATTGGTTTGAAATAGAAATAGATACTGATCATGGAACCAATGATCGCTACTACCACCAGCCAGGTGTAACCACCTTCGGCAGCCAGCGCAAAGAGATTGTATTTGGCCATAAAGCCGGCCAATGGCGGAATTCCGGCCAGCGACATCATGGCAATGGCCATGGCAAAGGCCTCTACCGGATTATTCTTGGCCAAACCACGGAAGGCAGGAATGAAGAAAGTCCCGCGCTCCTCCCTAATCAGCATTAAAACGGCAAAAGCGGTAATGGTGGCGATGACATAGGAGAGCACAAAAAAGAGCAAAATTCCCGCTGATTTTGGCCCCAAAACGATCATTGCCATCAACAGGTACCCCGATTGCGCAACTCCCGAATAGGCAAACATACGTTTCAGGTTATCCTGGTACACAGCGGAGAGATTTCCAACGATAATCGTCGCAACCGATAAGACTGTCAACGTTGCTACCAGCTCAGTGTGCAGCGATATAAAAGCGATGGAGATCAGGCGGTAAAAGGCTGCAACACTGGCGACTTTCCCGGCTGTGGTCATGAAAGCCGTGATCAGGGTAGGTGATCCGGTGTAGACATCGGGCGACCAGAAATGGAACGGAACGGCGGCAATTTTGAAAGACATTCCAACGAAGATCAGCAGCATACCTGCAATGAACAACATGGGAACAGTTCCTTTGCAGGAGACAACGTAAGCATTGATAGCCTCCAGGTTAAAAGAGCCTGAAACACCATAAACCAGGGCGATGCCAAAAAGCAGGAATCCTGTAGCAAATGATCCGATCAGGAAATATTTCATGGCAGCCTCGTTGGAGGCAATATCGAATTTCTTGCTGCCTGCCAAAACGTAGAAAGAGATCGACAGGGTTTCGAGGCCTATGAAAAAGAGAATAAGGTTGCCGAAAGAGGCCATCACAATCCCACCGATTAAGGCAAAAAGGATCAATGCGTAAACATCTTCCAGCGGTCGCTCAACCCCTTTGTAATAGATATTGGCAAACATGAAGATCAAAATACCAATCAGAATCAAAATGGCACTGAAAGCAATGCTGAAGTTATCAGCGATGAACATCTCGTTGTAGTAATGGACAGAAGTGTTCCACTGACTGATATTCAATATCATGGTAATAATAAGACCGACAAAAAGCAGTGGCAGCAACACTTTTTTCATTTTTCGTACCCCGAAAAACATTACTAATACTGCCAAAACGGTAAGTGCTACAATTGCTTGCATGCTAAATATTTAGTTTTTTAATATCAGATAAACTCAATCGTTTGAAATGTTTTTTTTGTTTAAAATGTTTGAAATGTTATGATATCCAGGAATTCCCTCATTTCCACATTTCCACATTTTCCAATTTTCAAATTATTTTCAAGGAATCATTAATATACTTTTTACTGCCGGTTCTGCAATTCCTATGAACATGTGCGGATAGATTCCAATCCAGAGGATTATTACCACGATTGGAACCAAAACTACCATCTCCTGTCTTGATAAATCGGTAAATCCAGCAGTTGCCTCTTTGACCTCTCCGTACATAGTCCGCTGATACATCCAAAGCATGTAAACAGCGCCCAGGATGATGGTCAATCCGGCTACGGCAGCCAGGTAGACATTGTATTCAAAAACACCCAGCAGTAATAAAAATTCGCCAATGAAACTGTTTGTTAATGGCAACGAAATACTGCCAAGAAGGATAATCATAAAAAATGCGGCAAATATGGGCGCTTTGGAAGCGATACCTCCCAATGATGCAATCTCACCTGTTTTCGTTCGGCGAACGATAATTTCGTAGCAGAAAAACAGTCCGACAATATTGACCCCGTGCGAAATCATTTGTATCATGGATCCTTCCAGTCCGTTGACGGTCCTGGATAAGACGCCGGCAGCGATCAGTCCGACATGGGCCAGCGAAGAGTAAGCAATCAGTCTTTTTAATTCCTTTTGGCGAATAGCGATGACAGAGGCGTACACGATACCGGTTACCGACAGCACTATGGCATAAAATGCATACTCATTGAGCGCTGCAGGAAAGAGTGGCAGCACGAAACGCAGCACTCCATAAACCCCCATTTTCAGCATGATACCCGCCAACAGCATGGTTCCCTGGGTCGGAGCAGTAAAGTAAAGGTCTGGTTGCCAGGTGTGAAATGGGAAAATCGGCATTTTAATGGCAAAAGCCGCAAAAAATGCCAGGAAGAGCCATTTTTGGGCAGCAGGATCCAGTACCACCTTGTAGAAATCGGCAAACGCGAAAGAGTGCTCTCCAGGCGTTTGAACATAAAGGAATACAATGGCGACCAGCATCAAAAGACCTCCCACCAAAGTGTACATAAAGAATTTAAAGGTAATACCGCGCGCATTCTGACCACCCCATAAAATTGAAACGAAAAAGATCGGGATAAGCGCTAATTCCCAAAAGATGTAGAACAACAGGATATCGGTTGTCGTGAAAACTCCGATCAAAGCCATCTCCATCAGGAGAATCAACGCATAAAAAGAGTTTCGCCGTACAACACCGCTTCCAAAACCGCTGTAGATGATAATAGGAAACAGAAAAGTTGTCAACAACACCAGAAGCATGCTTAAACCGTCCAGTCCTAGGGTAAATTCGATCCCAAGCGAATGGAAAATATCGGAACGAAACAACAGATAACCTACTGGATTTGAGAGATACTTGATCAAAATCAAAATCCCAACCGCAAAAGTGAGCAACGAGGCGGCAAGTGCTATTTTCTTGCTCAACACGGGTTGATCCTTCATGGCGAAAAGCAGCAAAGAGAAGATCAGCGGCAGTGAGATAAGTAATCCTATTAACATGGCTATTTATTAAACAGATTTAAGAATAAAATCAGGATAATGCTGATGACCATGTAGAAAAGATAGGCACCCACATTCCCTGTCTGCATGTAACGAATGTTCCTACCGATCCACACAATGAAAACCCCGGTTTGGTCGACAACCCTGTCAATTACCTTAATTTCAATCACATCATGAAAGAAGGATGATAAACTTGCCACTGGTTTCTGGATCATCTGCTGGTACAATTCGTCGATATAGAATTTTCGGTATGCCAGATTTGCGACAAATGACCGTTCCGGTTCATCCTGGACAATGGACCTGTTTTTAACAAACCGTGACCAGGTCAGATAGATCAGTCCCAGAATGAGTAACAACGGAATGATCATCAGCCAGAGTTCCGTTTGTCCCTCCGGCGCTGCTACTCCATGTTTCATGAAAGATTCCGAAGTTGAAAAAAGTGGCGCCAAAAATGACTGAATTCGATCCTCTCCGCCAAACAAATGAGGTATCCCCAACAATCCGCCAAAAACGGCTAAAACAGCCAAAATAGCCATTGGAACTGTCATGCTTTTGGGTGATTCATGAACAGGATGTTTTGGATTCTCAACCACTGCAGCTTTGCCCCAAAATACGACATACAATAGCCGGAACATGTAAATGGCAGTCATCAGGGCGGCTATGACAGACAATACCCACAATACCGGACTAGCGTGAAAGGCACCCAGCAGGATCATATCCTTGGAAAAGAATCCTGATAAGGGAGGAATACCTGCAATGGCAAGTGTGCCAATCAGAAACAGCCAAAATGTAACCGGAATTTTATCTTTGAGTCCACCCATTTTACGGATATCCTGCTCACCATGCAGCGCATGGATCACACTACCTGCCGCGAGAAAGAGCAATGCCTTGAAGAATGCGTGGGTGGTGAGGTGGAACATGGCTCCGGTAAATGCTCCCGAACCAAGCGCAACAAACATAAAACCCAGCTGACTGACAGTCGAATAGGCCAATATTTTCTTGATATCATTCTGGTAGATGGCAATGGCGCCTGCCATCAAGGCCGTGGCAATTCCAATCACTGAAATGGTCATCATCGTTATGGGTGCCATTACAAACAGCAGATTTGAACGTGCGATCATGTAGATTCCTGCCGTTACCATGGTGGCAGCGTGGATCAGAGCGGATACAGGCGTTGGTCCTGCCATGGCGTCAGGAAGCCAGGTAAAGAGCGGTATCTGAGCGCTTTTACCGATCGCACCTGCAAATAACAACAATGTAATGATTGTGATGGTTGAAGTCCGGATCGGGACAGTTGTGATTTGCGCAAAAATCTCTTCAAAATTAAGGGAACCGAATGTTTTAATCAAAAGGAAAAGGGCGAGCAGAAAACCAAGATCTCCTATGCGGTTCATGATAAATGCCTTCTTGGCTGCATTGTTAAACTCCTGATTTTTAAACCAGAAACCGATCAGCAGGTAGGAAGAGAGTCCGACCCCCTCCCAACCAATAAAGAGGATCAGGTAGTTGGAACCCAGAACCAGCAACAGCATGAAGAAAACGAAAAGGTTCATGTAGGAGAAGAAGCGGTTGAAGCCGGCATCCTCCTTCATGTATCCGATGGAATAAACATGAATCAGAAATCCTACTCCTGTTACAATGAGCAGCATCAGGACGGAGAGCCTGTCGACCAGAAATGAAAACGGGATGGAAAGTTTGTCAAAGCTGATCCAGCTAAACAGTTCGACTGTTCTTGCGGGTGCACCGGCAAGCAGATTGCTGAAGAGCACCAGGGAAATGAGGAATGGAATCAGTACCATCAAAGATGCAATTACACCCGCTGCAATTCCTCTGAACCTCCTGAAATTAAAGGCAATCAGAAGAAATCCAATTAATGGGAAGAGCGGTACCAGCCAAATATATTCAAACATAATGTATAATCTTTGCGTTTACCATTTTAGTTTGTTGAGCACATTGATATCGATGGTGTGGGTCGATCTGTAGATCATGACCAGTAGCGCCAGTCCGATGGCTACCTCAGCAGCCGCCACCACCATGATGAAAAAGACGAAAATCTGTCCGGCCGGATCATTCCGATAGGCCGAAAAAGCCGCCAAAAGCAGGTTGGCAGAGTTCAGCATCAGCTCGATCGACATAAAGATGACCAGGGCATTGCGCTTGACCAATACCCCAACTACTCCGATAGCAAAAAGCGCCGAACAGAAGAAGATGTAGTAATCGAGCGGTATGATTTGCAAGTTTTGCATGATTTCTTTGTTTGTTATTTTTATTCCATTTCAGAAAAGTGACTAAAGTGACTAAAGTACTTGGTTCTAATGCAGTTTATTAATTATTCGCCTTCGTGAATTCATTGATCAAAGGTTCCGCATTTTTCAGGTCGGATTGTTGAATATAAAGATCAACGAAGGTGGGGAATCCGCCAATTCCGGCTGACATACCTGATTGGGAATCATTTTGCACCATAGAACCAATTCCAATTTCCTCAAGAGCTCCTTGCAGCATCATTGTTGCAACTTCGCTCCCTGTAAACACCCTGATCAACTCGTTTCTTTCCTTCATGTTTTTAATTATTAATCAACATAAGTTTCTTTTAATACAGACTTAACCTTTTCAATCTCTCTATATGTCAGATGATCAAGAATTTTGATTACCCTTTGTTTATCGATGCTTCTTATCTGATCTATGACAATCCAACCAATTTTATCGTCATGATTGACTTTTATTCTGGTAGGAAACAATTTCATTTGGCTTGTCATAGGAGCAATTACGATTGTATGTAGAAATTGATTCATCTCATTGGGTGAAATAACGGCGCATGGACGAGTCTTTCGTATCTCACTTCCAATGGTTGGATCAAGATTCACCAAAACAATATCATATTGTTTTATTTCCATTCGTCAAATGTTTCATCATCAAATACATCAGGCATCAATAATTTATCATCACCGTTTTCATGCATCGCTTGAAACGCTTCTTCCCATCCTTTTCTGGGTTCAGTTTTCGGTTTCAGAATGATGTACCCTTCCTCCAAAACAAGTTCAACTGTATCTTTTATATGATACTTTTCAATCAGCGTCTTACTCAACCTGATACCCTTGGAATTACCTATCTGTACTACTGAAATGTCCATGTTCAAATATTATAAATGTAATTACAAAGTTAATACAATATTATTATTTCTTTAATGAAATTGATTACAATACATGTTTCTAATCAAACTCGCTAATCTTTAATTTTTAATTCAATAAATGTCCTTTTTCCCCAACATCACCGCTCCCACCATTGCTGCCAGAAACAGGATCGACGAGAGTTCGAAAGGCAAATAATACTCATCGAACAAAACTTTTCCTAAATTCTTCACCAATCCGATCTGGTTCAATGCAGGATCGGAAATCATCTTCAAATCATAGGTCCTGAAAACAGCGATCAATACCATCAAAAGCATTCCACCAGCAATGGCGGAGGCAAATTTCATCAGTCGCGACTTCGGAAATTCACCCTGTATATTGAGGTTCAGCAACATCACCGTATAGATGAACAACACCATGATGGCACCGGCATAGACAATGATGTGTACCACCGCCAGAAACTGCGCATTCAGCAATATGTAGTGACCTCCGATGGCAAAGAATGCCAGGGTCAGGTACAACACGCTGTGCATAGGTTTCTTGGAAATCAACACCTTTAACGCGGCGTAAATCGCGATAAAAGAGAGGATGAAGAAGAGATATTTGGAGAACATAATGGGAGGAGTTATGAGTTATGAGTTATGAGTTATGAGTTATGAGTTATAAGTTATGAGTTATAAGTTATGAGATATAAGACTTGAGACATAAGATTCCAAAACCAATCTTGATTGGAGCGTAAGTACTTTAGGCACTTTAGTCACTCTAGTCACTTTAGGCACTTGTTTAAACATTATGCGATTGGTTCTTGTCCTTTTTAAACGCTAGTACTTCAGGGGTTTGGCGGTGACTGATGTCGACTCTTTTGTCGACAGGTTCCACCAAAACATCTTTCCCATATATAAAATCACTCCGGTGTAAATCGGAAGGTACGGTCACATTGGTCAGGAAGATAGCCTCTTTCGGACATGCCTCCTCGCAAAGCCCGCAGAAAATGCAGCGAAGCATGTCAATTTCGTACACAGATGCATATTTTTCTTCCCGGTAAAGATTCATTTCATCCTCTTTCCTTTCTGCAGCAATCATGGTAATGGCTTCGGCCGGACAGGCAAGCGCACACAAACCACATGCAGTGCACCGTTCTCTCCCTTCATCATCTCTCTTTAGCACATGTTTGCCACGGTAAATCTCAGCGATGGGCCTTGTTTCTTCAGGGTACTGAATGGTTGCCTTCTTCTTGAAAAAGTGACTGATTGTGATGCGGAATCCTCCAAAAATTGCAGGCAAATAGATCCGCTCTGCAAAAGTCATTTTTTTGTTTGAAACAATTTTGCTTCGACCGGACAATGAACCTATATTTTGATTGGCTGACATAGTTACAAGTGATTTTTTATCATGATAACGAATCCGGTGATAAGGATATTAATGATTGCCAACGGTAGCAGGCTCTTCCAGCCCAACCGCATCAACTGATCGTAACGAAACCGGGGAAGCGTCCATCGTACCCACATAAAGAAGAATACGAAGAAAGCTATTTTCGCGAAGAAAACCAGCGATCCAATGATTGTCAAAGCATTGTGCGACAGATTCAATGAATCCATAAACGGAAAATTGTACCCGCCAAAAAAGAGGGTGGCAATCATGGCCGAGGAGATGAACATATTGATGTATTCGGCGAAAAGATAGAAACCCAGCTTCATACTGCTGTATTCGGTATGGTATCCCCCGATCAGCTCGGTTTCGCATTCAGGAAGGTCGAAGGGAGAACGGTTACATTCGGCAAAAGCGCAAACAATGAAAATCAGAAAGCCCAATGGCTGATACCAGACATTCCAGTTCATGCCATGCTGCTGGTCTACGATATCCTTCAGACTAAGTGTGCCGCTCATCATGACGATGGTAATGATCGACATGCTCATGGCCAATTCATAGCTGATCATCTGCGAAGCAGCCCTTACGGCGCCAATCAGGGCATATTTGTTGTTGGAAGCCCAACCACCGATCATGATGCCATACACGCCGATCGAAAGGATGGCAAAAACGTAAAGGACACCTACATTGATGTCTGCTACCTGCAAAGTATATTCAGTCCCGTTGATAATGAAACTATTGCCCCAGGGGATCACCGCACTGGTCAGCAACGCAATCATCATGGTTAGCGACGGCCCAAGGATGTATAGAAATTTATCGGCAGTCCCCGGCATAAACTCCTCTTTGAAGAAGAGTTTAAGTCCGTCGGCCAGGGGCTGGAAAATTCCTCCTATACCTGCCCTGTTCGGACCCAGACGATCCTGCATAAAGCCTGCAACTTTTCGCTCCAGCAGGGTGGAATACATCGCCACTACCAAACTGATCAGCAGAATGACCGATGCGAGAATTAATTTATAGAGGATGTAATTGCCATCCATATTCAAGGTTGTATTTCGTTGTTACTATTTTTTTCAAACTCTTCCATGGTCACTGTTCTGTCTTCGAGCGGCAGGATAACAGTGGGTTGCTTCGAATTCAGATAATGATTCTGACTGATAACCGAAGCCCTTTTGATGTTTCGGGGTCCCTCGATGGTCCAGTCGGTTCGCTCTTTTTTGTCGAAACGACATTCATTGCAGATGAACTCCTCCACCTCGCCAAACTGATCTTTCCGGCCAGTCACGCGGTAGACCTCCTCTCCCCTCATCCAGGCAGTTACCTTGCCGGAGCATTTATTACAGGATCGGCTGGCATTCATCGGATTCAAAAACCAAACCCTGTTTTTAAATCGGAAAGTCTTGTCCGTCAGCGCTCCAACAGGACAAACGTCGATAATGTTACCTGAAAAGTCATTGTCAATATCGTTTTGAATGTAGGTAGATATCTCGGAAACATCTCCACGGTAAAGAATTCCGTGTGATCTTTTATTGGTTAGCTGATCGGCGGCATAAACACAACGATAGCATAAGATACAGCGGTTCATGTGCAACTGAATTTTGTCGCCGATATCGACTACCTTGAAAGTTCTTTTAGCCTCCTCGAACCGCGACTCTTCCCTGCCATTGTCATAGCTCAGATTTTGAAGATCGCATTCACCTGCCTGGTCACACACAGGGCAATCCAGCGGATGGTTGATCAGCAGAAATTCGACAATGGCCTTCCTGGTATCAATAACCTCCTGTGATGTAATATTTTGAACCACCATACCATCGGCAACCGGAGTCCTGCAGGATGCTACGAGTTTGGGCACAGGACGCGGATCTCTTGCGGAGCCCTGGGCAACTTTCACCAGACAGGTCCTGCATTTTCCACCCGACTCCTTTAGTTTGGAGTAGTAGCACATGGCCGGTGGAACCACTGCACCCCCTATCATTCGGGCAGCCTGCAGAATCGTTGTTCCCTCCTCTACTTCAATCGTGTGATTATCTATCGTTACCGTAAGCATCTTTAATTAATATATTGTTCTAATCTATTTCCCAATTTTCAGATTCTCCTGCCTTCCGTCCGAAATAAACATCGATCATTTTTCGAATCACTACCGCGGACGGTTGTCATTTATCATCTCTTTACCCCGGGTTCCGCTTCGCTCCACCCGGGGCTACCAATATTTCGCCACTACGTGGCTAAACCCCGGAGTTGAGCTCGTCATTCCATCGTTTCTTTGTTTCAAAGTTCCCCGTTCAATCCTTCGACAGGCTCAGGGCAGTGCAGCTCAGTGAGCATTATCCTGTCTCTGTCCTCCAGTCTCCTTCTTCCTTGCTCTCTGCCCCATGCCCTCTGCCCTCACAAATCATGCCCACACCTCTCCGGATGCAATACGTGCTCCTCAAACTCGTGCCTGAAATGCCGGATGGCGCTGGCAACAGGCCAGGCAGCGGCATCACCGAGCGGACAAATGGTATTTCCCTCTATTTTTGCCGCGATACTGACCAGCAAATCTATGTCTCTGGTTCTGCCCTGGCCGTTTTCTATGCGGTGCAGCACATTTTCCATCCATCCGGTACCCTCACGGCAGGGAGAACACTGACCGCAGGATTCGTGGTGGTAAAAACGCGCCAGATTCCAGGTATTGCGCACGATACAGGCATCCTCATCATAAACGATAAATCCTCCCGAACCGAGCATCGTACCGCTGACAAAACCTCCCTCAGCCAGCGATTCGTAGGTAAAGAGACGCTCTTCACCCGAAGCAGTCTGAAGAATAAGGTTAGCCGGTAAAATCGGAACAGAAGATCCTCCGGCTATCACCGCTTTCAGTTTTTTGTCATTTTTTATTCCGCCACAATATTGGGGGTCGTAAAGAAATTCACGGACACTCAGTCCCAGCTCAATTTCATACACACCCGGGTTGTTGATATTCCCGCAAGCAGAAATCAATTTGGTGCCGGTACTTTTACCAGAACCGTATCGGGCATATTCGGTACCGCCCTGATTAACTATAAAGCCAATATTGGCAAGCGTCTCCACGTTGTTGACAACAGTTGGACCACCATACAACCCGACCACAGCTGGAAATGGAGGTTTGATGCGGGGATTCCCGCGCTTCCCTTCCAGCGATTCGATCATTGCTGTCTCTTCACCGCAGATATAGGCTCCGGCACCGGAATGAACGTGAATATCAATACTGTATGAACTACCCAATATATTTTTACCAAGAAAGCCGTTTGCATTGGCCTCCCGAATAGCTTCGTTTAAAATTCCGATGATGTATTTGTATTCCCCTCTGACATAGATGTATCCGGTCTTGGCACCCAAAGCATAACAAGAGCAGATCATCCCTTCAATCAACAGATGCGGAATTTTTTCCATCAGAAAACGATCCTTAAAGGTACCCGGTTCACTCTCATCCGCGTTGCAGATCAGGTAGCGGGGCTTGTCCGACTTTTTGTCAATAAAGCTCCATTTCATCCCGGCAGGAAATCCGGCCCCTCCCCTGCCTCTTAAACCTGATTTTTTGACCTCTTCGACCACCTCATCCGGCGACATGGTTTTCAATGCCTTCTCAACCGATCGATATCCACCTGTTGAGCGAAACACTTCGAAGGTTCGAATCCCAGGAACAGCTATATTTTTTAAAAGAATTTTTCTTTCCATAGTGATTTTTCGGGCTTTTCTTCTTTCGCTTTCAGCGTTAACTCATCCAGGATTTGATCTATCTTTTCCTTCGTCAAAAATTCATAGAATTCTGTATTGATTTGCATGACCGGTGCTGAACCGCAAGCGCCCAGACATTCAACAGCCTTCAACGTGAACAGTCCGTCCGGAGTTGTCTCACCCGTTTTGATATTTAATCTCTTTTCAAGGTATTGCTGCATCTTTTCACCACCGCAGATAGCGCAGGGACCTGTCCGGCAAATCTCTATCACATTTTTCCCGACAGAATCGAGGTAGTACTGCGAATAAAATGTGGCAACTTCGTAAACTTCAATGGGTTGAATATTCAGTAGCCCCGCAACATAATCCATGACATCCACACTCAAATATCCTTCGAACTCCTCCTGCGCAATGTGCAGCAAAGGCAACAAAGCAGATTTCTGCCTTCCTTCCGGATAGCGCGCGATGATCTTTTGCACTTTTACCATGGTCGCATCAGAAAAACAGAATGATTTGTTCTTCTTCCCGTGTAGCGGATGGTTGATCTTTTTATCTAACATTCCTGTTACTTTATCCTTTTTACTTTATCCTTTATCCTTCTTTCAAGCGTCCAACTCCCCTGCAATCACATTCATACTGCTCATGGTCAGAATGGCGTCCGAAAGAAATGACCCCTTCACCATCTCAGGAAATGCCTGGTAATAGATGAAACATGGTCGCCTGAAATGCAGTCTGTATGGAGTCCTGCCACCATCGCTCACAAGGTAAAATCCCAATTCGCCGTTACCACCTTCCACAGAATGATAGACCTCCCCTACCGGGACTTCTACTTCTCCCATCACAATCTTGAAATGCCAGATCAAAGACTCCATTTTGCTGTAAACCTCCTCTTTGGCAGGAAGATAAAACTCAGGAACCTCCATGTGATAGCTCCCTTCCGGGAGGTTTTCAAGCGCATTTTTGACAAGTTTGATGCTTTGCCAGATCTCTTCCTGCCTGACGCAGAAGCGATCATAGGTATCACCATTGGTCCCTACCGGGATGGTAAAATCAAAGTCATTGTAGGAGGAATAGGGGCTCATCACCCTCACATCGTAATCAACACCCGCGGCACGCAAACAAGGCCCGGAAAAACCGTAATTGAGGGCTCTTTCCGCAGAAATGCCGCCAACATTGATGGTTCTGTCCATGAAAATCCGGTTACGAAGCAGCAATTTCTCAAACTGTTTGATCACCTTGGGAAGATTCACGATAAACTCCTTTATTTTTTTTATCACGGAAGGTGTAAAATCACGCTCAAACCCGCCTATCCTACCCAGATTGGTGGTGAGGCGCGCGCCGCAGATCTCCTCGTATATTTCGTATATTTTCTCTCGCTCCTGGAAGACATAAACGAAGCCTGTCAATGCCCCGCTGTCGACACCGATCACACTGTTACAGATCAGATGGTCAGAGATTCTGGCCAGCTCCATGATGATGATCCGCATGTAGTCGATTCGCTTGGAAGTCTGTACACCCAGCAGTTTCTCCACAGTTGTCTGCCATCCAACGTTGTTGATAGGAGAAGAGCAATAATTCATACGATCTGTCAGGGTGGTTATCTGGTAAAATGCCCTTCGCTCGGCCAGTTTTTCAAATGCCCGGTGGATATAGCCAATGGTCTGCTCCGTATCGACAATGGTTTCACCGTTCATGGTAAGGATATTCTGGAAGATACCATGCGTGGCTGGGTGCGTCGGACCAAGATTCAACGTGCTGAAGTTTTTGTCGTAATCTTCAGGTCTGACTAGAATATGTTCTTTTCCTAAATGTTCCATCTTGTAGTTATCTTCCAAAAAAACGATCGTCCTTGTCTTTTCGTGTTTGATCTTCCAAAGGATACTCTTTCCGCATTGGGAAGTAATCCAGGTATTCAACGTTCAAAATCCTGATCAGATTTGGGTGACCAACGAAATCAATTCCAAAAAAATCGAATGTTTCCCGCTCCATCCAGTTGGCCGATGAAAAGAGGTTTGTCAGGGTATCAATTTGCGGTTTTTCTATTGATGTAAAAGTTTTTACCCTGATTCTAGTGTTTGTCTGAAAATTGTGAAGATGGTATACCACGCCAAGGGCCAACTCCTGTTCGGGGTAATGAATCCCGCACAGGTCAGTCAAAAACTGGAATCCCAAAACCTCTTTCAAAAACTGGATAACCTCCACAATGGACTGCTTCCTGACTGTAAATGTCAAAATATCAGATGTTTCATCGAATAAGATCAACTCATTCTG
The DNA here is from genome assembly GCA_026391315.1 of Bacteroidia bacterium. Taxonomy (GTDB): domain Bacteria; phylum Bacteroidota; class Bacteroidia; order Bacteroidales; family Prolixibacteraceae; genus CAINVV01. The sequence continues at coordinate 44,718 of JAPLDT010000021.1, forward strand.
AAATTTTTTCTGCAGACTGTCTTGAATCAACTGTTGCTCCATGTTCTATTTTATTCCGTATTTTTCCAACAGTTCACGGTATTCGGGCGAATATCTTCTGCGAAGGGATTCGTTTCCTACCAGCTCCTGGATTTTCATAAAACCATCTAGTATTTGCTCAGGACGTGGCGGGCATCCCGGCACATAAACATCGACAGGAACAACCCGGTCGATGCCCTGAAGCACACTGTAAGTATCAAAAATTCCCCCGCTGGAAGCACATGCGCCAACAGACAAGACCCATCTTGGTTCAGCCATTTGTTCATATACCTGATGCACAATGGGACCCATTTTTTTTGCGATGGTGCCCATCACCATCAGTAAATCTGCCTGCCGCGGAGAAAAGCTCAAACGTTCAGAACCAAAACGGGCCAGATCGTAGTTAGCACCCATCGTGGCCATAAATTCAATACCACAACAGGAGGTAGCAAATGGCAATGGCCAGATCGAATTTTTACGGGCAAGCCCCACGACCCGATCCAGCGTGGTAGCAAAAAAACCGGGAGCCGAATAGCCATCCGGTGGTTCAACAAGGTTATATTTTGACATAATCGTGGTTGTTAGAAGAATTTATTCGTCGTTGTTCCACTCGAGGGCACCCTTTTCGTAGATGTAATAAAAGCCGAAGAGCAGCAAAGCTACAAAGAGCAACATCGCAAAAAATTCTCTCCATTCCATCTGTAAAAAGTTAATCGCCCAGGGATAAAAAAAGATAATTTCGACATCAAAGAGGACAAACAAAATGGCCACAAGGAAATATTTTACCGAAAATGGAAACCTGGCATTCCCTTGAATCTCTATTCCGCACTCAAAATTTTCATCCTTGCGCAAAGTTCTGATTCTTTTTCTCTTGCTCGAGATAAAGTGGGTGGCGAACATGGTCAGTGCAACGAAGCCGAAGGCTACCAGCGACTGGATCAGAATCGGCACATAATCAGCGGGAACATATATTTTGTCCGTCATCAGAGATCTGTTGTTAGCTGCAAAATCGTCAAAATACAATAACACCTGTAAGTTTGAAATTGTTCTCAACCTTTGCAAATTCTACTGTCAAATACGAAAACCAGATAAAATGGTTTTATTTTTCTGAAGATAATCTTTGTAATTGCTGTTTAGGATACTCTTCTGTAGGTTTAAGGGAGATTGCCTTTTGAAAATAGAACCGGGCAATCGCAAAATTCTTTTGTACCACCGCATCGTCAGCTTTTTTAATTGCTTCAAAGTACTGCGCTTCGATTCCATTAACATCTGATGAAGATATTAATTTTTCAACCAAAATCAGTTGTCCTTTCGGATAATTTTCCCATGGCAATATTCTGGAGGCTTCGCCATAATAGAACCTTGATGAGCTGTATTTTTTTGCCTGTAAATCCTCGTCTGCATTTTTTAAGAAAGAGGTGTACCGTTGCATTATTTCAGCAGTTATATTACTGCCAATCATTTTTTTACAATCGTCAACCCGTTCGCCGGCATATTTATCGCCAGCCTTGAATTTCAATGCTTCCTGGTAATAAAAGATAGCAACCATCCAAAGGGATTTGGCATAATTGGCATCGCCTGTCTGAATGTTTTTCAGGTAACTGCCCTCTCCCTGAAGTTTTCGTTGTTCATCTGCCATTTTTTGTGCCAGCAATTTGTCGGCAGCCTGTTTGGCCAGCAAGGAGTCAATCTCAACGATTCGTGCCTTGGGGTAATTTTCAATATCCGAAATTTTGATCGCCTCTTTGTATTGATTCCTGGCATCGGGATAGGTTTTTGCTGCAAACAACTCATCTGCCCTGGCAATGGTCGCTTTGTACTTTTTCTCCTTTTCAGCCAATAATTTTAGCTCAGTCTCTTTCTTTAGTTTATCTGCAAGAAAGAGTGCCAGCAATTTTTCTGCTTCAGACAACTTTGAGGTTGCCACCTGATTGCCCGGCTTAATTTTCAATGCATCTTTAAAATTGACAATTCCTTCCGGATACTTTAATCCTGCCACATTCGCATCACCTGCTGCCAAAAGTCTGTTGAATTCGGCTTCCTGTTTGGCTTTGTCGGCATTAACCTGGGCTAGCAACTTTTCTGCATTGGCTAGTTTATCTGTGGCAACTTTATCGCCTACTTTAATGGCCAATGCACCTTTGAAATTTTCAATGGCTTCGGGATATTTTTGTCCGGCGACGTTGGCATCGCCTGCTGCCAGCAGTCTGCTAAATTCGGCCTCTTGTTTGGCCTTATCAGCATTTGCCTGGGTCAGCAACTTTTCGGCATTGGCTAACTTATCAGTGGCAATTTTGTCTCCAACCTTGATGGCAAGAGCGCCTTTGAAATTCCCAATGGCTTCAGGATATTTTTGACCGGCAATATTGGCATCTCCTGCAGCAAGAAGTCTGTTAAATTCGGCTTCTTGTTTGGTTTTGTCAGCATTTACCTGGGCCAAAAGTCTTTCTGCATTGGCAAGTTTATCTGTGGCAACTTTATCTCCTACTTTGATGGCAAGAGCACCCTTGTAATTTCCAATCGCTTCGGGATATTTTTGTCCGGCTAGGTTGGCATCTCCCGCGGCCAGCAGCCTGTTGAATTCGGCCTCTTGTTTGGCCTTGTCAGCATTCGCCTGGGCCAACAGCTTTTCGGCATTCGATAGTTTATCTGTGGCAACTTTGTCTCCAACTTTGATGGCAAGAGCGCCTTTGAAGTTTCCAATGGCTTCAGGATATTTTTGACCGGCAATATTGGCATCTCCTGCAGCAAGAAGTCTGTTAAATTCGGCTTCTTGTTTGGTTTTGTCAGCATTTACCTGGGCCAAAAGTCTTTCTGCATTGGCACGTTTATCTGTGGCAACTTTGTTACCTACTTTGATGGCCAACGCACCTTTGAAGTTTTCGATTGCTTCAGGATATTTTTGTCCGGCAACATTGGCATCTCCCGCAGCTAGCAGCCTGTTGAATTCGGCCTCCTGTTTGGCTTTATCAGCATTCGCCTGGGCCAGCAGCTTTTCGGAATTGGCTAATTTATCTGTGGCAACTTTGTCTCCAACCTTTATGGCCAAGGCACCTTTGAAATTTCCAATCGCTTCGGGATATTTCTGATCTGTTACGTTCGCATCACCCGCAGCAAGGAGCCTGCTGAATTCAGCATCCAGTTTTGCTTTGTCGGCATTCGCCTGAGCCAACAGTTTTTCTGCATTGGCAAGTTTATCTGAGGCAACTTTGTCTCCAACTTTGATGGCTAGAGCGCCTTTGAAATTTTCGATTGCTACAGGATATTTTTGTCCGGCAACATTGGCATCTCCCGCAGCTAGCAGCCTGTTGAATTCGGCCTCCTGTTTGGCTTTATCGGCATTGGCCTGGGCCAGCAACTTTTCCGCATTGGCGAGTTTGTCTGTGGCAATTTTGTCTCCTACCTTGATAGCAATGGCCGACTTGAAATTCCCAATTGCCTCAGGATATTTCTGTTCGGCGACATTGGCATCTCCGGCAGCCAGTAGCCTATTGAATTCGGCTTCTTGTTTGGCCTTATCTGCATTCAATTTAGCCAGCAACTGTTCAGCATTGGAAAGCTTTTCGGTTGCAATTTTGTCACCGGTTTTGATGGCCAGCGCACCTTTGAAATTTTCGATGGCCTCAGGATATTTTTGTCCGGCAACATTTGCATCACCAGCAGCCAGCAGCCTGTTAAATTCGGCTTCCTGTTTGGCCTTATCAGCATTGGCCTGGGCTAGCAACTTTTCTGCATTGGCCAGTTTGTCTGTGGCAACTTTGTCTCCAATCTTGATAGCAAGTGCTCCTTTGAAATTGACTATGGCTTCCGGATATTTTTGAACGGTAACATTCACATCTCCAGCTGCGAGCAGTCTGTTGAATTCAGCCTCTTGTTTGGCCTTATCTGCATTCGCCTGAACCAGGAGCCTTTCAGCATTGGCAAGGTTGGAAGTGGCTACCACATCCTTGGGCTTAATTTTCAGGGCATCTTTAAAATTGGCAATTGCTTCAGGGTATTTTACATTGGCAACATTCTCATCTCCAGCAGCCAGCAGCCGTTTAAATTCAGCCTCCAGCTTAGCCTGGTCGGCATTTGCCAGTTCCAACAGCCTCTCTGCATTGGCAATCTTATCGATAGCCACAGGATTAGCCGGCTTCATCACCAGGGCTCCTTTGAATTTCTCGATTGCATCGGGATATTTTTTCTCATTCACAAAGGCATCACCTGCTGCCAACAAGAGATTAAACGCTGCATCCAGTTTTGCTTTTTCAGCATTTGCTTTTGCCAGCAACTGCTCGGCTGCGGTAAGTTTATCAGAAGCAATCTTGTTTCCCGGCTTGACGGCCAGTGCAGATTTGAAATTTTCAATAGCTTCAGGATACTTTAATTTTGCAACATTTTCATCCCCTGAAACGATCCATCGGTTGAATTCAGCCTCCAGCAAGGCATCCTTATCCATGTTTTTAAGATCCGAAGCCAGCTCTTTCAGTTTGGGTTTGATATATGGATCGTTCTTGCGCATGGCCAGCGCCTCTTCATAGGCATGGATGGCCTCTCTGATCTGGTTTTTCTTTTCAAATTCGACCGCTTCGGCCATTTTTGCATTGAAAATTTCATCTTCGTGGGCCTTGATGGCCTGGTCTATCTCCTTCCTGATATCCCTGTCGTCGATGAAAATATTGGAATCGAAATTGTCGAGTTTACCTTTGGGTGAATAGCATATTTTGCCAACAACCTTTCCCTCAAAGCTTAGCGTAACATTCGGAACTCTTTTATAGATGGTCACCACCATCAAAAAGGGAGGGAATATGCTGTCTTTTGCCCAAACCTGGGAAGGAATCATGGTGGAGACATCGATATCCTTGGTATAATGATTATCCTTCACAACCTTCATCCGGAACTCAGTAAAGAAGGCAAGATCAAATTCAAATTTACCGGTAGTATTGACGGTAGCGCTATTTTCGGTCTTATTGGTCGCTGAATTTATCAGTGAAACAACTGCTCCTGCCGGATCTCCATTGTCAACCCTGATTCTGCCGGATATATGGAAACTTCCATTGTTTTTTTGTGCTGCAGATGATAGCGCAATCAGCAGAAACAGCGTAAGCAATCTGAACCGGTATTGGGATTTGGGTATCATGAGTTGCAGTATAATTATGCTTTTACATCAATCATCCCACAAAACTACGAAATTGATTCAACTTTTTTGTGCCAATTTCAATTTCCCACATTGTGGATTAAGTAAAACCAACAATCATGTCAACCAGAGTCTTCGTCCGGTTAACAAATTAAACAACAACCTCTTTTGATTCATTCAATTTAGAGTGGAAAATTCCATAACTGAAATAGAGTAACAAGCCAATTACGAGCCACACGCCGAATCGGGTCCAGTTGGTGATACCCAGTTCGCTCATCAGGTAAAAATTGGTCAGAAGTCCGATAACTGGGATGTAAGACCAGGATTTGACGACAGCCATAATAGTCACAATCACTGTGGTTAACCAGAACAAAATATATGGAATTGAATGGATGGAGTAATTCAGAAAAATATTTTTCAATCCGGGAACTCCTGTTTGTGTATAGGTAAGCAGGAAACCCACAACCAGCACAGTGGGAGGAATAAAATACCTGCTGTTGAAGTAGGGAACGACAAATCCCCTGTCTTTCCCGGCTCTCGATCCTTTTGGATTGATGATCAGAATTCCGCCTGAAACCAGAATAAATGCGAACAAAGTGCCGATGCTGGTCAGGTCTGTTACCTCTGTAAGATTCATGAAAAGAGCCGGTAGCGCTACTAAAAATCCGGTCACGATGGTCGAAAAACCAGGCGTCCTGTATTTGGGATGCAATTTCGCAAAGATAGGTGGCAGAAGTCCGTCGCGGCTCATGCTCATCCAGATTCGAGGCTGTCCCAGTTGAAAAACCAAAAGAACACTGGCCATGGCAATAACGGCACTGATGGCAATGATCCCTGAAAGTTTCGCGAGATGCAATTTGGCGAAGACAAAGGCCAACGGATCTGCAACTCCCAATTGGTCATAGGGCACCATTCCAGTTAAAACAAGGCTGACCAACACATAAAGAACCGTTGTGATCAGCAAGGCATAAAACATGGATCTTGGCAGATCCTTTTTGGGATTTTTACACTCTTCGGCCGTGGTGGATATGGCATCAAACCCGATGTAGGCAAAAAATACGCCCGAAATGCCTTTCAAAACTCCCGGCAATCCGTTGGGTGCAAATGGTGACCAGTTGGCCGGATCAACATAAAATGCCCCTGCAGCAATGACCAGTATAAGCACGCCAACTTTCAGTAAAACCATCATGTTGTTGGCCCTTTTTGACTCCCGTATCCCAATATAGCAAATCCAGGTGATAAGTACGACAATCATGAAGGCCGGTATATCTGCGATCAGCCTGAAATTGAATATTTGGGGAGCGGTAGTCCAGGCCTGGTAAGCCTCATTCAATGCCGGACTCAAGCTTGAAATGGATACGCCGTTTTGGATCATGACCAAAGCCTCATGGTAACCCCTTAGCGCCGTCAGATAATCCGTGGTGAGGAAAGAGTATATGTGCAGGCCAAATCCTGAGAGTAAACCGGTAAAATAACCCGACCAGGAGATGGCTACCGCGATGTTCCCGATGGCATATTCCATGATCAGGTCCCAGCCGATGATCCACGCGACAAGTTCCCCAAAACTTGCATAGGCATAGGTATAGGCACTGCCGCTGATTGGGATGGCAGAAGCAAATTCGGCATAGCACATGGCAGAGAGTCCACAGGCAATGGCAGTAAAGACAAACAACAGGGAAACAGCAGGACCACCGGTTGCAGCGGCATTTCCAATGGTACTGAAAATTCCGGCTCCTACGATGGCAGCAACTCCCAAAGCCGTCAGGTCGACCACTCCCAGCGTACGTCTCATGCCGGATCCATGAACTGCAAGATCTGACGAATCGTGCAGGATCATGGAGATCGATTTTTTTTGGAAGAGGTTGCCGATTCTCATTCAGTAAGTGACTAGAGTGACTAGAGTGAACTAAAGTTGTAAAGAAAACAATTTATTTGCTCTTTTTATCTTCTATCAGTTTTCCACTCAGACGAAGCAATTCTGTTTCGGATTTTTTGGCCTGAAACTGGGCGGTGAGAAGACTATTTTCAGCTTCCAGTTCTGAGAGCTGTATTTGACGCAGTTCATAATCACTCATCTCCCCTATCCTGAACTTTTCAAAGGATATTTTGGCCGTGTGCCTGGCAACTTCAAGATTGGCCGTTTCGAGGGTAACCAACTTTAAATCATTTCTATATTCATTGTAAATCTGCCAAAGCGTAGACTCCATGTTGACCAGGACCTGTTGATACGATAATTTGTTCGATTCCGCTTCAATCCGGGCATTGGTGGAAACCCTGCTTTTGTTGAACCCATCAAACACGGGAATGGAAAGATTCAAGCCAAATACCGGTCCACTGTTCTGATTGATAGCCGTAGAACCCCAATTGTACTTCGAATAGTTGTAGGCGTAATCAGTAAAAAATGCAACCTGAGGATACTTAGGGGCATGCGTCAGCCTGTAATCTAGCAAAGCGATATCAAAAGACTGTTTGGCAAGATTTATTTGGCTGTTTGATGAAAACAGTGCATCTTTCAGATTGGCATAATCGAGCAATTGATTAAACTGAATGGTGGAGGAGACATCAAAGTCAGCGGCAGTTTCCATCACCAACATTGCTTTTAATTTAGCTTTGGCATTGTTAAGCGCCACCTTTTGACGCAGAAAGGCAGCACTGTCGGCATTGAGATCCGTCGAAGACTTTAAAAAGGCCAGTTCTGACGTAGAACCTATCTGCAATTTCTTTCTTGTCAGTTCGTACCGGCTGTTTGAAAAATCTATGGCATTTTGCAGAACCTGAAGCAGGTTTTTCAGTTGCACTACGGCAAAATAGGAGATTACAATCTCAGAAACGGTATTTTCGATTGTGGCTCTGGTGGCAGTCTGCTGAAGCATTTGCAAGGATCCCAGTCTCTCCTTTTTAATGAACATCCCAAAACCGTTGAACAAGGTCCAGTCGAGCGAAGCTCCCAGGTTGTAGTTGGATGTTTGCTGATTGGGACTTTCAGTTTTAACCCCTAACATATCCTCCGTATTTGTAGAGGTAATGCTTTTCTTAGCACCGCTGTTAAGGTTCAAACTCGGGAGAAAACCTGCATTTCCCAGGGTATTGTTGTTTTCAGCGATTTTTGAATCGTTGTTGGCAATTTGAATGGAGAAATTATTTTTCAACCCTATCGAGATGGCCTCTTCAAGACTCAGCGAACCAGCTTGCCCTTTAGCCATAAAGCTCATGCACAATAGAAAACCTATATTTAAAACTATTTTTTTCATTTTTTTATTTCCCTTGTACAGCGTGACTAATCTTCGATATCGGCTTCCAGTTCCGCGGCCTCGTCGGCACATTCTATTTTTCCTGAGATTAAAGTATAGAGTGCTGGTACAATGTAGAGTGTCAGTATCAGTGAGAACATCAGACCACCGATAATGGCAATACCCATCGGAACCCGACTTTTGGCAGCAGCTCCAAGAGCCAGTGCTATGGGAAGTGCACCCAGCATGGTAGCCAGACTGGTCATTAAAATAGGACGCAAACGGAGCGTTGCAGCCTCCAGCACAGCCTCTTTCAAAGGCAAACCTGAAAGTTTTTTCTGGTTGGCAAACTCAACGATTAGGATTCCGTTTTTGGTTACAATTCCAATCAAAATAATAATTCCAATTTCACTAAAGATGTTCAATGTCTGGTCGAATGCGATCAACGAAATCAGTGCTCCTGCAATGGCCAGCGGAACTGTCAGCATCACAATCATTGGATCGCGATAGCTTTCAAACTGTGCCGCCAGTACCAGGAAGATCAGTATCAATGCAAAAACAAATGCATAGACCAGGCTGCTGGCATTCTCATCAAAGTCGCGGGAAGATCCGGATAAGGAGGTGGAAAAATTTTCAGGCAGTACTTCTTTCGCAATATTTTTCATCCCGGCTATTCCTTCACCCAATGTAACGCCGGTGGCAGGCTGAGCTGCAACGGTTGCAGAAACATATCTATTAAAACGATAAATCTGAGGCGGATTACTCTGATTCGAAATCTTCAGCACATTATCAAGTTGAATCAGCTTGCCGGCTGAATTTCTTACATAAATGGAGGAAAGATCCATGGGATTGTCCCGGTTCGACCGCGATGCTTCCCCAATCACCTGATACTGTTTGTCCCTCAGAACAAAATAACCATAGCGCTGCTGACTGAAATAAAGCTGAAGGTTTTCGGCAATGTCGCGGATGGTCACCCCAAGGGTTTTTGCGCGATCACGGTCAATGTCGATCCTAAGTTCGGGCTTGTTGAACTTCAAATCCACATCGACCACCTGGAATGCTTTGTCTTCCATGGCTTTATCCAGGAATTTTGGCAGAACTTCCTTCAGGCTTGCGAAATCAGGTGCCAGAATAACAAACTGAACGGGTAGTCCTGCGCCTCTTCTGGAGGTGGCAATGGTTTGTTCCTGGGTCGCATATCCCCTGGCAAAATTATTTTTCCGCATAAAACCGTTTATCCAGTCTGCTATCTCCTGCTGTGAACGTTTCCGTTCATCGGGATTGACCAGGCCTATTCTTACCATACCGGTATTAGTACCCTGCATTCCTGTCATGATCATCAGCGTTTCTTTTTCCGGAATCGTATCAAGAACATCCGTCAACTTTTGCATGTAGTTGTCCATCGATTCGAAGGCGGTACCCTCAGGTGCAGTTGCTGTGATTCTGATCCTGCTTTTATCTTCCATCGGAGCCAGTTCCGAAGGGATCATCCTTCCAATCAGCACAATAATTACAAGCGACGCGATCATGATAACCACTGCTATCCAGCGATGTTTGATGAAAGATCTCAATGAATTGTGGTAGCCCGTGGTCATTCTCTCAAAAAAAAGCTCGCTACTGCGATACAATTTCGATTCTGAGGTACTTTTTTTAAGCATTCTAGCACACATCATCGGCGTGAGCGTGAGTGAAACAAAAGCTGAGATCAGAACCGATCCTGCTACAGTTACCGCAAACTCCCGGAAGAGCCTTCCTGTAATTCCACTTAAAAACATGATGGGCAAAAATACGGCAGCCAACGTGATGGTGGTCGAAATAATGGCAAAGATGATCTCCTCAGAACCTTTGTGACCCGCCGCCATAGGTTTTTCACCCAATTCGATCTTCTTGTAAATATTTTCAAGTACGACAATGGCATCATCCACCACAAGTCCTGTTGCCAGCACGATTCCAAGTAAAGTCAGGAGGTTAATTGTGAAACCGGCAAAATACATGATGGCAAAGGTTCCGATCAGGGAAATCGGAATGGCCAGAACGGGAATCAAAGTCGTTCTCCAGTGCCTTAAAAAGACAAATATTACCAGCACAACCAAGGCAAAAGAGAAGAAAATGGTCTCTTCCACCTCTTTGATCCCTTTTCTGATATTGACCGTAATATCATTCAAAATAGACAATTTCATATCAGGGGGCACTTCCTGCCTGAGCTTTTCAACCCTTTTATAAAATTCATCGGCTATTGCAATATGGTTGGACCCAGGCTGAGGCTGGATCGCAAGTCCTATCATTTGCACTCCTCCATTCCCTTTGAAGCTGCTTTTCAATGATTCTGCGGAAAGAACAGCCCTACCTATGTCCTTCAACCTGATCAGAACCCCGTTCTGCTCCTTGATCAGAAGGTCGTTGAATTCATCTTCAGTTGTAAGTCTTCCAAGAGTCCTGATAGTCAATTCCCTTTCATAACCTTCTATCCTACCTGAAGGCAATTCGACGTTTTCCCGTTGAAGTGCGGTTCGAATATCCGTTGGAGAAATTTGAAAGGCCGTGAGTCTCGCCGGATCCAGTTCCAGCCGCATGGCATATTTTTTCTCTCCATAAATTCTGATATCACTGACTCCAGGAATGGTTTGAAGCCGCTCCTTGAATACATTAATTCCATAGTCAGTCAATTCAAGCAGGCTTCTGGCATTACTCTGAACGGTCAATACGAGGATAGCATCAGCATCAGCATCAGTTTTGACGACCACAGGTGGGTCACAATCCTGCGGCAATCGGTTTAAAACACGGGAAACCCTGTCCCGTACATCGTTGGCTGCCGCTTCCATGTCGGCATCAATGTTAAACTCTACAGTAATCCGGCTATTTCCATCACTGCTGGAGGAGGACAAAGTCCGAATCCCGGCGATCCCATTGATTGATTCCTCCAATATCTGGGTAATTTGTGTCGCCATCACATCCGCATTGGCTCCAGTGTAAGAGGTAGAAACAGTAACAATGGGCGGATCCACACTCGGAAACTCGCGCAAGCCAAGCATTTTAAAACCCACAAAGCCAAATAAAAGTAGCATTATGGATAATACAGATGCAAGTACCGGTCGTTTGATGCTTATCGAAGCAATATTCATGCGATAATATTTTGTTTTTTTATGGCCGCGTGGAATACCTTCATAATCATTATCGGTTGGAATGAAGATTTTTTCATGGGTATTTCATTTGGTTGATTTCAAAATTTGATTACCTGTTCTGAATTTTCACCCTGATCGGCATTCCTTCCTTAATCTGTAACAGTCCTGTGGTTACCAATGTATCACCGGGAGCTAAGCCATTGGTAACCTCTACCTCACGCTCCGTACGATAGCCCGTTTTGATGTCAACGGCACTGGCTTTCCCCTTTTTAAGGACAAAAACCTGTTCGCCTTCCATCATTGGAACGGTTGCCTTGGCTGGAATCATGATACACGCTTTGTTGGGGAAAAGTTTAAGGTTAATTTTCGCATAGGATCCCGGATACAAAACTCTTTTTGAATTTGGACAAAGAGCGCGAACCCGGATGGATCCGGTCTGGGGATCGATTTTGGATTCGAGAGCGTAAATCTTAGCCGTAAAGCGTTCCTCTCTTCCGTCAATGCCAAAATCAAACTCTTTCCCGATATTCAGGTTGGAAATAAATTTTTCAGGAACGGCAAAATCCACTTTGATTGGATCAACCTGTTGCAGCGAGGTGATAATGGTCGTGTTGGAAACAAAGGCCCCCTCACTCACCATTCTTAACCCAACTACTCCCGTAAATGGCGCATGAAGTTCTGTCTTGGAAATCTGAGCTTTGATCAGATCATTTGCAGCTTTCAGGGTATTGAAATTATTCTCGGAAATATCGAGCTCTTCTTTGCTGATTCCCTTAAATTGGTAAAGTTCCTTTTTCCGATCCAACTCCTTTTGCGCGAGTTCTATCTGCAATTCGTTGGACTTTATCTGAGCCTGTAAATCTTTGTCAAACATCTTTACCAGCAATTCTCCTTTGGAAACATTACTCCCCTCTTTGAAAAATATCCCGGTTACTTTCGCCGATATTTCAGGCCGGATGTCAATCTCTTCGTTGGCAAGCAATTTGCCGGTATAAACATTTGAAAAGTCGAGCGTGGATAGTTTAAGTACCTGACCATCTACAGTCAGAATGTTTCTTCCCTCGGCAGGAGCGCCACTCTTTTTCGCATCATTCTTGCAAGACGAAAGTAGAAACGCAGCTACCGCCATCAACAAGGTAACTCTGGAAAGTTGGGTCATTATTTCAAGTTTTGATTCAGTTAGAATGAGTCTTCAAAAAAAAATACCACAAAGGACACAAGTATAAAGGTTTGCATTATCATTTGTGCTCATTTGTGGTTATTTGTGGTTATTACTTCACCAATGCATAAAAACAGCGCATCGGAGAATCAACTTTGCCCTCCGCGACCAGTTTTTTGATCACTTTATCCACCTCTTTTTTGTCAACACCCGAAGCATCGGCTATTTCGCCGCCTTTCATTGGTTTGCCTGCCTTCTCCATTGCTTTGATAATTGCCTCTTTTGATTCCATAATCTGTGATTTTTATAGTTTAGAAACTCTGCTCAATAGAAAATGATCAGCCAGAACAAGTGCGGCCATTGCTTCAACAATTGGAACGGCTCTGGGCAATACGCAGGGATCGTGCCTGCCTTTAACATTTACAACTGCCTCATTACCATGAATGTCAACTGTATTTTGCTCCTTCAACAAAGTGGCAATCGGTTTAAATGCCACATTCCAGTAAATATCCTGCCCATTTGATATGCCACCCTGAACACCGCCGGAGTGGTTGGTCAATGTCTTTATTCCACTCTCCGATGGAATAAAAATATCGTTGTGCTGCGATCCTGAAAGTCTGGTCCCCGAAAATCCCGAACCATATTCAAAGCCTTTGACGGCATTGATTCCCAACATTGCAGAACCCAGATCAGCATGAAGTTTATTGAAAACAGGACCACCCCATCCAGCCGGAACACCTGTTGCCACGCCGGTAATCACTCCCCCAACGGTATCATGATTTCGGCCGGCCTCTTCAATTCTATGAATCATGCGCCCTGCTGTTTCCGGATCAGGACATCTGACAATATTGGTTTCAATTTTTTGGAGATCAAGATCCTGGTAAGATTTTTCCAATTCTATTTCTCCGACCCTCGAAACATAAGCCAGGATTTGAATACCGGATATTGCCAACATCTGCCTGGCTATTGAGCCGGCCACAACTCTTGCAATGGTCTCACGGGCCGAAGACCTGCCACCTCCGCGGTAATCCCTGAACCCATATTTCTGGTCGTAGGTAAAATCTGCATGCGATGGACGGTACAGATCCTTAATATTAGAATAATCAGCCGAATGCTGGTCCTTGTTTCTTACCAGGAAGCCTATGGGCGCGCCGGTTGAGTAACCCTCAAAAATACCCGAAAGCAACTCAACCTGATCCGATTCCTGCCTGGAAGTGGTGATGTGAGACTGTCCGGGTTTTCTGCGGTTCAGATCGGCCTGTATCAAATCAATGTCAATTTTAACACCTGCAGGACAACCGTCAACAACACCACCGATAGCGGCGCCATGGGACTCACCAAAAGAAGTGAGTGTAAATATTTTTCCGAAGCTGTTCAAAATGGTTGGTTTTTTTTTACAGGCTAAATTTATTCAACTTTTCTGTTATTCTTGGTTAGATCCTTCAGGATTATAAAGGTTTAATGAAAAAATAAAAAACCCGGGCGTTTTCACCCGGGTTTTTTATCTATTTTTTGGTTCTGCAATTAGTTGCATCCGCAACCACTGCCACATCCGCCAGATTTTGAGCTGGTGTCACCACAGCCGCCATCACCGCATCCACCATCACCGCAACTACCCCCTTCACTGCCGCAGCCACCTCCACCACTGCTACATCCACATCCACCACCGCTGTATGCTGCACTCAGTTCTTCAGCAGAAGCTTCGCGTACTTCAAGAATCTCACCTGTGAAATGAAGATCTTCACCAGCCAGAGGATGGTTGAAATCCATGGTAACCGTCTCTCCCTCAACAGATACGACAATACCGTCCATGCGCTGACCGTGTGCAGACATCATTGGAACGCTATTTCCGGGAGCCACCAGTTGATCATCAACTTTCCCGTCTACCTTGAAAATGTCGAGCGGCAACTCAACAACGGCTTCCTCGTTGATCTCGCCATATCCGCTAGCCGCAGGAATGGCAATCTCAAATTTATCACCGGATCTTTTACCAACCAGTTGCTCTTCAAAAGCAGGAATCATCAACCCCGCGCCATGAAGAAAGATCAGCGGACTCTCCATTGTAGCTGACTCAAATATCTCACCTTCTTTACCATCCAACCTCAAATCATAGGTCAGGGTAACCATACTATCTTTCGAAACTGTAACCATACTATCTTTTGAAACTGTAACCATACTATCTTTTGAAACTGTAACCATTACAATAGTTTTTTAAAAATTTAATTTGCAAAGAAACAGTATATTTCTTTAGCGACATAATTTGTTACGAAATTTTGAGAAAAAAGTTCGGTCCTTGAAAAAATTTAATGATGATTTTACACAAGGGGCAGGTTGCTTCGCTTCGCTCGCAATGACGGTGTCATCCTTCTAGACAGGCAGGAATGCAGCAGATTGCTTCCCGCTCGTGCCTCTCATCAGTTTTCGGTAATAGAAGAATCACCACCCGCCTCCTTCTCTCCTCCCTCTCAAAATCAACAGCGTACCGTCATTGCGAGTCACCACCCAATTTTTTGGGCACAATGTGAAGATGACAGAAAATATCTGCATATAATGAAGCTGTTAAATGCATTTTTGCATTTATTTGATTTTCAGAATATTACAAAATCTGTCATTGGTAGGAGGAACAGCCTGTCCCGATTTCACATCGGGAACGAAGCAACCTGACGTTTACTATAAATTCACAACATCATTGATGTACTTAAGATTATCCATGCAGACATACGTTGGTGTATTAATCCCATAAGCGCCTGTATCAGAGGAGGCAAATGCGAAGGTGATTTTGTTTACTTTTCCCAAAGAGGTAAGATCCACGGTAGTCCATTTGGTGAGAATAAAATCTTTGGAAGAATCAGAAAACCTGAAATCAGCCAGATACACCTCTTTGCTACCCATCAATTTGTTGTTGTGGTCATAACCGTTGATGGTCACTTTGAACCAATCGGGATCTGTACCCATGTTTCCACCGAATTTCTTACTAAAAGCATTGCCATTCTTCATGGTAAGTGCGGCATAGGTACTGTTGCACAAATCTACCGACTCAATAGTAAAATCCTGGTTGTTGCCAAACTGGGCAAAAATGTCATCGCCAAATGAGGGATAGAAAATGGCGAACTTGTTCTTCTGGTTGGCCGGATCGACTACACTGAACTCATTTGTGAATTCACCTGTTGTAACATCGTTTTTTTGCGAATAGGAAAAACCACTCCACGAATTCCAGGAAGAATTATATTGATTGTAGAATTTCATGTCAGACGCGGTAAATGAACCAGTTGCATCAGAACCATTCCAATAACCTGTTGAAGGGATTGTCAATGATTCAAAATCAATCGTTTGTACATTGACATCATTCTTTTTACTACAGGAGGTAACAAACAATAGCATACACAACAAAACAGAGACCAATGAAAATGAATTTCTCATAACAGAAATAGTTTAATAATTAAATATCAATACATTGAAAAAATTTGCACAAAACCCTTCGCTGTTCATCCCGATAGCGAAAAAGATAGTTGAAACTGGCAGGTCTTCTGGCTCGCCCGGTTTTCTGCGCCTTCCCGTCCCGACTTGTCAGGACAGTGGCTTTGATTCAGAAACCTTTTGAGTGGGCTTACAGCTGCGGGTACAGCTCCGGAATTGCACCGGATTCCCTTTTTGATTCACCCCATCGGAAAAGACAGGAATGAAACCTAGTTTCAATGCAAAAATACAATTTTAGTCTTTACAATTCCAAGTCAGAAGTAAGATTAATTTGGAATATGTTATCAACAAAATGTGAATAGGGAAAAGATTGCTTCCTTTTTTATACTTTTAAACCACTTGAAAAATCACCTTATATGTTGCCCGAAGAAGTAAGAAAAAGAATCAACCAACTGCGTCAGGATATTGAGCAGCACAACCATAACTATTACAAACTCAATCAGCCGGTCATCTCAGATTTTGAGTTCGACATGCTGATGAGCGATCTTCTTGCGCTCGAAAGTAAGTTTCCGCAATTTGCGGACCCCAACTCCCCTACCCGGCGCGTTGGAAGCGATATCTCCCGTGAGTTTCAGCAGGTAGTGCATCAATATCCCATGCTTTCGCTCTCCAACAGCTATTCCGACACGGAGGTCAGCGAGTTTGTGCAACGAGTGGAGAAATTCTCTGGCGAAAAGCCCGATTACGTGTGCGAACTCAAACTCGACGGCACCTCCATCAGCCTAACTTACCAGGATGGTGAACTCCTGAGGGCAGTCACCCGCGGTGACGGAGAAAAGGGCGATGATGTGACGGCAAATGTCAGGACAATTCGTTCAATCCCGCTGAAACTACAGGGTAATTATCCTGCTCTGTTTGAGATACGTGGAGAAATTGTGATGCCATTTGCCGTTTTTGATGCGCTCAACTGCGAACGTGCAGAACAGGGGGAACAACTCTTCGCCAACCCCAGAAACGCTGCATCAGGTACCCTGAAACTGCAGAATTCATCGATGGTGGCCTCGAGAAAGTTGGATGCCTATTTTTACTACATCCTGGGTGAGAGCCTGCCGGAAGATGGTCATTATGAACTGCTGCAACAAGCCACCAAATGGGGTTTCCAGATCTCACCCCATGCTCAGAAGTGCAGGGATGCGGCTGAAATTCTCCAATTCCTTTTGGTTTGGGACCAAAAAAGGGAAGAGCTTCCTTTTGCAACAGATGGCGTAGTTATCAAGGTCAACTCCAAAAGGGTGCAGGAAGAGCTGGGCTATACCGCCAAAAGCCCAAGGTGGGCCATCGCCTATAAATTTAAGGCTGAGCGGGTGGCTACAAAATTGCTGAGTGTCGATTTCCAGGTTGGGAGAACAGGGGCCGTGACTCCCGTTGCCAACCTCGAACCAGTACAATTGGGCGGAACCGTGGTCAAAAGAGCCTCGCTGCACAATGCCGATGTGATCGAAAGTCTTGATCTGCATGTCAACGACATCGTTTTTGTAGAAAAAGGAGGTGAAATCATTCCTAAAATTGTAGGGGTTGATACTGCACAGAGAGATCCGTCCAGTGCTGCCGTTTTGTTCATTCACAAATGTCCGGAGTGCAACACCCCGCTGGTTAGGGAAGAGGGTGAAGCGGCCTGGTACTGTCCGAACGAAGATGGCTGTCCACCGCTGATCAAAGGCAAGATCGAACATTTTATCAGCCGCAAGGCAATGAATGTGGATGGACTCGGCAGCGAAACCATAGACCTGCTTTACCAACAGGGGCTGATCCGCAACGTGGCCGATCTCTACGATCTGAAAAAAGAGCAATTGGTTTCGCTCGACCGGATGGGCGATAAATCGGCCGACAGGATCCTCGACGGGCTAAAAGCCACGACAGAGATCCCCTTCGAACGGGTACTTTTTGCCCTGGGGATCAGGTATGTGGGTGAAACAGTGGCTAAAAAGCTTGCACGAAGCGTAAAATCTATCGACTTGCTGAAACAGGCCGATCTGACCACATTAACCTCCGTGGATGAAATCGGTGTAAAAATAGCGGAAAGCATTATCGACTGGTTTTCCAAAGAGCAGCACCTCCAATTGATTGACAGGCTCAAAAATGTTCCGCTAAAACTGGAGACAGAAATCATCCAATTGGAGGGATCTTCCGAAAAATTGAAAGGATTGTCGTTCGTCATATCCGGAACATTCAAAAATTACTCTCGTGACGAATTGAAAGCTGACATCGAATTGCGCGGCGGGAAAAATGTCTCTTCAATTTCTGCAAAAACAAGCTATCTAATTGCAGGTGAAAACATTGGACCATCTAAATTAGAAAAAGCCACCCAACTCAAAATTCCGGTCATTTCTGAGGAAAGCTATCGTTTGCTTACAGATTGAAAGTTACAATAGAAAATCCGGAGTATAAAAGAGCATAGATTTTTAGTTCGAATACATAACTTTGTCGCCATGTGTAGAAGAATATTCAATTCGTACATCAAAAAAAGATTGTTTCAGGCTTACAAGAGACAACTCCGGTCGGTAAATATTATTACCCTGCCCGAGGCAAAATCGGTTGGAATCCTTTGGAATCCTTCGGACGATGAGAGTATCGAAACTTATGAGTCGCTGCGCAAGATTTTAACAGAGATGGACATCAAATCGTTCGGAATCGCCTACATCAACTCAAAAAGAGAGAAAGAGACCTTGTCGACCGTTTCAAACTCCTGGTTTATGAACAGCAGCAACGTCAGCTTCTTTGGCAGGCCCAAAAGTGGTGAGGGATTGCAGTTTTTGCAGCAGGAATTTGATATCCTTATCGATCTGTCGCTGACCAAGAGTATTGCGCTTCAGTATCTGTTGGTTTACTCGGTGGCCAGGTTCAAAGTGGGTTGGAAAGCCCAGGATCCAAATCTGTACGATCTTGAAATAGACGTCACTGCCAATCCAGAATGTCGTTTTTTGATGGAACAGATTGTACATTACCTTGAAAAATTGAACGAGAACAACTAAAACAATGAACAAAGTATTTCACGGTGCCGGTGTGGCACTCATCACCCCTTTTCTCAGTGATCTTCAGATAGATTACCCCAGTTTGGGTAAACTGGTCGACGCTCAGGTCGAAAATCACATGGATTATCTTGTGGTTCTTGGAACTACAGCCGAAACCGCTACTTTGTCACATGCAGAAAAACAGTTGCTGGTCGACTTTGTCATTGCCAGGACTGCCGGCAAAATCCCTGTAATGGTTGGCGTTGGCGGCAATAGCACCTCCGATGTGATCGAGCAGTTGAAAGCGCTAAATCTTCAAAAGGCGGATGGCATTTTATCAGTCGTTCCCTACTACAACAAACCATCCCAGGAGGGAATCTACCAACATTTCATGGCCATTGCAGCCGCTTGTCCGCTTCGGGTTGTGCTTTATAATGTACCCGGAAGGACTAGCACCAATATGAGCGCAGAAACCACATTACGTCTGGCTCATGACGCAGCAAACATCGTCGGGACCAAAGAGGCATCGGGCAATTTCGGCGAGATTATCAAGATATTAAAGGGAAAACCAGACAGATTCAGTGTGATCACGGGCGACGACAGTTTGATCGTACCGACAACTTCACTCGGTGGCGAGGGAGTGATCTCGGTGGCAGCCAACCTGGCTCCCAGATTGGTTTCCTCCATGACCCATTATGCCCTGAACGGAGATTACTCCAGCGCCGCAGCCATACAATTGGACATGCAGTCGCTGGTCGAAGATCTCTTTGCCGAAGGTAACCCTCCCGGCGTCAAAGCAGCCATGCATTCGGTTGGAATGTGTGAGAACATAGTCCGTTTACCTCTGGTTCCGGTAAGCGAGAAACTTTACAAATCGTTGGCGGAGAAGACTGCCAAGTTATTGTAACTGAATTTCCTTTGTGGCCTTCGTGGTGAGATATAAAATTTATCCACAATCAGAAGAGCTATCTATTTGTAAATCTGATGTTTATTAGATAAAAGCGTATTGTAAAGCAGTGAAGCAATGGTCATGGGACCGACCCCTCCGGGTACCGGAGTGATGTAGGAACATTTTGGGGCCACCTCATCAAATTTAACATCCCCTTTCAATTTGAAACCAGATTTTGTTTGGTCTGAAGTCACGCGCGTGGTTCCAACATCGATGACAACGGCACCCTCCTTGACCATATCACCGGTCAAAAACTCAGGCATTCCGAGTGCTGCAACGATGATATCCGATTGCAGGCAGATCTCTTTCAGATTTTTAGTCCGGCTGTGACAGAGGGTAACGGTGCAATCCACCCCTTTTTGAGAGAGCAGGATACTCATCGGGCGCCCTACGATATTGCTCCGACCTATCACCGCACAACTTTTGCCTTTGGTTTCGATCTTGTACCTGCGAAGCAGTTCCATGATGCCAAACGGAGTAGCCGAAACAAAGGCGGGCATACCGGCCACTACCCTACCGACATTGACCGGATGAAATCCATCCACATCCTTTTTGGGATCGATAGCCTCAATCACCTTTTCTTCCGAAATATGTTTGGGCAATGGAAGCTGAACAATAAAACCATCAATGGAAGGGTCTTCATTCAATCCCCTGATAGACTGAAGTAACTCCTCCTGGGTAACAGTGTCTTCGAATCGAATCAGCGTCGACCCGAAACCAACCATCTCGCAAGCTTTCACTTTGGCTGCCACGTATGTTTCGCTGCCACCGTCGTGACCTACCAGAATAGCCGCCAAATGGGGCGCTTTCTTCCCAGAAGCCACTATTTGCGCAACCTCATCCGCAATTTCCTGCTTCAAAACTGTTGCTATCTCTTTGCCGTTGATTAGGGTCATCGTCTCTGCCCTTTCCCCTGCGTCATCATCTTCTTCATGTTGGCGCCTGAAGAGACCATCTTCATCATCTTGCGGGTATCCGCAAACTGTTTCAACAGCCTGTTCACCTCCTGGACAGATGTTCCTGAGCCGTTGGCTATTCGTTTGCGTCTTGAGCCGTCAATCAAAGCGGCATCAGCCCGCTCCTCTTTGGTCATAGAGTAGATGATCGCTTCCACATGTTTGAATGCATCATCCTCAATATCAACATCCTTCAAAACTTTGCCCATTCCTGGAATCATCCCCGCAAGATCTTTCAGGTTACCCATCTTCTTGATCTGTTGAATCTGCTTCAAAAAATCGTCGAAATTGAACTGGTCTTTGGCCAGTTTCTTCTGCAATTTTCTTGCCTCTTCTTCGTCGTATTGCTCCTGAGCTTTCTCAACAAGGGATACGATATCACCCATTCCCAGAATACGATCGGCCATCCTGCTTGGATAGAAGGCGTCGATGGCGTCCATCTTCTCGCCCATCCCTACAAATTTGATCGGCTTGTTGACTACCGAACGGATCGAAAGAGCAGCGCCACCACGTGTATCACCGTCCAGCTTGGTCAATACAACTCCGTCGAAATTCAGACGGTCGTTGAACTCTTTGGCAGTATTCACCGCATCCTGACCCGTCATCGAGTCGACAACAAACAATATCTCGTTAGGATTAACCGCATTCTTGATGGCCTCGATCTCTTTCATCATCATCTCATCGATGGCCAGACGACCTGCCGTATCGATAATGACAACATCGTTGCCCTTTAATTTTGCCTCTCTTACGGCATCTTTGGCTATTTTGACCGGATCTTTTGTCGTTTCGTCGCTGTAGACATTGACTTGAATCGCCGAGCCCAAAATGCGTAACTGTTCAATAGCCGCGGGTCTGTACACATCGCAGGCAACCAGCAGCGGATTCTTTCCCTGTTTGGTTTTCAGACGATTGGCCAGTTTACCGGTAAAAGTTGTCTTACCAGATCCCTGCAATCCCGACATTAGGATGATGGCTGGTGAACCTTTCAGATTCACATCAACCGCTTGTCCACCCATCAGTTCAACCAGCTCATCGTGAACGATTTTCACCATCAACTGTCCCGGATTCAGAGAGGTAATAACCTGCTCACCAATGGCTTTGTCCTTTATCCTGGTAGTAAAATCCTTCGCTATCTTGAAATTGACGTCAGCATCCAGCAAGGCCCGGCGCACTTCTTTTAAGGTCTCGGCGACATTGATTTCAGTAATTTTACCCTGGCCTTTCAGTAATTTGAACGACCGTTCCAGCTTATCCGTAAGATTTTCAAACATATTTAGTAACTTTTTAAAAGCGTACAAACTTACATGAAAATTAAAAAAGTTAGGAGGCTGTTTTTGAATTTTTTGTCAATATTTCAAAATTTATCCTCATCCTATGTAACGAACAGCAAAGTCGTTCGTCCTATTTACATTATTTTAAACGCCGGTTGAATGATCAGATATTTCCTCGCAATTACCATTTTCTTTACGAATTGTACTCTCCTGTACGCTCAGGATCAGTCAAAAAAAATGTACATCGCTGAGAAGTGCACCTCACCTGTTGTCGTTGACGGCAATCTGGACGAAGAAGCCTGGAATGGCAAATGGGAAGGGGGGTTTATTCAGCGTGAACCCTATGAAAATCAAAAGCCCTCGCAAGAGACGCAGTTTCGGCTGCTGTTCGACGACGACTTCCTTTACGTTGCCATCAAGGCACTTGACACCGCGCCCGACAGCATCGTCAGCAGGTTATCCAGAAAGGACAAATCTGATGGCGATATGGTAGGTTTGGCTTTTGACAGTTACCACGATTTAAGGACCGCATTTGGCTTTTTCGTCTCGGCTTCGGGCGTCAAAACAGACGAAATCTTCACGGATGATGGGATGGTAGAAGACCTTACCTGGGATCCCATCTGGTATGTAAAAACTGCCAAACAAAGCTGGGGATGGAGCGCGGAGATGAAAATACCGCTTACACAATTAAGATTTGAGAAAAATTCCAAAGAGGTATGGGGATTTGAAGTGGTGCGACTGCTTTTTCGTAAGAATGAATTTTCAGTGTGGCAGCCAATCGCCAGAAATGCATCCGGATTTACCCGTCATTACGGTGAGTTGGCTTTCAATGGTGAATTAAAACCCCAAAAGCAGTTTGATTTAACGCCTTATGTTACAGCGGGTGTCAACAATTATCAGCCTGAAGCCAACAACAAATATGCAGATGGTTCAGATACCAAACTGAATGCCGGAGTGGACGGAAAGATCGGTATTACCAACAATTTGACACTGGATTTCACGATAAACCCTGATTTTGGCCAGGTAGAAGCTGATCCATCACAGGTCAATCTGACCGCTTATGAAACTTTTTTTGTTGAAAAAAGGCCCTTCTTCATTGAAGGAAACAACATTACCAGGTTCCAGCTTGGGTTTGGAGATGGTGATTTATCCACCGAACAAATGTTTTATTCCAGAAGAATTGGAAGAAGACCCCATATTTCTCCAGATCTGAGGGATGAAGAGTACGCCAAGGTTCCGAACTTCACTAGAATTATAGGAGCAGCTAAACTGACCGGGAAAACATCCAAAGGTTGGTCTGTTGGTATTATTGAAAGTGTTGGTGCAGAAGAAAATGCCAAAATTGATTACAAGGGAGTAACCCGGACACAAACCGTCGAGCCACTGACCAACTACTTCGTTGGAAGATTGCAAAAAGACAGCAAGAATGGCAACACCATCATTGGGTTTCTGGGGACAAGTACCGACCGAAATCTGAATGACTCTCTTTTAAAAGCTGACTTGCGACGCAATGGCAGATCTCTTGGATTCGATTTCAAACAATATTTCGACAGGAAAAACTGGTTGCTCCAGTTCAATGCTGTAATCAGCAATGTAAATGGCAGTAAGGAGTCGATGGATAAAACCCAGACCTCGTCATCGCATCTTTTCCAGCAACCCAATGCCAGGCACCTGCATTACGATCCGAATTTAACTTCGCTTACCGGAAACGGTGGCAATTTTCAATTGGCAAAAATTGGCGGCAACTTCAATTGTCTGCTTGCCACCATGTGGAAATCGCCCGGGTTGGAGTTAAATGATATCGGATATTTACGCTCCACGGATGAATTCATCCAGGTAAGTTGGGCCGGGTATAAATTCAATAAGCCTGTAGGCATCATGCGTTCGGCCAGACTTAACCTGAATCAGTGGAATGCATGGAATTACAATGGCACACACCTGCTATCCGGAGGCAATTTCAATGGACATATTCAATTCTCGAATCAATGGTTTCTGCATGGAGGTATCAATATGGATTCTGAATCGCTTCAAGCCTCCCAACTGCGGGGTGGACCTGCCACGCTCATGCCCGGAACTACATCTTTCTGGTACTTTATTGAAACAGACACCAGAAAAAAAATCTCAGTCAAATACCAGGGAAACCATATCAGACAAAATTTCAAGTCAGGATCAATGGATCAGTTCTCGCCAATCATCCGTTATCAGCCTCACAATTCTCTCGAATTTTTATTCGAACCATCCTATACCATTAACAAGAATGATTTACAATATGTCACTGAGGTCGATTACGGAAACGATAAAAGGTACATCCTTGGGTCCATTAACCAGACCATCTTATCATTTTCGGCACGGATCAACATCAATATTCGCCCAAATCTCACAATTGAATACTGGGGACAACCATTTATCACCGCCGGAAAATATACAAATTTGAAGATGGTAACCCAAGCCACGAACGCAAATTACCAGGATCGCTTTCACATTTACGATGCGCAGCAGTTGCTTCCCGTTCAGGATGGAAATAACATCTGCATGATCGATGAAAACAGGGATGGAAAAGCAGATTATCAATTTGATAACCCAAATTTCAATTTCAATGAATTTCTGTCAAATCTTGTCCTTCGGTGGGAATATTTACCCGGGTCGACGCTTTACCTGGTATGGTCGCAAAACCGTCGCTACGAAGCTTCAAGCGGAAATTTTGACTTTTCATACAATCTCAGCCAACTTTACACCTACGAAAAGCCAAACAATACCATCATGCTAAAACTTTCGTACCGTATCGCCATACACTAAAAAACTGGTTCTCAAATAGGTGCAATATTCAGGATAAAGTACCTTCGAAAACTGGGAAGAGGTAAAATTCAGAT
Organism: Bacteroidia bacterium; assembly: GCA_026391315.1. Lineage (GTDB taxonomy): Bacteria > Bacteroidota > Bacteroidia > Bacteroidales > Prolixibacteraceae > CAINVV01. The sequence continues at coordinate 69,840 of JAPLDT010000021.1, forward strand.
CACCAACAAATATATCTGACTGATTTATTGATACTTATACTACAAATAAAAAAAAGATCAAATAACTTTTTGAATTAAAATATAACTACCTTTACATCGGATTATTTACCATTAAATAAGTTTTTTTTTATGAACATTTTCGTAGGAAGCCTTCCATTTAGCTTGGAGGAGGCAGAATTAAAAGG
>JAPLDT010000091.1 GCA_026391315.1 Bacteroidia bacterium
CTTTTTGAAGCCTGCCCAACCACAAACAACCACGCCAAGTATGGATAGGATCATCCCCGACAAGACAATGCCACCGCCTGGTTTTGTAAAAAAGCTGCCAAGGCCACCAAAGATCATCAGGGGAAAGATAGTCCCCAATACGGCGGAAATACCGATTGACAGGGTGTAAGTGAGGGAATATCCTATTTGGCTAATGGCTTTACCAAATGACATGCCTCCAAAGCCATAAGCCCCTCCAAGTAAAAATGCAATCCAAAATGGTTTGGAAGGCGCATCAATGAGAATCTGGAAGAAACCGGGTACGGTGAGCCAGCCAACTACAAGAGGCATAATCACCCATGCGAAAAGCGCCTGAGCAAGCCAGAATGTTCCCCATGACCATTGGCGTGTTTAGGTGTTGGGCAAATAGCAACTAGAAGCCGAAATTCCACCAATGGCATGAAGTCCGGTTCCGATTATTGGGTTGGGTGCGATCATTCGTAGGGTATTCTTTTGGGATATTAAATTAATGCAGATGAAAAATCTCCTCCATGTTCGCCCAGAATTCATCAGGCCCCGCTGTTTCAAGCGGTTCCATTAATGGTTTCACAACACCCCACCACCGTTGGGTTTCTTCGTGGGCAGCCATCTTCTTCATATCGGTATCAAAATCTTCACCATCGTATTCAAAATAGGCAAACAAAAAACTATCTTTAAAATAGATTGAATAATTGCGCAAATGACATTCCAAAATCATCTCTTTAACACCTGGCCAAACCTCGCGGTGAAGCCTGATGTATTCTTCCTCTCCTTCCGGTCTCAAGCGGATTACCTGGCCAAATCTCCTGGTCATTGTTAAAGTTTTAAGGCGTTGAACATAGCTTCTACATTGGCAGGGGGAATATCGGGCAAGATAGCTTCGTGGCTCGGAGAAATAATCAATCCAGTCTTAAACAGCTCCTTTAGTTCGACAACTTTCCGGGCAACCTCTTCCGGTGTACCGTTTACAAGAAGGTTTTGAGCATCCACACCGCCGCAAAAAGCGACTTTTCCACCAAAGTGTTTTTTCAGGTTAGGCGCTTCCATTTGGTTGGCCAACGCCTGAATAGGATGAATGATATCTGCTCCCAAATCGGCCAAATCCTGAATAATTGGAAAAACAGATCCGCACGAATGGTGCATCACTGTTAGTCCATAGCTTTTGGCCTGCTCAATTAGTTTCCGGGTGCCAGGGAAAACAAATTCCCTCAAACTGTCGGGATCGACCATCAAACAGGTCTGGCTTCCGAAATCATTCCCAATCAAAATGGCATCGAGCATCCCTTTGGTCGATTCGTAGAATATTTCGTTGGCTTTCAAGTAAAAATCCGTAATTCGGTCGATTACTGCACGAAACATTTCAGGATTGTAAAGCATCACCATCAAAGCTTTCTCCATGCCAAAAGCAGCGCATGCATCCTGAAAATGGGCGCTCCACAGAATTCCCATTTTAACGCTGTCAGCAGGCGCTGAAGCAACCCGCCGGTACGATTCTTCCCGATCGAGGTATTTGGCCGGATCGGGCCAGTTGAATTTACCTACATCTGACGGATTTTCATAATCTTCGAAGAAGCCTGGCGCCGTTAGTGTCCTTTCGTCGGGAGTATCAAAATGATTGACTTTGGCAAAACCAAAGGCGCAGGCAATATGGTTCGAAGGCGGATAATTGTAAGGTACTTCAATGGGATAAATATCATCATCAATCACATTCCGAAGCTGATCGATGCTGTTAACCCTGAAATACTTTAACAATTGTGCTTCAGCGGATGGTACGGGCAGACCCAGCCAGGAAGCAGGACGATCAACCGGCTGATGATGGATGGTGGCATAAAAACGGTCTTTATGGTTCATCTTTGCTAATTAATTTTGAATTTTAATCCTGTGCGATAGTTTGTTGGAAGAATTTCAGAATCCGTACACACCAAAGATATTATTTCTAAATTAATTCTAAACTTTGTAAAGGAAGTCTTAAAAATTTTACTTTTGCCTTCATTAGTTTTGGGTGCGAAATACTTTCTCTTATGACCAGTTCAATATTCACTGGGAGTGGAAAATCCAAATCAACCACAATAAAAGTATAATCATTCAAATTATCAGATTGCAATCCGATTGCCAATGGCAACTGGCAGGAAGACTACTATATACAAAGACAATTAACAGATGAACACTACAAACCGATTACTGTCCATTGACGTTTTCAGGGGACTTACCATTGCTGCCATGATCCTCGTCAATTACCCGGGTGCCTACGGAAAAGTATATGATCCGCTTGAACATTCCTACTGGCACGGCATTACACCTACGGATTGCATTTTCCCATTTTTTATTTTCATCGTCGGGGTCTCGATCGTACTCTCTTATTCCAAACAGCTAGCGGCTGCCAAACCAAAAAAAGAGATGGTGGAGAAAATTTTGGTCCGCGGAATTAAACTGTATACAATCGGATTATTGTTGCACTATCTTCCTGATCTTGATTTCACAAGGGTTGATCTATTCGGAGTATTGCAGCGAATCGCTTTTGTTTTCGTTATTTGTGCCATACTTTATCTGTACACCGGTTGGAAAACACACGCTTATATTTTTGGAGGTCTGCTGCTGTTTTACTGGATAGCACTGTGTTTTATTCCTACCGGGGAATTCAGCGCCGGTACAATTGAAATGAATCAGAATTTCGCTTTCTGGTTCGACCGTCTTTTGGTTGCACCTGAATTGCTTGGAAAACACGGATGGAATGCGGAAGGAATTTTCAGTACTTTCCCTGCCATAGCGACAGGTATTGCAGGAATGTTGGCCGGCCACATGATCGTCAAACAGAAATTGACAGAAAAAACCGTGATCTGGTTTTTCACAGCAGGCGCCTTGTTTGTGCTGGCTGGCTCCGTTTGGGATTGGCAATTCCCGATCAACAAGAAAATATGGACAAGCTCTTTTGTTTTGTACACAGCGGGATGGGCATCGATTGTGTTAGCTATCTCCCTATGGCTGATCGATTTTATGCAGTTTAAAAACAATGTTATCGCACGCGTTGGCCTTATCTTTGGCAGCAACGCAATTGCAATCTATGTGTTGGCAGATCTGTTCCAAACAATTTATAAGTATACGCATTTTCAAGATTTTGTATATTTTGGTTTGGTGGATTCGGGGATGGCCGAAAAGGGTGCCTCACTTGTGTGGGCAATTATATCGGTATTATCTTGTTTTTTGGTTGGATATGTCCTTTACAGGAAGAAAATATTCTTCAAACTGTAATTCATTTTCCAAAAAAATATTCAACAGAAAGAAGCTGTTTAAAATTTGTTTTTTTTCCCCTTTCGGACAATGTTATTAAGTTAAGAAAAATTTATGCAACACTCAACAGATTGCTTCACACTTCGTTCCTTCCCGATGAAAAATCGGGACAGGCAGTGTTCGCAATGACGGATCATTTTTTTGGAGGTGAGGGTGGAGAGAAGGAGGCGGATCATCAGTTTTCGGTAATAGCAGAATTGCCGCCCGCCTCCTTCTCTCCACCCTCACAAAATCAACAGCATACCGTCATTGCGAGTCACCACCCAAATTTTTTGGGCACAATGTGAAGATGACAGAAAATATTTGTGCATAATGAAGCTGTTAAATACATTTTTGCACCGCAATCTATTGATTATATGTAAATTACGAATTTGCATTTTTTTAATTTAATGTCATTGCCCTTCTGGAACGAGGCATCCCACCTAAGATTTAGGTTTCTACCCATCCGCGATTGCCGGATTTACGGCACGGTATTTTTTAAATGAAATTGAAGTAAATAAAACATAAACGGTCTCTTATAATCACTGAAAATTAAATATATTACGATCAAAATAAAGGCTCGCTATGAAATTTTACAAACGCATATTTGTTTTGTCCCTTTTTGTATCCGCCGTAAATGTTGTAATGGCTCAGGAAAATTTCAGCATTCTGACAGTTCCGGCCGGAAATGAATTCACCCAAATCCATCAGGGAGGAACAACTATTTTACCCTCCGGACGGTTTTTGACACCTGCCGGACATACCATCAGGATTACCAATGACCCTTTCGGTATGGCCCTTTCTCCGGATGGAAGAAAGGCTGTCACCCTGCACAACGGTGTGTTCACCATCATGGACATTCAGACGATGAGCGCCATCCGGGTTCCCAGCTATGACAAAAAAATCAAATCGCCCCTATCCAAAGGATCCTTTTTGGGAGTTGCCTTTGCAAGCGATTCGAAAACGGTTTATATGAGTGGTGGAGACAATGGCGCCGTTATCAAATACGACATTGAAAATCTCACAAGGCTCGATTCCATCTCCTTGAATGGCAAGGTGAACGGTAAAGAATATGGGGATAGTTTCACTTCAGATCTGGTATTGAATGAGGAAAACAATGAACTACTGGTTTTGGACAAGGCTAATTTCAGGATGGTCCGTATTGATTTGGTCACCAGAAAAATAAAGGCCTCCATCAAAGTTGGCCGCCTCCCTTTCGGATTATCCCTGAGTCCCGACAAAAAGACGGCCCTGGTGGCCAATGTTGGCATGTATGATTATCCGCTTATTACCGGCGCCACTCCCGAAAATTACGATTCATTGATGATATCGCACCATCCTTACGGGGATAACACGAAGGAATCCATCCACGGAACGGTGGTTGAAGGACGCAAGGTCCCTGGCGTAGGTAGTCCGCATCATCCCGACGCGATGAGCGTCTTTACCATCGATTTGAACTCCAACAAAGTGATGGATAAATTCAAGACAGGCCATCAGATTGGACAGATGATCGAAGGGGCAGAAGTGGTAGGTGGAGCGAGCCCCAATTCAATTGCGGTTGGGCGGCAATTTGCCTACGTAACCAATGCAACGAATGACAATATTACGATCATCGATTACAAAAACCACAAGCTTTTGGGCGACATTCCAATTTTGGTTGATCCACGAATCGACAAATACCGCGGATTGTTACCCTTTGGGATCACATTGAGTAAAGATGAAAAAACGCTCTATGTTGCCTTGCTGGGATTTAATGCAGTAGCAGTCATCGATCTTGATTCCAAAACAACGAAGGGTCTGATCCCGGCAGGATGGGGACCAACACGGGTTCAATTGTCAAAAGAGGGCAAAGAGATTTACATCATAACCTGCAGAGGGTTAGGCGCCGGACCCAACGGGGGAAAAGATTTTAAACCTCCTGTGCAGGGATATTTTATTGGCGACATACAGTTGGGAACTTTTCAGAAAGTGGAAGTGCCGGATGCTGCTCAATTGGCAACCTACACCCAGCAAACCATTGACAATACTTTCAAAAGTATTACCATTACGGATGATGGCAAGAACCCATTACCAGCATTACAGGAAATTAGAAAATCGCCAATCAAATACATTGTGTACATTACCAAAGAAAACCGGACTTACGATGAGATTTTTGGTCAGCTGAAGAATGCAGCAGGCGATAGCACCCTGGCCCGTTTTGGGGTAAATAATGAATATACTTTACCCGATTCGCTTCGGTCTAAATTTCCGCATCTTCGGGTTAGTCCAAATCACATAAAAGCTGCTCAACAATTCTCCTTCTCTGACAATTTCTATTGTGATGGCGATGCATCCATTCACGGCCACCATTGGATGTTGGGAGTGATCCCCAACGAATGGGTAGAGACAAACTCAAGTGTGTCAAAAGAGGCCAAAATATTTTCCAAAGCCCCGGGCAGACGTTTTCCAAGTACAACGGGAAGTATGGATCCGGAGGATTATGCCGAGATTGGTGGACTTTGGGAGGCGCTCGACCGAAAAAAAGTGTCATTCTACAACTTCGGCGAAGCTAATGAAACGGGACATGTACGCGAAGAGTGGTTCGATACCAACACAGGAGCAGCTCATGGTGTGATGGTCCCAATGCAAAAGGCGCTTTTCAAAAGAACCAGTCATAATTATGCCGGATTCAACACCAATATTCCGGATCAATACCGGATGGAACAGTTTGAGAAGGAGTTTACTAGGAGGTGGATCAAAGGAAAAGAGGAACTGCCTTCATTCATTACCATGCAGGTTCCCAACGATCATGGTGCACACAACAGGCCTGAAGACGGGTACTTCTTTCCACAATCCTACATGGCGGATAACGACCTGGCTGTGGGGAGAATCCTGCATTTTTTATCCAGGACAAAATATTGGAAGGAGATGCTGGTCATAATTACCGAAGATGATCCGCAAGGCGGCGTTGACCACATCGACGGTCATCGTTCAGTATTGATGATGGCGGGCCCTTATGTAAAAAGGGGATATGTATCGCATACCCATGCCAATTTTGGATCGATATTGAAAACAATTTACAACATTCTGAATGTGCCCTATGTTAATCAGTACGATGTAACGGCCTCATTGCTTCAGGATTTTTTTACTCCAGATCCCGATTATACGCCTTATAGCCTCGAATTACACGACCCACGCGTGTTTGACGTTGGAAAAGCAATGAGGAAATACAACATGACCATCGACTGGAGGAAGATTGAGCAGGGACCTGAATTGGACAATGAAGCGGTGGAACGCAAGATGCTTTACCGGAATCAATACGACAATGATGAGATCCAACGGAAAGCGCTCTACAAAAAATAAGAAACCATTTAAAATTATTACACAGAGATATTATTACTCCTGAATGAAATTAAAAATAGCTCTGAAATTGCTGCCTGATCTACGAATCACTTGAGGAATCCCAGAGTGCACAGAGAGAAAAATCGCTTGCGATTTTTAAACTCAGCGAACTCAATATTTTTCTCTAAAATTTATCCTAAGGCAAAAATATCAATGCACATTAAATTCTCAATTATTTGAAAATTATTCTCTGTGTTAAAAATTTAAACAGTCTCAACAATCTTTTTAATCGCTATTTTACTCTTCTCACCCGAACGCCAAAAGCAGCCGCCGGATTTTTCACCATCATTTGATAAAGCTCATCCTGTGTAATTCCTTCACTTAGCATCAGCAATTTGAATGACCCGAACAATTCGGAATAGGAACGAATATTGCCTCCATTGGGCAGTCCTGGTTGGTAACCGCCGGCATCATGCGAAAGCAAAACGTGGTCCAGGCGCCGGATTGACTTCATGTATTTTATCATTTCTGAGATCCTGACTGATGGTTCCATTTCGGGCAATATACCGTCAAAAGCTATCCAGACGCCCTTTTCAGCAATAGTCAGGACTTTGCTTCTGGAGGCCTCTTCCATAGCATGCGACCAAATAAAGGCGGATGGATCTACTCCGTATTTCTCAAGTATTTTCAGTTGCGCATAGGCCCCAGCCGCTGCACCGGTATGCGACATAATTGTAAGACCAGTTTCCAGGTGGGTAAGACAGGCTGCAGCAACCAATTTTTTATCATTTTCGGACAAGCCAATACTGTCTATCGCGATACTGATAACGCCAGGTTTGATCCCGGTATTGCCAATACCGTTCTTTGCTTCCCCGATCCAAATAAGAGCAATCTCTTCAGCGCTCATATCCTTGATCTCCCGTGGCAAATGACGGCCATTATCAGCAGCATACCAACCAACATTGGAGATAATATTTATTCCTGTTTTTCGCGACAGATCAGCAAGCAGCTGGGGATCACGCCCCATGAATTCGGGTGTCCCATCCACAAAAGTCTGAACTTTGAAGGGCTTAAGCTCTTCAAATAACGGTAACATTCTCCGAATCACAGAATCTTTGTTGTACTTGTGAAATCCGATCGAATCGATCATCCCCAAATCAAACAAAACGTGTTCATGAGGAAGCGTTATTCCCATCCTGGAAGCGGGTATTTCGCCGGTCACAGTAACAATCTTATATTCATCTTTCCGACACGAAACGGAAAGAATCATCAGAGAGAAAAAAACGAATGCGCTAAAAAACTTGAAAGAAGTCATGGTCATTGGTTACAAATTTGATGCGAAGATAAAATGTAAATGAACATGAGATCATCCAAAAAATAAAAATTGAATAAAATATGGTTGTCACCAATAAAAAATTTGAACTAATTACATTTTTTTTTGCCTCTATCCCATTAAAAACTAAATAATTGTTAAAATATCGTTAAGTAATGTTAAAATATTTTTACAATTCTCTTGTTTTTCTGTTTCCTATTCTTTAAATTTGTCATACTAGACTTCAAAATCACTTTCGTGAATTTAGATTAGATTTTAAAATTTACTTTTTCCAAACTTGTGAAAACATAAATTTCCTATGCTTGATTTAAATATTCCCTTATAAAAAATTAGCCCTCGTTTTTATAATTACCAATCTTAATTTTATGAATCTATGAAACAAAACAAAGCGATTCTTCTACCTAAAGGCAAGTGGACCAGGGTGTTACTATCCATGGCTTTGCTTATGGTATTGACTGCCGGTATGGCTTTTGCTCAAAAGTCAATATCCGGAAAAGTAACTGATGAAAGTGGCGCCTCAATTCCGGGTGCTTCTGTTGTGGTGAAAGGCACTACAATTGGAACCATCACAGACATTGATGGCAAATTCGAACTGAAAGTTGCTGACCCTGCGAACAAAACACTGGCTGTTTCTTTCATCGGAATGGTAGGTGTTGAAGTTCCAATTGGTTCAAACTCAGTCATCAATTTAACCTTGAAAAGTGAAACAATTGGTGTTGAAGAGGTTGTTGTGGTTGGTTATGGTACACGTTTAAAGGAGCAGATTACCGGCTCCGTTTCTACTGTTTCCGACAAGCAATTGAAAGTTTCAAGTGCTCCGAGTGTGGTCAGCCGTATGCAGGGCCAAATATCCGGGGTAACTGTAACTTCAGGAAACACACCAGGTTCTGATGCAACCATCCGTATCCACGGTATTGGTACTGTTAACGATCCAAATCCATTGTATGTAATTGATGGAGTTCCTGTTGGGCCGGGAAACAACATCAACCCAAATGATGTTGAGTCAATTACTGTTTTGAAAGATGCCTCTTCTGCTGCTATTTATGGTAGCCGGGGCGCCAATGGTGTAATTTTAATTACCACCAAACACGGACGTGAAAACCAGGAGCCCAGTGTGGTCTTTTCGTTCCGCACCGGTACTTCCCAGGCTGCCAATCAGTACAGCATGCTGAATACAACTGAATATGGTAAGGCATTGTGGCTTACCGGTAAGGCAATGGCTACCAATCCATATGGCAATGGTGCATCTCCGGTAATCCCCGATTATATTTTACCGAAGGGAACAATGTCGGGAGATCCTTCTGTTGATCCAAAGCTTTACAATTATCCGGATTACCAGATTATTAAAGCCAATAAACTGGGCACAAACTGGTACGATGAAATCTACCGCAAGGGAATTATTCAGGAATATGACCTTTCGGTTTCAGGTGGAGGGAAAAAATCAACTTACTCTTTATCCGGAAACTATCTGGACGAACAAGGGTTCCTGATCAATACCGATTTCAAAAGATACACTTTCCGTGTCAATGCCGAATCTAAATTTAGCAACTGGCTAAAAGTTGGTGAATCACTGCAAGCAATCTATATCCATCAACTTGGTAGCTTTACCAACAATGAAGAAGGCTCTGCTATTTCCATGGCTTATCGTATGCAACCAATTGTTCCGGTCTATGACATCCAGGGTAATTTTGCAGGAACAAAGGCTCCCGCAACAGGGAATGCGGCTAACCCTGTTGCTCAGTTGGACCATGCAAAGAATAATGACGGTAAATACATTCGCGTACTTGGCAATCTTTTTGGGGAGGCTACCCTAATGAAAGGATTGACCTTCAAGAGTTTGTTTGGATACAACTTTGGACAGTGGAATGGCAAAAGTTACAACCTGCCAACCTACGAAAACGCAGAACCTAACAAAACAGCAGGTTTGAATGTTGACTCAAACTATTCAATTTTATGGAACTGGTCTAACACACTTAATTACAATGTGACCATTAAAGACATTCACAAACTTAATGTAGTTATAGGAACAGAAGCAGTTAACAATACTTATCAATGGATGTCAGCCGGTCGTACCCAGTATTTTTCACTATCTCCTGATTATATGCAACTTGCATCCGGGGAGGGTGTCAGCAAACTCAACGACGGAAACGGATCAGAATGGGCACTGTTTTCTCAGTTCGGCCGTGCCAACTATGACCTGAAAGGGAAATATTTCGTAGAAGCGACTGTACGTCGTGATGGTTCCTCCCGATTTGGTACCAACAATCGCTATGGTGTATTCCCGGCTGCCTCCGGTGCCTGGGAAGTATCCAAAGAGAGCTTTATGGCTGGAACAAAAAGCTGGTTAGACGCCCTTAAATTAAGAGCAGGATGGGGTAAATCAGGTAACGACCGTATCGGGGAATACAACATGTTTTCTACCTTCGGAACAAACGGTTATACAGCCGCTTACAACTTGAACGGGACAACTGGTTCTGCTATAGCCGGATTTGAGCCTTCAACCAAGGGGAACCTGGATGTTAGCTGGGAAACCACTCAAACCGTTGATTTGGGAGTTAATGCCACCATGTTTGACAGGAAATTAACCGCTTCTGTTGCTGTATGGCAAAGAAATACTTCAGATATGCTTTATCGTCTAAGTGTACCACAGGTTATGGGAATAGCACAACCTCCTTATGTAAATATTGGTAAGATGAAAAATACCGGTATTGATATTGAGCTTGGCTACCACAATACCTTGATGGCAGGTAAATTCACCTACGCGATCAACGCAACATTGTCTCATTACAAAAACGAAGTTGTATCTCTCTCCAACAATTTGAAGGAGGTTGTAGGTTATTCAGAACGTCAGGTAGAATATACCCGTGCAACAACAGGCCAGGCCTATCCAATGTTCTATGGTTTGATCGTTGACGGTATTATTCAAACTGCAGCTGAAGCTACAGCAGCCCCTCAATTTGGCACTTATACGACGGTAGGTCACTTCAAATACAGGGATTTAAATGGAGATGGTAAAATTTCACTGGACAAAGACCGTACCTTTATTGGCGATCCTCATCCGAAACTTACAGGAGGTTTGAACATTGACCTTGGCTATGGCAACTTCGATTTGAACATGTTCTTCTACGGAAGTTATGGCAACGACATGATCAACTATGTCAGTCGCTGGATCGACTATGGCCAATTTGTAGGAGGTTTAAGTAAGGATGCGCTCTACAATTCATGGACTCCTACCAATACGGGAGCAAGATTGCCAATGCTTGACGGAGCATCCCATTCACAGGATGCATCAACCGCATTCATCGAAGACGGATCTTTCCTCAGACTGAAAACCATGAGATTGGGTTATACGCTTCCTAAACCTATTCTTGACAAGGTCAAAATGAAAAATGTTCGTTTGTATTTGCAAGCAACCAACCTTTTCACCATGACCAAATATAGCGGACTCGATCCTGAATTGAACTCTTCAGGCATGTCTATGGGAGTTGACAGAGGAGCATGGCCAACCCCGCGTCAGATTACTTTTGGTGTAACCATTGGACTGTAATCTAAATATGAATATTATAAATTTTAAACAAAAGAATGATATGAAAAAACTATCAATTATAGTGGCGACCTGTTTCATTATGGCCATATCTTTTTCTTGCGCAGATTCATTTTTGGATAAAAAGCCGCTTGGATCGACTTCCGAAGATGTATTCTACAGCGAGAAAGGCGTTACTGCTCTTTTGACCGGAGCTTACAGTATGGTCAAAGGAAGCGCTTTATGGACCGTCAGCTGGGGTGCATCCATTACTAACTGGACCTATGGCTCTGTTGCATCCGATGATGCCGCCAAAGGATCCTATGTTGGAGACCAGATTCCAATCAATGAAATCGAACGTTGGGAAGTCTCTACCACCAACAACTACCCTGCAGACAAGTGGATTTTAAACATTGGGATGGGTGTAAACCGTTGCAACATTGTACTGAATGTGATTGCCAAGACTCCTTCCCTTGCAGCAGCTACAGCTACACAATTCAAAGCTGAAGCGCGTTTTTTGAGGGGACTGTATTATTTTGAATCATGG
>JAPLDT010000095.1 GCA_026391315.1 Bacteroidia bacterium
ATAAGATGATCCTTAATCAGGAGGCTTTCAACCCAAAGGCATTATTGGATTATCAACAAAAACATAAACAAATGAAAATAAGTCAACTAAAAAGAAAATTAGAACTTCTGGAAGCAGCTTGAAAAACTAGTTACATAAGAGGTTTTGTTTTTCGGATGGTCATTTTTCTACTAAGGTTTAAACAGAAAAATAAGGTAGAACAAATCTTCATTCCCTCTCTTATTTTTCTAAATTTGTTTCTCCGTGTAACTCTGTGCTCCTCTGTGAAACTCTGTGTAACATTTTAAAACGCGCCAAATCATGTTCTCCCTGATCATCCCTGTCTACAACGAAGCGCAACTGATCGACGATCTGGTTGCCCGGATCGTTGCCGCCGTAAAAACCTTTGCCGACGACTACGAACTGCTCTTTGTCGACGATGGGAGCACCGACACGACCGTGGAACAGCTTTTGAAACACCGTCTTCAGAACAAAAAAATCAAAATTATCTCCCTCTCCAAAAATTTCGGTCACCAGGCCGCATTCACTGCCGGACTGGATCACGCTACCGGCGAAATTGTTGCCATGATGGACGGCGACCTGCAGGATCCGCCTGAACTACTGTCTGATATGTATAGTAAAATTACAAAGGAAGGATACGACATCGTCAGCGGGAGAAGAACCGGACGTAAGGGGAAAAGTCGGCGAACGCTTTATACCTTCCTCTTCCACCTGCTCTTTAAAAACATCGCCGGACTCGAAAACATGGAGAATGCAGGCAACTTCTCGATGATGACACGTGAGGCGCTCCAAGCCCTGCTCTCCCTGAAAGAGAAGGTAAGGTATATGCCCGGACTCCGCTCATTCATCGGCTTCAACCAGGGAACTGTCGATTACATCCGCGACGACAGGGCACATGGTGAGCCTAAGATGAGCCTCTCCAAACTCTTTGCCCTGGCCACCGATGCCATCTTTTCGTTTTCCCGGCTCCCCATTCGATTGTGCCTCTGGCTTGGCTCCGTCGGTACCCTCGTTTTTATGCTGGCCGGCATCTACGTACTCATTGATAAAATCCTCGGATTGGCGCTTATCGGCTGGTCTTCCACCCTGTTAAGCCTCTATTTCCTGGGTTCCATCCAGCTGATCTTCCTCGGTATCGTAGGCGAATATGTCTTCCGTATCTACAAGGAATCCCAAAACCGCCCAATCTATTTCATCCGCAAAATCCATGAAGATTTACCATAATTTCGCCATTACGCGGATTTCGAATATATGTACCATCTTCGTCTACCATAATGTCGCCGCTATGCGGCTTGTGGGTTCCTTTTTATTCCGTTCCTACCATAATGACACCGCTAACGCGGCTTGAGGATTCTCCTTTATTTATATTTTCGGCTAACCCGGATCTCCATTTAAACCACAACTAAAGAGCCGCATAGCGGCGATATTTTGGTAGAAACCACCATCCAAGTAATAATCTAAGCTGCGTAGCGGCGTTATTATGGTAGAAATGGCCAACTATGTACGACTAGCAGCCGCGTAGCGGTGACATTATGGTTGGTTTGGAAAATTGATGGAATTTGGTTATATTTATAATAACCACCAATATTTCAACAACATGGTGGCAGCATTCGGATATTGCATTGAATCATCATCCATCTCATTTAAATTGAAATGTCATGCCAAACACCTATACCCAAACCAATATACATGCTGTTTTTGCCATAAAAGGACGAGAAAATATCCTGAATAAAGAATTGATGGAGGAGTTGTGCAAATACATGCACGGCATTATGGTCAATCTGAAACAATATCCCTTGGCTATTTCAGGTTATAAAAATCATGTTCATCTCTTTTTTGAACAAAATCCTACTACATCTTTATCCGATATTGTAGAAAAGGTGAAATCCAATTCATCAAAATGGATCAATCTGAATAAAAAGATCCAGGGCCATTTTGAATGGCAAAGGGGTTATGGTGGATTCAGCTATTCCAGAAGTCAGCGCAATAGGGTGATTCGATACATTATGAATCAGGAAAAACATCATCAGAAAACTACTTTCAGGGAAGAATACATGGCCATTTTAATGAATTTTCAGATAGAATTTGATAACAGATATTTGTTCGAATTTTATGATTGATTTGGTAATCTTTAATCAATTCCTACCATAATGACGCCGCTATGCGGCTTGTGGATTGCTCATTTATTCTTTTTTCGGCTAATCCACATAAACATTTAATCTACCATAATGTCGCCGCTAACGCGGCTGTGGGTTCCTTTTTGTTCCGTTTCTACCATAATATCGCCGCTAACGCGGCTTGTGGATTGCTCATTAATTCATATTTTCGGTGAATCCGGTTCACCATTTAAACCACATCTAAAGAACCGCGTAGCGGCGATATTATGGTAGAAACCACCGGACAAGTTTGAATCTAAGCCGCGTTAGCGGTGTCATTATGGTAGAAATATTGGGTAAGACGCAGACAAAGCCGCATAGCGGCGACATTATGGTAGCTATGGTGATAGGTTGTCTGACGATTTTTTCCATATATTTGAATTGATATCCACAAAACGCAACTCCCTGATTGAATGTCTCTGCCCATCAACCCCATCATTTACCGCCCTTCGTCCGGCAAGGACAAAATTGCCAGAGGGCTCTTCGACATCTGCGCCGGGTTGCTGCTTATTTTCATTCTCATTGGCAGCAAAGAGGCCGGCATCTCGGGCGATGAGGAGGTCCACTTCCGTCAATCCGAAAAGGTTTACGACTATTTCGCTACCGGCGGCGCCGACCAAAGCGTGCTCGATACGCCAACTTCCCACCTCAAATACTACGGTCAGTCTTTCGACAACCTCACCACCATCCTGATCCGCTGGTTCGACATCGACGATATCTACACCTTCCGCCACCAGATGAACGGTCTGGCCGCCTGGCTCTGCATCGTTTTGGCGGGATTTCTGGCAATTTGGCTTTCCGGGTACGGCGCAGGAATCCTGACCCTCTTCCTCTTCGCCCTCTCGCCCACCTTTTTGGGCCACGCGCAGAACAACCTCAAAGATATCCCCTTCGCCCTGGCCTACCTCGCCGGGACCCTCTTCCTGTTGCGATGGCTCTTCGCGGAAAAGAGAAACTGGAAAAATGCAGCACCACTTATTCTCTCAATTGCCTTCTGCATCAGCATCCGTCCCGGCGGACTGCTGCTTATCTGTTACCTGTTGCTTTTCTCGGCCATCCTGGAGTTCAAAACCTACCTGGAAACTGCTAAAATCAACATTGGCTCCCTTAAAACCAAACTAACGTGGATCGCTGCGATCCTGCTCATCTCCTACCTGCTCGGGATACTGCTCTGGCCTTATGTTTTGCTCAATCCGATCACCGGATTCTGGAAATCGTACAACGTCATGACGCAGTTTCCCACCACCATCCGCCAAATTTTCGAAGGACGGCTCGAATGGTCCGACTGGATGCCCTGGTACTACCTCCCCAAGCTGATGCTGATCACCATCCCGCTGCTGGTATGGGCAGGCATCCTTGCCTTTTTTACCGTAGCCGGGAAAGCCCTGAAGCAAAAATGGCTCAAATACGGCTTCCTGATCTTCACCATCCTCTTCCCGATCCTCTTCGTGATTTATGAAAAATCCAACCTTTATGGCTCCTGGCGACACTTCCTGTTCGTATATCCAGGCATGGTGGTACTGGCTGCCATCGGACTCTGGCATCTGCTCAACCATTTCAAATCGAAACTGATTCGCGGACTGGCTATCACGGTAGTTTTGTTTCTGGCCATTCATCCCTTCAACTTCCTGGTAAGGAACCATCCCTATTATTACCTCTATTACAATCAGTTAACAGGTGGGCTGAAAGGCGCATACGGCAAATACGAAACCGACTATTACTACCACTCCATCCGCGGAGGGTCAGAATGGCTGATCAATGAGCTGAAAACCAACCATCCCGGCGACAGCCTGAAGGTGGCAACAAACTTCCCGGCCGACTGGTTTTTCCAAAATGAGAAGCAACTTACAGTCAAATATTTTCCATACAGCGAAAGGGTTGAGCATGACTGGGATTATTACATTGTCGCCAACAGCTACATCTCCCCGGTCCTGCTGAAAAATAAAATGTGGCCTCCAAAAAATTCCATCAAAATAATTTATGCCGATGATATCCCGATTTGCGCGGTGGTCAAACGGGAAAGTAAGGACGATTTTCTGGGTTACATGGCCTTTCAACAGCACCATCAAGATGAATCTGTCAAATATTTTGAAGAAGCCGTGAAAAAAGATTGTCAGGATGAACTAATCTTTTTTAATTTTGCGACGGTCTGCTACAGCATGGGCGATAAAGAGAAAGCGATGTCGCTCCTGCGAAAAGGGTTGGAGATCAATCCGGAAAATGAGCAGATCCTGATGTTTCAGGCAAATATCCATGCCGAAAACGGGGAGAAGGAGAAGGCCGCAACCTTGTACAAACAGGTGATCGGCCTCAACCGGAAATATTTCGATGCCTATCCGCCGCTGGCAAAGATCCTTGTCGAAAGGAAGGAGTTGAAAGAGGCGCGTACACTGCTGAAATCCTGTCTGACGATGCAACCCGGATTCAAGGCCGCCTACGCTGGATTGGCCGACAGTTACCGGGAAAGCGATCCTGAGGTGGCGAAGAAGTATGACGAGCTGGCTAAGGAATGACGGGAAACGGAACGAAGAATTGAAACGGGGAAACGGAGAGAAAGGACGAAAAGACTTGGAGACAGGGAGACTTAGGGAGTGGAACCTCAGAGATTATAGCATTGAGGACTATGAAAACAAGAAAATTGAATATAAAAAATTGACTGATAGGCTACCTGTATTTTTTGACCACTCTGAAATTCTTACGTGAATCCAGCCACGTAGTGGCGGCAGATATGGTAGCCCCGGGTATAGTGGAGCGGAACCCGGGGTTGAAGAATGCAGGGAGTTCACCGTCCGCGGTAGCATCGGGAAAATACTGGAAATCATTCTTTCGGACGGAAGGAATGACGGAGAGGACGACCGGGGAAGCAAATATGAAAATTGTATAATTGACAGATCGGTAATCTATAATTTTTAACCACCGTGTTGAACCAGTTCAAATCCTACCCCGGAGGGGTTAAATGTCAATAGCCCGGGGTAAAGCGACGAAGGAGCGACACCCCGGGTTAGGGAATGCCAATTGAACACCGTCCGCGGTAGAATATTGAAAACATTAGAAATCATTCTTTCGGACGGAAGGAACAAATGTTGAAAATTGAGAGTTAGGGAAGTTATTAACGATTAGATATAAACAAACATAAAATTAACAAAATGAAAAAATCCATCATCCGTTTGGCGCTGGCATTTGTCCTGATGCTGAACATCGCAGGAGTCGCATTGGCCCAGCAAACTAAAGCACAAAAAGATACTGTTAACGCCGATAAGGCAGCCAAACCCGTCTTCTACCAGGCTGCAGAAGAGGAAACCAAAAGTGGTTCGAATATGGTCCTATATATCGCTGTCGGAGTGGTTCTGGGCGGCGCGGTTATAGTCATGATACGAAAGAAGAAGAAATAAAGTGTATTTGGATTAATTTTTGTGTTCCGGTGCACCGGAACACAAAAATTAATCCAAATACATTGATTTTTTGCTCCGGGGTACCGCTTCCCCAATCACCGCAGACTCTGGCAAGCCCGCCTTTTTTAATGCCTCCAGAACTTCATCTGCCATATTTGCCGGTACCGCCATCAGCAATCCCCCGGAGGTTTGGGCATCGCAGCAAAGCATCTTTTGCTCATATTCGAGGGAGGATCCGAAGACCGTGCTCTCCTTCACAAATTCCAGGTTGCGGAATGCCGCTCCCGGGATGCACCCCTCTTCCAGCAATGCCAGCGCCTCAGGATAATGTGGCAACACCTTGGACTGGATCCGGATCGTCACATTGCTGGCTTCAGCCATCCGCATGGCATGCCCCAGCAACCCAAATCCGGTGATGTCGGTAGCCCCTTTTAAATTGTACGCCTGCATCACATCCGCGCCGCTTTTGTTCAGCAATTTCATATAGTCCAGCGCCTTTTGCACGGTGGCTTCATCCGTCATTCCATTTCGCTGTCCGGCAAGGATCACCCCCGATCCCAGCGGCTTGGTCAATATCAGCACATCACCCGCCCTGACACCCGAGTTGGTGATCAGCCGGTCGGGATGAACCATTCCCACTACCGCCAATCCGAACTTGGGTGGATAATCTTCGATAGTATGGCCGCCGAGCACCAATGCGCCTGCCTCGGCTACCTTGTCGTGACCACCCTGCATGATTTCACCGAAAACTTCGAGCGGCATTTTGGTTGCGGAGAACATCATCAGGTTAAGGACCAGTAGCGGCGTTCCGCCCATGGCATAGACATCGCTCAGCGCGTTGGCCGCGGCGATCTGTCCGAACTCGTACCCATCCCGGCAGACCGGTGGAAAAAAGTCGGTGGTATAAATCAGGGCCGTCTCGTCATTTAGCCTGTAAACACCCGCATCATCGTGCGTCTCAATACCGACCATCAGATTGGGATGCTCCACTTTGGGCAACTTCGCCAGGATCTCCCCCAACTGAACGGGGGATAGCTTGGCCGAACAACCACCCTGCTCAACCGTGGATAAAAGATCAAAATTACTCATAGCCACAAAAATAAACAATAAACCACTGCCCTACCACAAATGGCACAAATGAACACAAATTAACCCCGGCCTTACCACAGATTTCACAAATGGCACAGATTAAAACTCAAAAAACATTTTAAACCCTTTAAACATTTCAAACCCCAGCCCTACCACAGATTTCACAAATTGCACAGATTAAAAACTAAAGAAACATTTCAAATCCATTAAACCCCGGCCTTACCACAAATAGCACAAATGAACACAAATAAAAGCGCTCCCTAAAAGATAATAAATAACGCAAAATTCGTTTATTTAATTCATTTACTGTAACTTGTATAAACAATCATATTCTTATAATAGTAACAACATGGATGAAGAATACATTTTCAAGGAGGAATGCTACCAAATAATAGGATGCTGTATGGAGGTTCATAACCAATTAGGGGGAGGATTTCGGGAAGCGGTTTACCAAGAAGCACTGGAACTGGAATTTATCGAACAGGATCTTCCATACCAAAGGGAAAAGAAAATGCGAATAAAATACAAGAAGCATGTACTTAAGAAAAAATACTTTGCCGACTTTCTTTGTTTTGATGAAGTTGTAATTGAGCTCAAAGCCGTTGCTGAACTGACAAATATCCACAAAGGACAACTTTTTAACTACCTGAAAGCCTCCGACAAACGTCTTGGAATGCTAATTAATTTTGGTTCTGAAAAACTCGAATACAAACGATTTATCTTCTAGTTTTTAAAACATTTCAAATCTAAATCCCCAAATTGACCTATTTGTGTTCATTTGTGTCATTTGTGGTAAGGGCGGGTTATTTATTTAAAACTCCACTTTCACCATCGCTGTCCCGTTAAAATCTTTTACCCGTACCGATTCCGTGTCTGCATCATAAGTCCCGCCTGATACTTTAACCGCTTTTTTTCCATCCGGATGTGGCAAACGAATGATCACATCGTGTGGCTTGGTTCCGGAATCGCAGACAATGGTAGCTTCTATAGATCCGGCCTTTGTGTTAGAAGTGACCTGTAATGAGATGGGGCCAAAATAGCTAACCACATTTTTCAGTCTGATCTGCTTCCCGTCCTCCATCCATTTGCGGGGTATTCCGGTCAATAATTTTAAGGTTTGGCCCTCTTCAAGATACAACATCCATCGTGTTTCCATCAGAAACCACCCTTCTTCATGCGTTTTATGCGCACTGACCTGGAAAACATGTTCCCAGAAAGTGTAGGTTTCGCGGTCGGAAAGCGCTGAAAATGTGTTGTAATAGGTTTTTAAGAATGGCTTTGTCAATCCAAGTTTCAATTGAACCCAGTTGTGCCGGCTGTAATAGGGTTGACTGAAAGCGGCATTTCGCTGATAAAACAATTCGCTATGATAATCCAGCATCATTTTTGATACCGATTCCTCTGGCGCGAGTACTTCACAAAAGACAAGATACAACGGACCCAACAACACATCGGGCGCCGTCACAGTTCCGTGCGAGAAAAAGGTTTCGGGAGTGATATGCAGCGCCCTGGGACCCATCGCCTCTGTCCAGGGTGGGACGGTAGGGCACCACCGGCCATCGCCAAGAGGAACAACCGGAGAATTTGAAATACTGTTCATCAATGAGATGCGGATGTCCTGCTTCCATGCTTCGGCTTCCTGTTCCAATCGCTTTGATTGTTCCGCATTGATATCCCTTAACATTTCTGCCACACGGCTGACTCCCAAATAAGCATAAGCGTTGAGCATGTACTGATGAAACGGATCTTCCGGATCAGCAACTTTCCCGGCAATCATCCCATAACCTTTCCCCAACAGTTCTTCTTTCTTATTCTTGGCCCTCCACTGGATCAAAAAATCGCATGCTTTTAACAATTTGGGTTCAACCTGTTTCACCCACTCCTTATCCCTGGTGTAACGGAAGTATTCTCCCATGCTCCAGAGCGCTGCGCCGGTCTCCACCATGTATCCGCCAAAATTCTGAATCATCCCGTCCTCATGCTGTTTGTCCAGGAAGAAAGTGATGGACCTGCGGGCAATATCGGGTAATCCCATCGAATTATAGAACTGCACTATCGGAGAACTTTCAGTGCCAATGGGAGAATATACGCCGATGGCCGGAGCCAGTGTGCCATCTGGTTCTTTCCCGTAAGTGATCAGGTCGAGGTGCAACAATCCCGCCTGAATCATTTCATTGATTCTCTGCTCGGGCACACTTATCTGTGCGGCTTTATCCAGTTTTGCTTTCCAGAACAGCCTGCATTCATCAAATCTTGATTCGAACAATTGTTTGGACAATTCCACTGCCCTCTCTTTGGATATCGGGGAGTGAGGAAGATAAAATTCGAATACCGCTTTTTCATTCGGTTTTAACAATACGGCAATTTCTTCGTCATGCAAAGGCTGCCCGTTCAATTTGGAGATTCCAAAGATTCTGCCTGATGAAAAAGAAGAGAAACCATTTTCCTTGTTAAAAGCGTAGTCAACTTTTTTCGCCGACCCCGCTGCGACAGGCCGCACTGTTTTAAACCAGGCATAACGTGGAACGGATGATTTATTTATGGCTTCGTTGCGGTAATACAAAACCGTTGTCTCTGTTTTGCTATTTTCAACTTCGAGCCTTGGCTGGACAAGTTCTTCCTGTTCTTTCGTGAACATATGCCCCCTGCTGAATCTGTCCGCAACCAAAAAATCGGTACCAATAGGTGATTGGGCAGTTAAAGGGGATTTTTCCAGCGAGACAAAAGCGGTAGAACGGTATTCAATATCCTCATCCGTCAGGGTCGTATGAAGAATAGGAAGCACGCCCTCTTCCAATCGTCGGGGACTGCTTATTGCTACACCCTGGCCTCGCCCGGCAATGTATCCGTATTCTATGGCTCTGTTTTCCAATTCAGACAACAAAACCGGGGAATAGGAATTGCCGGGCCTGATCATGTTCATCTCACTTTTGGGATTCGTACGGTTATCCGACAATTCGAAGATGCGCATATCACGGCTGATTCCCAGCCAGGTGGGACAGGGTTGATTCCGAGTATGCACGGCTGCGGAATCAAAGGATTCTTCCGGTTCGTCCGCTATTTGTTGCAGCTTACTTTTCAGATTGTGTTGCCTTACCGCTGACTCAATCTGAGCATAACTCCGCTGATCGTCAAATGGAGTTACTGCGACGTGATATTCGGGAATGTAAATCGGATATTCTTTTTGGACATCCCTGAGAAAAAAGGAAAATGGATTCTGATCCGTCCTGACTGTTACCACTGTCGCTCCACTGCCCGCGTTGTTCTGAACATTCAACAAAGTGGCAACAATGCGTACCCCATCATTCGATTTTACTTCAAATGAATTCCCTTTGATCCTTCCCTTCCCATTAACGATTTCAAGCTTTAACAGTTTCCCGTTCAGGATTTCAAGGGTTCCCTTGGATTGGCTCTTTTGCCAAGCAATGGCAATTTTCTGATTGTTTGAATTTAGACTGGTTTGACT
Source organism: Bacteroidia bacterium (assembly GCA_026391315.1). Classification (GTDB taxonomy): domain Bacteria; phylum Bacteroidota; class Bacteroidia; order Bacteroidales; family Prolixibacteraceae; genus CAINVV01. The sequence goes on from JAPLDT010000095.1 coordinate 10,104, forward strand.
CAAAACATTGAAAGAGCAGCATACCAAAACAAACAATCCTGTCAGAAAAAATCTCAATGTTCTCATGGATAAAAAAATTTAGTGAACACTTTGTCCCTTGTCATTTGGGCGACGTTTATAAGTATGGATATTTCATCCGGCATAGCATATGGGATTAACATATTTTCCGGAAATTTCATCTTGATGACCAGTTTGGTTGCATAAATTTAATCATTCGAACTTATCTAAAATAGCCTGAATAATTTCAACCTGTTTTAATCAAATCACCATGGAATTTTAACAGGGGGCACAGATTAACCCCGGCACTTACCACAAATGGCACAAATGAACACAAATTGATCAGCGAGGGATGTGGATTTGATAAGCTTAAATAAAAGTTAGAAGATAAATCGTTTGTATTCGAGTTTTTCAGGGCCGAAATTGATTAGCATTCCTCCTTGAAAATGTATTCTTCATCCATACTGTTACTATTATAAGAATATGATTCTATATACAAGTTACAGTAAATGAATCGAATAAATAAATTTTTTGTTATTTATTATCTTTTAGGGAGCGCTTTTATTTGTGTTCATTTGTGCCATTTGTGGTAGGGGCATGGTTATTTGTGTCCATTTGTGCTATTTGTGGTTGGGCGGGGTTAATTTGTGGATGTCTTAGCTCTTCCAGAGATCTTCCCCATACGCCCACCCTTGTCGTACAGGTTCCTTGATATACACATCAAATTCAGGATGATTCTTCACCTTCATGTTGACGGCATCATATTCAATCCGGGTATTCAACCGCTGCGCCAAAATACCGATGGCGGCCACTTCGCTTAACGGGGCTGAATATTCAAAATTCGATCCCGGTATTGGCCCTTCTCCTTTGATCGCGCGTATCCACTCAATTACCGGCCCTCCTTCCACACGGGGAATGGTCTCTTTGGGCAGGTTCTTAGTAAAATGGTCCCAATCCGCATCCGGTATCAGCAGTTTTGGATTCGCTGGTCTGCCGCCGGTCAAAAGTGAGGCCTTATCCCCAACCATAATCATCCCCCTTCCCGGCATAGTTTTTAGACCCCATTCCGGACGATTTTCAGGTTTCTCTCCTCCGTCAAACCAGGTTAGCGTAACCGGAGGCTTGGTTCCTCGTGCCGCAAATTCAAATTTTATCACTGATTTATCAGACACAAAGCCTTCCGGTGAGGGTGATCTCAGAACAGGATCTACCGATAGCGGCAATCCCAGATCAAGCGACCAGTTAGGCGCATCGAGTGTGTGGCATCCCCAGTCGCCGAGACCTCCGTCGCCAAATTCGTACCAGCTTCTCCAGAAGCGCGGAAGGTAACAGGGATTGTAAGGTCGCATCGCTGCCGGACCAACCCACAAATCCCAATCCAATCCGGCGGGAACCGGCTCTTCTTTAGGAGGATAGCTTTCCGGTTTGGTAAAATATCCCTTGGGATCGAATTCAGGACCTTCAAACCAGGCGAACACCTCTTTCACCTCGCCCAGAATTCCGGCATCGTACCACTCCTTCACATAACGGATCCCCATCGTCGCGTGTCCCTGGATCCCCATGGTGTTTATCACGTTGTAATGTTTGGCCGCTTTACGCAGCGTGCGGATTTGCCAGATATTGTGCGACAATGGTTTTTCGACATACACATGTTTTCCCAATTGCATGGCGACCATTGCAGCGGCAAAGTGCGTGTGGTCGGGCGTGGCAATAATCACAGCATCAATCTCCTTTGCCATCTTGTCGAACATGACCCTGAAATCCTTGAATACTTTGGTCTTCGGAAAATTCTTTAATCCTTCTGCTACCGCGGATTCGCTAACATCACACAAGGCAACGACATTTTCATTCACACAGTCAACCCAATGGTCCTTCCCGCGACCGGTGACACCAATAAAGGCAATATTTAGTTTCCCCGGTTTACATGCGGATAGTCCGGGCAGTAAGGAAACTCCTGCTGCCGCCATGGCAGATTGCGTTATAAAAGATCTTCTCGATAGATTTTTCATAAGATTTCAATTAACAATGATTAGTTATAGTTTAATCGACCAAACATATCGAAATAGATTGATTTGTTTCAACGGGTTTTTACCAATTCACTATGGAATTTTAACACCAAATTGTCTGAAGCAGGATTTTCAGAATTAGAGAATTAACAGAATTGGAGTAGTGTCGGTAATAGAATTTTCGGGGTTGTAAACCTTATTTTTTTGCTGTAACCTTAGTAGAAAATAGATAATTGATTGATATTAACCTTATTACCTAATTTGAGATATCACTTTGCAACTAATCCGGATATGATTTTGCAGTTGATATCAGGAATAAGCCAATAAGGTTTTTGGTGCGTGGGAGGCCGATTTTTCTACTAAGGTTGCCTGCGAAAATAAGGTTTTTACAAATCATAATCCTGTTAATTCTTTAATTCTGAAAATCCTGATTCAGACAATTTCAAACATTAGCCACCAATGTTCACCTCAATCCCATGCTCCCTTAAAATATCCATTGCTTCTTGTTGCCTCTCTTGGGTTGGTTCTTCCAGTGATACAAACTCCTTCCCCCTCCCCAGTTTCTGGTATTTCGTCTGTGCAATCTTGTGGTATGGCAGCAAATTCACTGCAATCTTCTTCCCCGGTAACGAGGCTATAAATCGTGCTGTCTCAGTGATATTCTCTTCATCATCGTTCACGCCGCCAATCAATGGTATCCGAATGTTGATGCTGGCCCCGCTCTCCGCCAGTATCCTGAGGTTCTCCAGTATCTTCTCATTGGGTACCCCCGTCCATTGGCGGTGCCGCCCGGAGTCCATCATCTTGAGGTCGTACAAAAACAGATCGGTCCGTTTGGCCATCTCCAGCAGAATATCCGTGTTAACCAATCCCGCCGTATCCACTGCGGTATGAATTCCCCGCTTCCGGCATTCATCCAAAAGCCTTACCAGGAAATCTGGGTGCAGCAACGGTTCTCCGCCCGAGAAGGTCACCCCACCGCCCGACTGCTCGAAGAAGACCCGCTCCTTTTCAATCTCCGTCATGATTTGCGCCACCGTCATCAGGTTGCCTGACAGCTCGATCGCCTTGGTTGGACAAACGGCCGCGCAGGTGCCGCAAAGTTGGCACAATGCCGCATCCGTAACGATCCCCTCTGCCGTCAGTGTGAGCGCTCCGTTGGGACAGGCAGAAACGCAGGTCCCGCACCCGATGCACCTGGCCGGCGCGTACATCCGCTCCTGATCCGCTGAAATACCCTCGGGGTTGTGGCACCAGGCGCAGTTCAGGTTGCACCCCTTCAAAAAGATGACCATCCTGATCCCCGGACCATCGTGGATCGCGTAACGCTTGATGTCAAACACCAAACCACCTTCCTTGGATTTTATCATGATCTTACTTCAGATTACACAAATTAAAAACTGATGAACACAGATGAAGCCCTTTCCTACCACAGATTACACAAATTACACAGATTAAAAGAAAAAAAGGCTTTCACTGTTTCAATTCTTCAATATCGAGAGTTCCATTGTCCTTCTCTCCCCCTCTTTTCTTTCATTGCCGTCTGCTTTAGCTGACGGGTCAGAAAGACAGAAATAAATCCCGGCTTTAGCCCAATATTTTGAAGTTTTGGCTAAAGCCCTCCCTAAATTCTATATCATTATCCGTCAGCTAAAGCAGACGGCAATGAAAAAAGAATGTTGTCGAAAAGGTTTCATCGGCGCATCGCCCCCTCGCCCATTCACCAGATCTCCACTTCCTTCTTCCGTCATTCCTTCTCTGTCTGCCCTTCGACAAGCTCAGGGACCGGATTATTCCAGCAATACCTTCGACCCTTCGACAGGCTTAGGGAGCATCGTCCCAGTCCCTCCGTCATTTCCGTCATTTCAGTCTCCCCCTCTTTCTTCACATTCCGCTATTCTCCGTCCTCTCAATCACCTCCCTTTGCAAATCCCCGTTCATATCATTGAAATAGTCGCTGTACCCAGCCATCCGGACCATCAGATCTTTGTAATCCGACGGACAGGCTTGCGCGGCCAGCAGGGTGGCGGTATCCACGATGTTGAACTGCACATGGTGGCCGCCCATGGTGAAGTAGCTGCGGATAAGATGGCCAAGTTTCACCATGTCCTCCTCCTTCTTCAGCAGACTGGGGAGAAAGCGTTGGTTGAGCAGCGTTCCGCCCGATTTCACCTGGTCGAACTTGGTGAGCGACTTCATCACCGCCGACGGACCATGGGTATCCGCGCCATGCGAAGGGGAGGTGCCGTCGGAGATCGATTTTCCCGCCAACCGGCCGTTGGGAGTGGCGCCCATCACCTTGCCGAAATAGACATGGCAGGTGGTCGAGAGCATGTTCAGGTGGTACCGTCCGCCCGGCTTGATGTTGGGTTTCCCGTCGATGGCCCCCACCAGGTCGTCGTACACCCGCACCGCAATCGAATCGGCATAGTCGTCATCGTTCCCGAAGAAGGGGGTGCGGTTCATGATGGTCTGGCGCAATACCTCTTCCCCATCGAAATTGTTCAGCACCGCCTTCAACACCTTATCCATCGGGAAGCGCTGCTCTTCGAAAACATGCTTCTTCAACGCTGCCAGGCTGTCGGTGGTGGTGCCCAGTCCGCAGCACTGGATGTAGCTGGTGTTGTAACGCGGTCCTCCGTCGTAGTAATCCTTGCCGCGCGCCACACAATCATCGATCACCACCGAAAGGAAGGGCGCCGGGGCATATTTGGCAAACATCCGGTCGATGTAATTGCTCACCCGCATCTTCAGGTCGACCACGTAGTTGAGCTGTTTCACGAAAGCCCCATAGAGCTCCTCATAATTTCTAAACGTGCGCGAATCTCCGGTATGCAACCCTACCGGGATTCCGGTAACCGGATTGATCCCATTATTGAGCGTTACCTCTAAAATCTTGGGTACATTGAGGTAGCCGGTAAGCAGATAGGCCTCCTTGCCAAAGGCTCCCACCTCGATGCAGCCACTGCATCCCCCCTCGCGGGCATCCTGCAGCGATTTCCCCTGGCGCAGAAGCTCGGCCACATAAACGTCCGGATTGAAGACCGAAGGGTAGCCGTGACCCTGCCGGATCACCCTTGTGGCTGCCAGCAGAAACTTATCGGGCGTCTGGTTGCTGATATGCACCGAGAAGCCTGGTTGCAGAATGTGCAGCTCTTCAGCCACCTCCAGCAGAAGGTAGGAGAGTTCGCTCACGCCATCGCTGCCATCGCTACTGACGCCTCCGATGTTGATGTTGGTAAAGTCATTGTAGGTACCGCTCTCACGGGCCGTGATCCCCAGCTTGGGCGGGGCCGGATGGTTGTTCACCTTGACTTCGCGCGTTAAAGTTCCATCCGCCAGTCCCGCTTCGTAAAACGGGGCAAGATGCTGGTCGAAGTGACCAGGGTTCATCGCGTCCCAGCCATTCAGCTCGGTGATGGTGCCCAGGTGCACGAACCAGTACATCTGGATCGCCTCCCACAGGTTGCGCGGGGCATTCGCCGGAACCCAGCGGCACACCTTCGCGATTTTCAGTAACTCAGCTTTTCTTTTCGGGTCGCTTTCGCTGGAAGCCTGATCTTCGGCCAGTGCCGCATGCCTTTCGGCAAATAGAATCACCGCGTCGCACGAGATCTCCATCGCCTTCCACTCCTCCAACTTGTCGGTGGCTTCGGGGTCGTTCAGGTAATCGATCGAAGCCAGGTTGGCCGCAATCTCCCGCTTGAAATCGAGCATCCCTTTTTGGTAGATCTTTCCATCCAATGCGGTATGGCCCGGAGCACGCTGCTCCATAAATTCGGTAAACATGCCCGCTTCGTAGGCCAGTCGCCATGCCTCCGGCACATGACCGAAGATCCGCTCCCGCTGGGTCTTTCCCGCCCAGTAGGGAATCACCTCGCTGCGGTAGGTCTCGATATCCGCTTCGCTGATGGTGTAGCGCTGCAGTTCGCGGGTGTTGAGCACGTTCAGATCCTCCACGCTGTGGCAGGTGAGCTCCGGAAAGGTGGGCACGCATTTGGGCCGCGGACCTCTTTCGCCCACGATCAGCTCCCCCTCGCCCAGGTAGATCGCCTTCCGGGCGCAGTGATCGTAGAAATTGGCCGCCCGCAGCACCGGGACCGACATTTTGCCGAAGTTCTCCTTGTAAAATGCCGTTTCGTGTAGTCCTCTTTCGATGGAGAGGGAGGGCTCCGTTTCGACACTCAGTTTCCGTAGCTGCTGGATCCGCCGGTTCATTCCCGGACCTTTGGAATGCTCCATTTCTGGGTAAAAATTCCCTTCCCTGGCCGCCGGCCGCTCGGGTGTGGGGGTATGTTGGGTAATCTTTTCAAACATTTTGCGATCTTTTGGGTGATGGACTAGGAAGACGGGGAAGACTAGGACGAGTGGACGATTGGGAGGAAGGGAAGATGAGAAACGGGGAAACGGAGAGGGGGAGTTTGAACCCTGAACGATTGATCCCTGACCTTGCAGTTCCAATGCTAGGCTGCCTCGTCCTAGTCTTCCCCTTCGTCCCAGTCGTCCTAGTCCTCCACTCCTTCTGGCACGGGGGCCACCGGGTTAATGATAAAACATCAGGCAGCTAAAGAGGCGCCGGTAGGTTTTGACGAGAGTGGTGCTGTATGTTGCTGTTTCCATGGGGTTAACGGCAAGATGATTTTTATTAAGGGCAAAAATAAGGATAAAAAGAATTGAATGAGCGATTAATGAATTCTGGTAGCAACAATTTTTAAATCTACTCCAGTTTCTTATTCCCTTTAACAGGAGGTAAAAAATTCTCTCCTGTTACCACCTTTTTGCCGGTTTTCTGTTCGAGCGCCAATCGGGCATCCTTTGCTATTTTGCCCCCTTTCTTTCCGGCTTTTGCATTTTCAATCAAACCTTGTGCTTCGTCAGTTTCGGCTATTTGACGGGTTGAGAGTTCGGCCAGTGCGGTAAAGATCAATTCTGCCTCTGTCATGTGGTCGCGTAGATTTTGGGATTTCAAACCTTTCAGGCTTTTGTGCCCCTTCACTGTTAGCCCGGTCCATTCCTGATGGATAATATTGGTTAGCATGGCAAACTCATCCGACTTTTCAACGCCGCTCTCCTTCCAGTAATCGGTGAGCTTGTTGCGGGTTTCCTGGCCAGTCATCCGTTGCTGGATCCACTTTTCGCTGCGCCCAAGTTTCTGCCAGTTTTCCCGGGCCCTTTCAATGCTTTGCTCCGGATCAGCAATCTCCTTCATTCGTTCGTAACCCACCTTGGCTAGCCATTGCTTGAAGGGCTCTGCTTTGGGCGAGGGTATGGATTGAATAATCCGCAAAAGTGTTTCCGCATCAGCAACATCGGTTTCCCTCATTTTACCATCTTCAGCCTGCATTTTCAACTGTCCCAATTTTTGGGACAGTTCACTTCCTTCTGATTGAAGCTTTGACTTTAATGCATTCCAATACTTGCGGGGTCTTGGGCTTTCACTTAGTATTTCAACAACATCAATCACGGAAAAATACCATTTTTCTGTCTTTTCATCCCAGTGACTTCTAACTTTCTTCTCCTCAAATAACTTAATGTTGTCCATATTCATTTTTCTTGTAGGGACAATTTGTCCCCGGGTAGAAGTTTAATTCTTCTTGCGATTTTCTGACCCCTATTCAATCCTGATTTGATTGTACTCTTTTTCAGTTAAGGTAAAATCCGGGTCAACTAATTTAACACCTTTACAGGGAAGTGTTTAATAACAAAAAACACATTAAAAAACCATTATTGCAGACAATTTTTTGCGGCTATTAACCTTAATATTCTGACACAAAACTGGATAATCACTTGGATAATCGTATCCTCGTTCATGAAGAATTGTTTTAATTGCCTCATCTACAGTGGTAATAATAATATTTGAGTTCTGTGTTTTTAGGCTGCAATTTGAAACAGATAGTTTCGGACTTGATTGGTCGCAACTAACTAAATAGAGGTTCTCAAGCAAAGTTATTTCATAAAGGTGCAAGGTTTTTGATGCATCTCCTTTGGTGAAAAGGCTTACCTTCAGTGGAGGTTTATCAACACTCAAAATAAGCTTTGATTTAATTTTTTGAAATTCTGAAACAAGCCTTATTCCATCTTCAATCTCTTTTTTATAATGTGGAGCATTTAAATCATCGTGTGATAAAGAGTTCAAAATAATCTTTGTATAGGTTTCAAACTGAGCAAATGCCGTAAAATCCAGATTATTTAAAGACGAATAGACTTTAAATTTATCGAACAACTGTCCAAGACCGGTAATTGTCAACAATTCTCCAGAAGCTTGATTTTCTGTCATTTGTAGATTTTTCGGCAAAATTCGCTTTATTTCATTTTCGCATACTTTTCTCAAATAATTTGCGGACGCAGGATAATCTTTCTTCTCGTAATATAATTTAGCCTTTTCAAAATAGCCTAGCGAAGGGTCAATAATAATTGGGATTTCAAATGACTTACTGCCATTTAAATAACTGCCAGAATAAAGTTCTATATTCCTAAAAGTTAAATTAGATTGAGCAAACCATCTTTTGGCAACTTCAAACCATTGGCGATCATAAGTTGTAATGAATATTTGAAAATTTCTGAAGTCATTTTCCAAAATTGCTAAAAGTGGTAATCGATTTGAAGTGTCTAGACCAATAAAAATATCATCTAGAAAGAGAAAATAAATATTTTGATCAGCGACTCGTTCACTACTAATTTTGAGTGCAGCAAGGTAAACAGTTAACGCTAAGGCAGATAATCGAGCTTCATTAAGAAATGATTGATATACTTTACCTTTTAAGGTTTTGCCGTTAAACTTAAGGCCTAAGTATAGATTCTTATCCAGGTGCAAACCAGATTTTTTCTCTTTTAATATTAAATACTTACCCTTACTTTTTAGAGTAATATTTAGTTTGAAATTAAAGTACTTCTCAAGATAAAAATTCACTTTTATTAAAACAGGTAATACAAGATTGGTAAGATCGTTATTGATCACATCAATTTTATCTTCGATGCTAGTCTTTAATGTAGAGCGAATATCATCCTTTCGATCTTGGTTTGAACTTCTACTTGTTAATTGCTTAAAATCTTTGGCAAATGATTTTACTGAACTTTCAATATCTTCAATTTGTCTGCCAATTTCAGTATTACTCACTTCATCTGTTAGAAACTTTAATAACTTGTTAATGAATAGATTGAAAAGATTTGGATTGTCTGTTTTGTTGGATATATCCAAAAAATAGGTATTTAAAACATCACGATATGTGAGAAATGCCCTTGTAATATTTTTAAATAACGGTTGATTAAGGGCTGTTGAGTTTAATCTTGCAAATTCATATTCACTTTTATCAGTAAACTTTATTTTAACCGAAGAATCAGGTAATCCTGGGACTCCTTCTGTGTAAATATTACTTTCAATTGGGACAGACATATCTGCCGAAAGAAAAAAATCTTCCAGGGCTTTAAAAAGTGAACTTTTACCGCTTCCGTTTTCGCCATAAATAAGCAGGTTTTCCCCCTTGTTTAAGCTGATTTGATATTTATTCTCCTTATTCTCTTCATTATAAAAAGCGCGATAATTACATACTGAAATTTGGGTGATCCGTTCCATCAGTTTTTTCGGTTTAAGGTTTCTTCTATAGTTTTAAATGGTTCATGGTTCTTTAGTAATGAAACAGCATTGCGAATAGGATGATTTGGATTATTAAACTCGGTATATGTTTTCCGGATTAAATCAAGAGTAATTGAATCTTCAGATTCGGGCAGATATTGTAAGTATTTGATTATTTCAAAACCTGCAATATTAATTTCCTCCTTAAAGAATAATTCAGCAACAGCAACATCAATAACATGCTCAAAGAAAAATGGCATAATCTTATCCGTGCTGTCTGTCAATCGTTGGTTTTTAAGGAACAATATAAAATTGACCAATACAATAAAAGGTTTCTGTTCTGTTAATGAAATTTCCGGCACAGGTATCTGCTCAACATACTGTTTGGTGTAACGCATACGTCCACCGGCAATCCGGGCAGTTTTTTGTGAAAAATAAAAGTCGGCAACTTTAGAGTTTAGAACTGCCAGAAGATATTTTAGGCTAACTTGATCACAATCGCAGGTAAGAAAATAGGCAGAATTGGTAAGGTACATACCTCTATCATCATAGGCATAGTTTGCACGGTCGGAAATTTCAATCCATACTATCTTGGGCTTTTCAAATTCTAATAAAAACGCACAATTTCTCAGGTTTGTCCAATGTCCCCCCTTATCGAGCCTTTCTTCAAGCTGTGATTGCCATTGCTGCAAATGCTCATAAACTTTGGGATAATCCTTAATCACATCAATACTTTGCAACCCAACTTCGCGTACTCCATTGTGGGTATTAAGGATATACCAGTTTTCAAAATCATAACCATAGCGCTTTATATCTTTCCCTCTTAATAATGGTTTAATAATTTCTGCATTTTTGGGATCCTGATTTATTAAATCAATTTTTGTTGGCAATTCTATATGAAATGCATCATTTAAGCCGGAAGTTATACCTCTATTAAAAATAATCTTACCCCATTTAAATAATGGTTTTCCAATTTTTTCAATTTGCTCATTAATATCCTTTGATTTTGTGATTGCCCAAGTGTTTTCAGTAAGCTTAGCAATCCTCTGATTGTTAGCTTCAATAAATGCGGTTAGGTTGCCATGTTCAACATTATAATCAGTAGGAATGAGACATGCCAAAAGATTACTCTGGTTAATATTTTTTTCAAACAAAAGAATATTAACGAATACAGTTGCTCCTTCGAATATTTTGACCTGGCCAAAATCAATTAGCTGAAGTGGGTTTGTTTCTTTGGTAAGGAACCGGCGAAGCGATTTACCGTAAGATGCCTGCATCCATTGCCGTGAAGTGATATAAGAAAGGATACCATTTGTTTTAAGTAATTGTTGACCACGTTCGTAAAAAAGAGCATAAATATCGCCTGTATTTTCGAATGAATTGTATTTGATTCTTTGGAGCTGATTTTTAGCTTCTGGGTTTAAACGCTGAATAGAAATATATGGAGGATTCCCAATTACAATATCAAAGCCATCTTTAACATGTGGAAAAAAATACTTAGTCTCAAAGAAGGCAACAGATTCATTTTTAAACATATTCTCAAATGTGTCCCAATGATCAAGATCTTCTTGAAACTGTTGAAGTTGGTAATTCATTATCTTCAACTTAGCACCAGTTGCTGAATTCTTTTCACGCTTAATTTTATCAACCCATTGATTAATAACCTTATGATTGGCATTCAGTATTTCGTTCGTGCAAATTTTGATTCTATTTTTAAGTTTTGGTTTTTCTTGTATTGAAGCATAAAAATATTCCGTTGTGAATTTGTCAAATTGCTCTAATGCATCATTAGCATAAGCATCAATCGCATCATTTTTTGGAGCCGTTATTAGAGTATTTGCGGCTACAATTTTAAAATCCATGTTTGGTAATGATTTTATACCGCGATTAACTTCGTTTGGTATTACATCTTGCTCACATAATAACGAAATAAAAAAACGCAATTTCGCAATCTGTACTGCAATTGGCTGTATATCTATACCATATATGCAGTTTTCAATCAGGTAAAGTTTCCGCCCATAATCTTGAGCATCAGTTGAAAAATTGTCTGCAATCTCCTTTAATTGCGAAGCAAAGTGATTTGCATCTCCGTTTTCCATAACCGATTTTAATTTGGCCTGTGCGCGTTGCATCTGCAATTGTTTCCATTGGAGATTATCTTGATCCAATTTCTGTAACACATGCACCAATTGCTGCAGTATACCCATAGGAAAAGCTCCGGACCCGCAAGCAGGATCAAGAACTTTTATGCTGTCAATGGCTTGAACTAATATTTTCGTTTCACTTTCATCAAAAGGATTATCAGTCCTGGAGTAGGAAAGCAATTCACGGAGCTTTGTTTCATTATTTTTTGCATCTGTTTCTTTTTCACTAATATTTGATAACTTTTGATTTAGACAAGCAATTAAGGACTCATCAATCATATAATTCACAATCTCCCGGGGTGTATAGAAAGAACCCGTTTGTTTACGGGCAGTTGTTTTAGTTTCGGGATTGTAGCTTGCCAATAAGTTTTCAAATACTCTTCCCAACATTTCTGGATCAAGTGCAATTTGAATATCCAGCGGAGTATTTTCTTCGACAGTGAAATTGTAGCTATGCAAAATATCAATAATACCCTTCACTTTAAGATGCTTCTGCTTTTCGTCATCATATAATTCGCTCAGGTCTACATCTTTGGCGCCAACGAAGAAGAGTTCATCTGGGACTGCAAGCAAAGTTTCATTCGATTGGAGATTTGTAAAACAGTCAATAAAAATATCTGTTGGATCACCCTTGGCAGTTCTTTTATCTAAATTTTCAAACAAACCACCATTTAAGAATGGAATGTCACGGGTCAATTCAAGGAATAATTCTTTATTCTTAAAATATCTTTGATACCGGTAATAATCCTGTTTGCCGGTTTGGCGATGAACAAAACTACGGTTATCATCTTTTAAAGGAGTATTTAGAGTAGCAAAAAATAAATTTTGTAGGATTGCTTTATAGTAAGTAGAGCCTGTTGAGTCAGAGTAGTTTAGTAATTTATCAATCGCTTCTTTATCAAATAACTCATTTGATATCAGTCCTTTTTGTTTCATAAACCAAACGAAAATAAGCCTCGTAATTAGCCTGATAAGACTTGTGGCATTATTTATTTCATCTGAACTTTCTGATACTGCTGGAAAATTAACTTTGGTCAATGCCCAGAAATACCAGTTACTTAACTCATGGTAGAAATCTTTGGTAAGCGTATCCACAGAAAAAGCTTTTTCAATTTCTTTAATTGAAATGTGCGTATCAAAAATGTCTGTATTTGTTTTAAGGCTCGCAAAACGCTCTGCGGCGGTTCTGCAAAACTGATTTTTACCTAGAATATAGGTATAACGTTTGGGATCAGTTTGGCGGAGCTCGCGCTTGCCAGTCTCTTTATCGATAGTAGTGAGTTCGCTTACATATGTAAAACGCCAGGTATCACCTTGATTGAATACAATTAGCGCAGCATCTGCATCTTTTGTATAAACGTTACGCATAAGGTTCCGGAGACCGACTTTGTTCCGTTCAAGTCGTTTATTTGTGGAAATATTTACTTCATATAATCCGACCAATAATCCTTCGGAAGTTTCAAAGAAACCAAGTTCAAATGCAGTTGCACCAAAGATATTTTCCGTAAGATCAACTTTATTAGGTATTATATGAAGATCCTTAATATGAAAAATTTCTTGTAAGGCATTTTTCCAATCGGAGGAAATGTACTCTTTCTCAAATATTTTTTTAAGTTCGGCTATATTCATTTAGGAAGTAAATGTTTCAGAGATAATAATATCTGGTTTTTGTGTGATTTCTAATGGTAATTCTGAACTAAGTTCATCAGCTGAAGTTTCGTCCTCTCTGTTGGCATTGGTGTATTTGATGGCCATGGCCATTATTAGATTTTCGGTCTGGTGTTTATTCAACTGGTTCTTGTCAAATTTGGCTTTCAATTTTTTCAATTCCATTGGAAGAACGGAAATGGTGCCAAAATCGAGCAATTCAATCAATGCAGTTGCCGATTCCCTGAATTTATCGTCCGTACTTTCTGCCCTACGTTCACGAACAAATTTCTTGGACTGGTTAGTGCCTGCATCGGAACCGCTTCCTGACAACGAATCGGAGAAGGTCGCCAGCAATTCTTGTTCAAAGTGATTCTCAGCAAAATGGACATGAGAATGGTGGTAATCCGGGAGCTCGCAGGATGCTTCGTTGTATTTTGCTTCGAAAATTTCAGCAGCCTGTATAAATGTGAGCGGTTCAATCTTCTTGTTAGCAAATACCTTGTAAAACTCCAGCTTATATGGAGATTTCAAAAATACAAGACTATTGCCCTTCATATTTTCCTTTTGAGAAGCCGCAATCGACCTGCCTGTGCGAGCTTTCATTGGTAGTTTGGCTATCCGCTTGAAATCCTTTTCGTTACTCGCCTTAAATTCCCTAATAAACCTCAGATAAATCAATCGTTTATCCTCCTCTTCGGTTGAACCGGCAATATGCAATTTGACCTGTTCAAGCACTTCCTCTGTCGTATAAATTTTGGCGTCTTCGCCATATGCAGTATGAAATCCTTGTAATTTGACATATGCATTGTTGTAGAGGTTTATCAGGTCATCGCTTTGGTGCGAAGGATAAAAGGAGTAGCTGAATACAAGTTCAGCTGTACTTCCAATCCGGTTAACACGCCCCAATCGTTGCATTAACCGGGTGGCGTTCCAGGGAGTATCATAATTCACAATGATATTGGCACGGTGTAGGTTGACACCTTCTGCCAGTACTTCAGTGGTAAGCAAGTAGTCATAATCATGCGCAAATTCACCGGGCAGGTTTGCATCGAAATTTCTCTGTACGAGATCAAAAATCAGAGAACGATTTTCAGAGGAGACCTCAAGTATTTTAGTTATTCCCAAGTCAATTAATCGTTGGTTCAAGTAATTAATGGTCTCTTTGGATTCGGAGAAAATTACCAATTTCCCTGATGGATTCTTGTCTGGTCTAAGCAGTTCGTTGGTGAAAAGTTTAATAAAGGCTTCGAATTTCGGATCCCGGTCAATGGTTTTCCATAGCAGAGCGAGTTCGGTAAAAGATGCAAGATCGCTTTTCAAGGAGTCAAGAAAGCCTTCCTGAAAATCAGAAGGAGCAAAAATATTGTTTTTAGGATTTTCAGCTGAGAGCTCAAGTATACGCTCTTCAATATCGTCATCACTCCAATCTTTGTCCATCAATTCATTGACACTTAGATCCGGTGCAATATAAATCTTCCCTTTGGCAAACATCTCTATCATGCGCTGAATAGAAATTACCTGACGGTCAATTGATTTACGAAAAGCATAGAAAGAACTTTCGAGTCGCTTTACCAATTGGGTCATCATGATATGAGCCAACGACTTGGCTGCCCGTTCAGCATTGCTATATCCGCACCGTTCCTGAACTTCAGGTAATAAAGCACTGATTGCCTGGTAACGGTAGAACCCTATCTGTTCTCCACTTACGAGATAGTTGATGGTTTTATAAAACAAGGCATTGAGCTCTTCATCCATATCGTATCTCACTGCTTTTGGTTCGGCAATATCTGGAAATACAATTTTTTGATCCTTAATATCTTTGAGATATTCTGGATAATTTTTAACATCCCTTCGTGTCCGACGAACGGTGATAGGTTCCAGAACTTTATCGCGAATTTGTGAGTAAATCTTGCGGAGTTTATTGATATCCGGTCGTCCGGTAAAGCGTGATTCTGCCAGAACATCTTTGTATTCTTTGATCAGAGGTGCAAAGAAGGCCTGAAGGTTGGTAACCGGTAGATTTGATTTCCGGGCATCCTGAAAAAGCAAAAGCTGATGATAAATATCTGCAGGGCGGTTGTTTAATGGAGTAGCGGAGATGAGAATTACTTTTTTACGATCCCCAATAACATCACCTTCAACAGCTCTCTGCGCTTTGCAAATGAGCTGAAGTTGTTGAAACATCTGCGACGTATGATTTCGGTATTTATGGGACTCATCCACAAGAATTAAGTCGTAATCTTCTTTTGGCCAATAGTCCTTATCATCTTTTAATATCTTATGCAGACTGCCGTTGCTTATAAAGCGTGCGTGTTTGTCAATTCCAAAGTGACGGAAGGTTGTTTTCCAGTTTTTCTCCACAGCAGGTGGATACACAACAAGAATTTTTGTGCTCAAACTTCCATTGGCAATCAGGAAACGTTTGGCAATCATTGTTGCGATTACTGTCTTGCCGAGACCTACAACATCGGCAAGCATAAAGCCATTGTGGTTCAGGATCATTTGATACCCCTGATTGACAGCATCGATCTGGTAACTCAGTTTTTTGAATATCTGAGGCAGATCACCAACAGAATCAGGATCATAGTCAATGTGTTTGCCAAAATACTCAATCAGCAGTTTGATGTAAAGTTCGAATGGAGTGAAAAGTTGACCAATATGGGATCCCTTTTTAATTCTTTCAAGGTCAACAGCCAACAATTCTTCACCTTGCTCCCACAGTTTAATGAATTCATCTTCTGCAAATTTTACATCTTCATAATCGCGTAAGGCAACATTGAATTCGTAATTGGCTTCTTCCTTTGTTCCCAAGCCGTTGCTGGTTAAATTTGAAGAACCTGTAATGACTTCACCTCCTGTATATTCATTAAAACCACCGGGGAGAAAGATATAAATTTTAGCATGTAGTGTTTTGGAGCGATGAACACGAATCTGAATTTTACCATCAATGATATCTTCGAAAAACTGAATAATGCCATCTTCAACTTCTTTGGAATAAGCCGCTTCCCGAATATCAGCGCGTATCCAGCGTACAAATTCATCGCGACTGCGCTCAGGATCGCCAAAGAACATCATTCCCCTGCGTTTAGCTTCAGCACTGATTATGTCGACATTGATACCTACCAGTATTTTAACTTCTTCGAGTTTTTTTAGGTGCTCACGAATAGCAAAATAGCCTGAGGCTCTAAAATATCCGACTACCGCATGAAAAGCATACAGATTGGCAATATTTTCAAAGGCACCTACAAATTTTTTAAAAAGGGAATTGTCAGTTTCGTTGGTGAAGAATTTTGATGACATTTTAATGCGTATTAAATCATTGTCTTAGGTCTTCCAAATTTACGAAACCTAAGCAATATTAATCCTACATATTAAGAAAACTGAAGGAATAAAGCATTGTAGGATTCTGATTCAAAATTTATCTACTCAATGATAAGTTGACTTTAGGAGACAAATTCAAGCACTTTATTAAAAAAAAAGACAAATAATTAGACTTAGAAATATCGCCAAAACTCAAATTTCAAAGAAATGGCGCATATAATGTCCTAAATTTTTAACCGTACTTTTATTCGTATTTGAATTTTTAAATTCTTCAACGAGTTGACTTTCAATTTCCTTTAATCTATTAAATTCTAACTCGGAAAAATAATGAACAGTAACCGTTGGTAGTGATTGTTCGATTTTTTGAATCTCTTTATTCGTTCGCCCTTTTGCTTTTACAATTCTTTTAAATACTGCATTATCTTCATTTGAATCAAGCATTTCGAAATTTGCATAAACTAATTGTCCATTATTTGCCATTTTCTACAGTATTTGATTTATTGTTAAAAATATTACGCTCTGAGATTAAATCATATATACCATCAGCAACTCCTTCTAATAAGGCCACCTCATATTTCGTCATAAATGCATTTTTTTTTGAACAATCCACACATAGAAATCCAAGACAATCATAATTTCTTACCTTGTTGTTGACAACAGGTACGATTGGGACCACTAATTCACTATTGTACGGCAAGATTCCATCTTTGTAACAATCCTTACTTGTATTTAGGTACTTAGGATCATCATTAATAGCATTGTGAATGTAGTGTTTTTCTTTTGTATTATTCATCACTTGGTTGAAAGAAAAAGTAAAAGCAGTATTACCAATTAAAGTATGCTTTGTATTACAATACGTTTGAGTATCTCGACTATTATGTGTAATATCTCTTGTTAAATTCATTAAAACAGTATTTTCATGAACTGTGGGGTCATATCTAGGTACTTTTATTGAAACGGAGCATTCACTTTGAGTAATTTTATTATAAATAAATTCAAGATTATTGCAGAAAGTAATCATTATTTTCATGAATTCGGTGTCATCATGCCCCGGAGTTTTCCTGTAGAAGTGAGTATTTGCGAAGCTATCTTTTAATACAATTATTGCTTCTCCGAAAACCGAATTTCGATACGTTTCATGAAAATATTTTAATGATTCTTTCAAGAAAATAGCTAGAAATCTGAATAAGTACAGAATCAGTATGGTAGCAATAACAAACTTTATTTCACGTTTTGTATCCCATTCAAATAACTCTTTCCCAATAGGTATTGCACTAAGAATCAAACCAATTCCTATTGTTGAAAGCCATTTCCACAAATTCCAATTAAATGCTTCTTTGAAGCTACGTAACAATATTTGGAATATTATCTTGTAATTAATGGTCATATTTTTATTCGTCTTGTCATATCAAAAAAATATTGTCCCGTAAATTCAAATTTGCACCTCATAAACATTAACCGATTTGTTGAATTGTTTTTTGATACTTGGCTGGGGCTCGCTGGAAATCCAGATTTTCAGTTCGGCATCCAGTTCGAATGTTCCGGCTGTCTCGACGCTAAACCTGGAGATGCTTTTGTCGGAGATCGATTTGTACTCCGTCTTACTGCCCGTCACCCCTTGCTTATCGACCAGAATAAGTCGTTTGGTCGTGAAAATAAAGGTATCGCGAATAAGTTTAAACCCCAGTTCGATTTCTTCGCCTTCGGTTAGGAGCAGACCAAACTGCTTCATTAATTCGTCGTGGCTTACGGTGCTGGCATTCCCCAATATGGCTGAAAATAGTCCCATGCTTATCCATGTTTTACAATCCTAATCTTTTGGCTTTGATCCGGGCCGAACCCTTTCAGGCATTCTTCACTAAACTGATTTTGGACGTTCGCGAAAGGTTAGTTGCGCGTTATTTTGATCATAAACTTACATAATATTATTTAATATCAAAGCTTTAGGGGGGAAACTTTATAAATGGGTGCAGACTGGCGAAGTCGCCGGGGCAGCTAAATAATATTTTTGCAGGAGAGAGGGAGTCAGCCGGCCAAGCCGTTATTTCTCAATGTTGTTATTTCCCGTCAATCTCTTTATTCTTGCCTTTATCCAATTGCTTGGCGTTTCGACCGGTAACTATTTTTTTACCTGTTTTTTCTTCGATTTCACGCCTGGTATTTCCTGCAATCGTTCCGCCTTGTTTGGCAATTCTTCTGCTATCAATAAATGATTTTGGATGCTTTTCTTTGGAAATCTCTGAGGTGGTTGCTTCGGCGAGCATATTCAATACCAATTCAAGATTGGTCATATGATCACGTAGATTCTCCTTTTTGAGCTCTTTAAGATTCTTATATTGTTTGGTTGAATAACCGCTCCATGCCTGAGTTATATCGTCTGTTAGAATTGCATATTCCTGCCCTTTTTTTACGCCTCGTTTTTCCCATTCATCGGTAAGTTCTTTTCTTACCTCAATACTTTTGAGTCGCTGGTTGATCCAATCCTTACTATATCCCTTACGCAAATAGGTCTCCATCAACCGCTCGATACCTATTTCAGGATCTTCGATTTCATCAATACGTTCACTGCCAACACGGGCAAGCCAAATTTTAAACGGTTCAGCTTTTGGGGATGGAACACTTTGGATGAGTCGAAAAAGTTGTTCCGTATCAGCCACATCAGTTAATCTCATTTTGCCATCAGCAGCCATCATCTTCAAACCGTGACAATTCGTCACGGTTTCATTTCCTTCTTCTTTTAACCGTTGTTTAAGTTTTCTCCAGTAGGCTTGCGGATCAATACTTTCAGAAAGCACACCTACTACATCAACAATAGAAAAATACCATTTTTCTTGTTCGTCATCCCAATGAGTGCGTATTTGCTTGTCATTAAAAAACTTTATGGCGTTTTCTTTGGTCATATACAGGTTTTTATGATACTTCAAATGTATCTACAAAAAAATTGAATGTGATAACATCAATTGATATTTTTCACCCTATTTGCATTGCTGCTGTGAATTGGCCCCAGACAACAGCATCATCAAAATCCTGTTGCTCTTTCTGCCAGCCCCGGAATTAAAACTAAACAACAGACCCCACGGCCTTCAAAGGGGTCGAATTCGACCCCTTATGTTTCGCCAGCGAATCCAAAGAACATCCGGATGTGCTGAAACCGCTCAACCGGATGGTGCTTTTGGGGCTGATTTTCCGGCAGCATCTGTAGTTATCCGCTGTCGTACCTACGGCACTTAACTTCATCTGCGCTTTGTACCCCCCATGGGTTGAAACCCATGGTTACAGTACCGGCCGTGCCGATGGCACTGGGAAGTAATGTTAACCTCGTGGTAGCGGGAAGGAGGAGGGGGACGACTAGGAAGACTGGGATGAAGGGGACGACTGGGACGACGGGAAAAAAGGACTTAGGGACTGGGGGACTGGGAGACAGGCGGAGTGGAACTCAAAAGATTGAGTCAAAGAAACGATGAAATCACTTTTCCTATTAATCTGTGTAATTTGTGTAATCCGTGGTAAGGCTGGGGTTATCCTGTTAATTCTTTAATCCTGCAAATCCTGATTCAGACAATTTGCGGGGTTATCATGCTACCACCACAACTCCAATTCTGTTAATTCTTTAATCCTGCAAATCCTGCTTCAGACAATAGAAGGGGTTATCTTGCTACCACCACCTCTCCCATCCTGTCAATTCTGAAATTCTGAAAATTCTGCTTCAGACAATTGAAGGGGTTATCCCGCAAATCCCAATCCGACAATTGTTAGAAGGAGAGCAAACATTGCCAGATAAACATGTTCCCGAACGAATCGACCTCTTCCCAGATCCGTTTCACCAGCGGTTCATCGCCGGGGATCACAGGAATCTCTTTCCGCTTCTCTTCCCATGGAATGCACAACCCTGGTTTTACTTTTGAGTTCATGTGTTTGACCATTCCATAATCCGGACCGAAAACTGTACCTAAAGCCGATATATTTTGTGCATCCACAGCAAGCAGGGGAGCCGAACTTCCGGAGTAAACACCGTATTCCCTGGTGAAGTCAGTTAAAACCCGCATATTTTCGATGGTTGCATCGTTCTGGATGATGGCGCTGGCATCCATGATGTATCCTCCGTCACGTGCAACTTCGTCAATCACTTTCTTGCAGCGGGCACGGATCTCATCTGGTGTTCCATAAGACAGCAGCGTGTTTGGAATGCCTCCACTCAGGCAGAACTTGTGACCGATGGTCTGGTGAGTCTTGAAAATATCGCCGCTATCCACGTGGTAAACGATACTCTTTTCAGGCAGTTCAGCAAAACTACCGAGGTGATGGTTCCAGTTTCCTTCGGCATAAAAGAGCGTCTGATGTCCGTTTTTCCAAAGTTCTTCCACAATTGGCCGGACGGTGGGCCAGTAATGCGATTCGAACTCACCGGCCGAAACAAACGGAATGCAGCCGCGGTGCATCCAGTACCCGATCGGCACCTGTTTGTTGGGATCGGCGGAGGTAAGGGCCACGTTGTACAGATGGGGCATCAGGGCTTCGCAGGCTTGCCTTACTTTTTCGGGCTGCGTCAGCATGTCCATGGTCAGTCCCAGGTAGCCTCTGAGTTTATCGCCCAGAATATCGAACGGTGCCTTGAAAATACCGCTGATGGCAGATACTGTGCCACTTTCCGTTCGTAATTTTTCTACATGCGGACCATAAGCATTGAAATAATTGAGCATGGCCATTCCCCCTTTTACCAGCGCCAGGTTGTTCCGGTAGCTGATGGCGGTTCCCATGGGTGAGATATCCGCCGAGACCCTCGGCAGCCATTTGTTGTAAAGAAATGCGGTCGGATCGTCAATCAGTTCGTCGTACTCATCCACTTTCATAAATGACTTGCTTTCCTCCGGTTCGCGGTACTGAAATCCGTTGATGGCTGGTACATCGATACCTGGAATACCATAATAAGTGAGTCCGATGGCTTGTGTGAGGCCTGTCCATACATAGACCATGTTCGAGACTACTGCGTCCCAATCGAACCCGGCCGCGCATTTGCGTGCCGCTTCGAAGGCTCGGTTGTAGTCGTGAACCACATCCTGACAAGTCATTCCGGCATATTTGGCGGTAAATTCAGCGACAAAAGGACGAATTGGAATGCGGTCGGGTTTTTCGTTACGCATGGCCGTGAGGTAGCGACTGAGGCGCTGACGGTAAAGTTCTTCGGTGGTTGTCATCGGTCGAAATTGGTTTAGCAAATTTTACTTTTAAAGATATCTAAAAATTAGATGGAAAAGTATTGGCAATCAATTAGCCGGTGCCAGCCGAGAGATCTGCTGTAGTACCACCCTTCCAAAACCTTATTACCTTATTCCGGGTGCCAACAGCAAAATCATATCCGGATTAGTTGCAAAGTGATATCTCAAATAAGGTAATAAGGTTAATTTCAATCAATTATCTGCTTTCTACTAAGGTTACCTCAAAAAAATAAGGTTAACAAACCCAAAATTCTATCATCGGCACAACCCCCATTCTGTTAATTCTTTAATCCTGAAAATCCTGATTCAGACAATTTTGTTATTTTTACAAGATTCAAACTACTACCATGCAAAAACTAACTATCTTACTGATCGTCTCTTCCCTTCTGTTTTCTAATGCGAATGCACAAAGCGGAACACAAAACCAGAAATCTGCCGGGCAGCAATCGGCCGCCACCTCCCCCAAAAACAGCGGTCCGGCTCCCGATTACAGCGATCTGAACTGTTGGGCGGCTTCTCCATACAAAGAGGACACCAGCGACAAGATTCCCGATTTTCTGAAAAATGAGACCAGAGAGGCACGTGCCGATGTTTTTTTCATCCATCCGACCTCTTACTTTGGCGAAAAAAAAGGCTCTCCCTGGAATGCCGATTTGCGGGATACCACCGTCAACAACAATACCGATAACCTGTCGATCAGGCTTCAGACTTCCGTTTTCAATGGCAGTTGCCGGGTTTTCGCGCCCCGCTACCGGCAGGGCAACATGGAGGCCTTTTATGTATTCAATACACCGGAAGCCAAAGCGGCGTTCGACCTGGCCTACAGCGACGTGAAAAAGGCATTCCAGTATTACCTGAAACATGATAACAAAAAACGTCCGATCATCATTGCTTCCCACAGTCAGGGAACGCTGCATGCCATCCGGTTGCTGCAGGAGTTTTTCGATGGAAAGCCCCTGCAAAAAAGGTTGGTTTGTGCCTATATTATTGGCTATCAAATAAAGAAAGATGCCTTTAAAAAACTCCCGGTAGGAGAACGAGCCAACCAGACCGGCTGTTTCGTTGGATGGCGCACCTTCGCCAAAGGGGAGATACCGAAAGGGGCCGTCGCTGAAAACGGGAATTCCGTTTGTGTCAATCCGCTGACATGGACCACCTCCGAAGCTTGGGCCTCTGCCGATCTTCACCTGGGGATCATGAACAATTTTGAGACCATCGTACCGCATACGGTAAGCGCCAGTATTGAGCCTACCGCCAAAATTCTCTGGATAGATACCCAAGTGGTTCTGGATGAGAAGAAGAGCAAAATGACCAACTACCACAGGTGGGATTACAACCTTTTCTGGATGAACATCCGGCAAAACGTGAAGGATAGAATCGATGCGTATCTTTTGAAATAATTCTACAAAGATGAGTGCCCGCTCAATTCAGAATCAGCCGATAATACTCCTGATCCGTTGATCGAGCATCTCCTGATCTGCAGTAAATGAGGCCAGCCCAGCCAGTGTCAGCAATGTGTCAGGTGCAATTTTGCCTTCGCTTATCTTTTTCTCCCATCTTGAGTGGAGAGGGATCTTCCCGTCAGAAGTTATAAAACCTTTCTCCTCATTTGTCAATGAAGGGAACATGTCTCCACAGCCTTCCTCTTGCGCAATATGAATCAGTTCAGATCCGGTGGCAGGAACTTTTGACGAAAGTCTATCTGCCAGTTGAAGAACCTTGTCATCTACCTCCCAGAATTTTTCGATATGGGCACCATTGGCCGATTCATAAAGGCTTACCTCGTAGTTTTCATGCATTCTGGATGTGAAATTCCCGGAAAGGGTTTTGCGACCAGCGGCAGCCACCCTCGGAGGCATCGTAAAGACATCGGTACCGGCAAGCAGTTCCAGCTGAGTGTAACTGCGCAGACTAGCCGCGATCAATTTTGTCTGCCATGGATTCTTGGCCGACAAGGCGGTGACCCAATTCTGGGAAGCAATCACAGCCATTTCCCCTGCTCCTGAACCATCCCCTAAATTGTTGTTGATCAGGTATGCTCCTACACGTCCGAGAAATACATTCAGATAATCGGGCCTGGCAACCCTGGTGACGATTACATTTTCCCTCGCACTGAATTCGAGCGTAAAATTTATCCTGACACCCGAATCTTTCAATCGCCTGGCGCCCAGCAGTCCATCTGCCGTATAAGGAACCTTCACAATAAACTGATCAGGGCAAATTTTGTGGTACCTTTTCCCGAAATATTCAATGGCCTTGATATCGTAAGCCGTATCCGTATGAAGTTCCACGCTTACGAACCCGCCAAACTTTTTTGCCAGCCTCAGGCCATGCCGCGCGTTGAGGATGAAGGCAATTTCTTTCACCTGCTCATCTGCAGGCAGACCTTTGACAATGCTCTTTGCTTCTGAGATGAAACTGTCGTAAGCGCCTTTCTGGATCTCATTGTTGAGGAGGGTATTGTTTGTCGTAAGCGCGCTCATCTCTGCCGACCAGTTGGCCTCAGCTTCATCCATGTCACCTGTGTCGAGCCAAAGCTCTGTTCCGGCATTGAGGAGCGATTCCCAAAAACGATCCTTGATCCCGTGTACCGGTTTCTCACTGATATTTTTCTGCACAAAATCGTTGATTTTTGAAGTAAGATCTGCCATAACTTTAGTTTTCGTAAAAGGAATGAAACAATGAACCATATAAATATACAGAAAAATTAATTTGAGTCTGTCTGCAGGTGCAATTTGCAAATCTTCAACAGCGGCTAGCTTCAGTCGGAGATCCGCCATCGTACCTACGGCACTTCACCTCATCTGCGCACTCTCCCTCATGGGTTGAAACCCAAGGTTACAAGATCGGTCGTGCCGATGGCACTGGCAGATGGCGGTAATAACTTGGCAACAAATATGTTTAAAATCCAAAAACTTTCACCGTCCTTAATTCTGCTAATTCTTTAATCCTGCTAATTCTGATTCAGACAATTAATTTTAACTTTATGCTTCCTTCTTTTCCTAAAACTTATTCACTATGAAAAAGATAGTTATCCTGTTCTTCCTGTTTCTTCCATACTTGTTATTTGCCCAAACCGAACAATCCCTGAAAGAGGAGGTATCCAAACTGAATGAATCGAATGTCGCACTGAACCATCGGCTGGATGCCCTTCAAAAGCAGGCCGACGACGCGCTATGGTTCGCCCGGTTGGGGGATGCGGCATTTATCGACAAAGTATTCATGGTAGGGCCGGGACCGGCTAAGGTCAAAAATCCTACTGCTATGGGGGCCACAAATCCTGTTAAGTTCTGGTCCTATGTTTTCATTCCGAAGAACATCGACCTCAACAAAAAATATCCACTGCTGGTGTTGCCGCATGGGGGCGTTCATGCCGATTTTACCACCTACCACACCCACATTATCCGCGAACTGATGGCCCAGGGGTACATCGTGGTAGCGCCAGAATACCGCGGAAGTACAGGATATGGCAAGGCATTTTATGAGCAGATCGATTACGGCGGACTCGAAAACGACGATTGCGATGCCAGCCGCAAGTATATGATCGAAAACTACGACTTTGTAGATGGAAACAGGGTGGGTATGATTGGCTGGAGCCATGGCGGAATGATCGCTCTGATGAGCATCTTCGCCAATCCGGGGGCTTACAAATGTGCTTTCGCAGGAGTTCCTGTCTCAGATTTGGTGGCTCGAATGGGTTATGCGACCGAGGAGTACCGTAAGGAATACTCAGCAAACTATCATCTGGGGAAAACAGCCCGTGAGGATATCAACGAGTACCGTAAACGTTCACCTGCCTGGAATGCGGAGAAACTGCAAACACCCCTGCTCATCCACTCCAACACCATCGACGATGATGTGAACGTTCTGGAGGTCGAACACCTGATCCAGGCGCTGAAAGCCGAAGGGAAAAAATTCGAATACGAAATCTTTAAAGAGGTACCGGGTGGACACTCCTTCGACAGAATCGACACAAAAACGGCCAAGGAGATACGGGTTAAGATCTACAAGTTTCTGGCACAGTACCTTTCACCGCAGAAACCTATCAAAAACCTGCAGGAGATCAATAAGGCAGCATATTTGCCTGTAAAATAGCGCTATTTACGATTCCTTCTTTTTGAAATACTCCACTTTGCCCGTCAGTGCAATGTTTTTGACTTTCTCAATCAGGGTTGCCTTTTGTTCCTCTGTCATTTTGGAAAAGGAACGTGCCAGTCCGATTTTTTCGCGCATGAAGGCGGCGTTTTCATTTCCTGAAATTAAGACTGTAACCGGCAGCGACCAGACAAAATGCATCGCCTCCTGAATGCTCAGGTAGTTGGGAATAACCGGATCATCAGATGTCCAGCCGGCTTGTTCCTTCTTGGCGAAGAACCTGCCGTCGGCCAGCGATTTGATGGCAAGTATTCCCATGTTCCGCTCCAATGCCTTGGGCATAATGTTGTGGGTAAAGCTGAAATAGGATTGATCCAATACATTCACCGGCATCAAAACTGTATCGAAAATGTTACTCTCTTTCGTTCTTTCCAGCATTCGTGCATGGGCAAACGGATTCTGGTGACCGGTAAAACCCATGAACCTGATTTTACCCTCCTCTTTGGCCTTCAGTAAAACATCCAGTACCCCAAGCTGAATCCGGCTGTCGACATCATCAGGTGTTGAAATGGCATGAACCTGAAACAAATCGAGGTGATCAGTTTTTAGTCTGCGTAAGGTTCCTTCCAGGTGTTCCCTGACGGTTTTGGCATCCCTTCCTGTCGATTTACTCATCAGGAATATCAGGTCGCGGTAATTTGGGGTCAGGTATTTCCCATAGCGCGTTTCGCTGGTTCCATTGCCGTAACTTTCTGCGGTATCAAAAAACCTGACTCCCCCTTCCAGCGCCGCTTCAACGACCTCCTGGGCATCGCGTTCAGTAGTCCAGCCAACATGGTAACCTCCGGTACCCAGCATGGTCACAAATTCATTGGTCCGACCCAGTTTTCGTTTTGGAAGTATCTCTCCCAGACGGTCACTCTCATTTTTTTCTGCCAACGCAATTCCTGCGAAGGAAGTTCCGGCTAAAGTAAGACCTGCAGTTACACCTGCAATTGATTTTATAAATATTCTTCTGTCTGCCATAACTTTATAGATTTGTTTGTGAATGAATGAGGGATTATAATGTTTGAAGGGTTTGAAGGGTTTGAAATGTTTTTGGGTTTTTAAGAGCTTTAATTCCGCTTTCTGGAAATACAAAATTAATAATTTGAAGATCAAATGATGCTCCCGGGCAAAAGACTGGGTAGCGAATTCCTCGAATGAGGTATCCTTTTTTTGAATTTATTAGTACTACTAAATTCAAAGGTTGCATAATTGAGGATTACGACTTATATTTGTTTTACTGCAATTACCCTTAATACCTAACCAGCCATGGACCATCAAACGATTGTCAGGATTCACAACCTTCAGAAAAAATACGGAAAAAAAGAGGTACTGAAAGGAATCAACCTGGAGATCAGCTCCGGACAAATTATCGGATACATTGGTCCCAACGGGGCCGGTAAATCAACTACCGTGAAGATCCTCTGCGGATTGATCACAGATTTTGGCGGAGAGATAGAAATTTTCGGCCAGGAGCTGAGAAACCACATCCTTGAAATCAAGAAACAGGTAGGCTATATTCCTGAAAATGCGGTTTTGTACGAATCGCTAACCGCGATGGAATTCATGGAGTTTATCGGAGAAATGCGTGGCCTCGACAGGGAGCAGACACGAAGCAAGGCAGAGGCATTGATGGCTATCTTCGAGATGAAATCCAACATCAACCAACGGATCTCCACCTTCTCGAAGGGGATGCGTCAGAAAGTGTTGATATGCTCAGGTCTGCTGCACAACCCCGATCTGATCTTCATGGATGAGCCACTCTCCGGCCTGGATGCCAATTCCGTGATTATGGTCAAAGAGATGTTGATCCACCTCGCCCGCGAAGGTAAAACGATCTTTTACAGCTCCCACCTGATGGATGTGGTGGAAAAAATATCGGACCGTATCATCCTGATCGATCAGGGTATGGTAATTGCCGACGGATCCTTTGCCGAACTCAACAAACTCTCCAACGACGCCAACCTTGAAAAGATGTTCACCCGTCTCACAGGGAACACGAACCACGAAGAGAAGGCTGAGGCTTTTATCAACGCGTTTGAAAAGTAACTGCCATGATCCGTTTTATCCTTTTGCTTTTTAAACCGTTCAGGAGGTTCATCGAAAAGATGGGTGCAGACTATAATCAGTTCACACGGATCCTCGAACTGAAGCTAACGCTCGACAATCGCAGGGTGAAGGGTCTGACCAAAAAACCTCAGAACGATCAGCAAAACATGCTGGTGAAACAATCGCTGACGCAGATTTTTTTTGGTAGCTTCTTCGGAATATTTCTGATATTGGTTAAATTGCCTTTCACCTTTTTCTATTTCTCTCACACCTTTTTGATGGTCATGATGGCCATGACCATCATCTCCGAATTCACCACTGTCCTGTTCGATACAACAGAAAATGTGATTATACAGCCATTGCCAATTAAAGGTAATACCATCAACCTAGCCAGAAATGCGCATGTATTTATCTACCTGACCCTGATGGCTTTTAACCTTTCCGTGGTTTCCATTGTTATTGCGATGGTAAAGTTTGGATTCGTTGCAGGACTGATATTTGTCTTTACCATCTTCCTTAATGTTTTGTTCACGTTGTTTCTGGCCAACATACTATATCTCGGCATATTGCAGCTAGCCAGTGGTGAACAGCTCAAAAACCTGCTGATGTATTTTCAGATAGTCGTAGCCATTCTCTTTATGGCAGGCTACCAGTTCGGTATGGGGATGGTCGACAAGAGCAATATCATGAACATGGTGCTGCCTGTAAATTGGTACACTTTTCTGGTTCCTCCTGCTTTCTTTTCGGGTTTCATCGAAGGGTTATCGTCGACAAATTTTGATCCAAACCACCTGATTTTTATTGCCGAAGCGCTGTTTGTTCCTTTTGCAGCCATCTATCTTACCGGTAAATACCTCACCCCGCTCTTCAATCAGAAATTAATGGATCTGGAACAGGGTGACCGCAATGCGAAAGTAAAAATTGAAACTTCGCACATAAGCCTGTGGTACAGACTTATGGCGATGATATTTGTGCATGACAAAGATGAAAAAGCATCCTTTCATCTGATGTGGAAAATGACGGGACGTGAAAGGTTGTTCAAGCAAACCATTCTCCCCTCCTTCGGTTACATCATCATCATGATCCTGGTACCCTTCTTTAGCAAACCGGACCGGATCAATAAAATGGCAGAAAGCGACCAATACCTTTTTATTCTGTATGCCTTCATGTTTATTGGCGTCACACTTCCGGCTGCTTTGCTCATAGGAGGGAATAAGCATACAGCCTGGATTTTCAAATCACTGCCGATGCAATCACCTGCAGGATTCTTTAAAGGAACCATCAAAGCCGCTTTTGCAAAGTTCTTTATCCCTTTTTATTGTCTGTTGGCCATTGGTGTCTGCTCCTTCCGGGGAATCAAGGTGCTGCCTGATATATTCATTGCCTTTCTTGTCATCTATTTGTCTTCGTTACTGATCTATTATTTTCAGAACCCTGTTTTTCCGTTTGCTTCTGAGAAATCAGCGACCCAGGCGGGAGGTACAATCTTCAAGATATTTGGAATATTTGCCCTGGCAGCAGCATTTGGCTTTCTTCACAAATTTCTGCTGCACTGGCACGATTACTCAAATCTCCTGCTGATCCCCTTTTACGGAGGCATCATCTGGTATATCAACAGGATTTTGGTCTACAAGCAGATTACCTGGCGGCGGGTGGACCGGGTGAATACCTATTAGATCGCAGCGAAAAACTGCAAATTGATCAAAAGGCATGTATAGATCTAGTCTTCCGGATAAGGTTGGTGAGTTTCTCTCGTACCTACGGCACTTTGAATCATTCGTACTTTATTCCCCATGGGTTGAAACCCAATGGTTACAAGATCGGTCGTGCCCATGGCACTGGAAAATGATTTGCTAAACAGAAAAAATTGGTTCTCAAATCCGATAATAAAAACCCTAAATTTTATTATCTCCATTTATATCGTGAAATCCGTGTAATTTGTGTAATCAGTAGTTGGATAGGGTCATTTGTGTCCATTTGTGTAATTTGTGGTAGGGATTCTTTGTGTAATCATGCCACTCTCCATCGCAAATTCTTCCAGTTTATCAGCATTATCTTTGGTGGTCTCCAGGCACATCCCGCACTCTGTCGAATAAGGCTTTGGCACAGGTATCACCTTAACAGGAAAGCTGTTATCCATGCACCACTGCTCCGCCTTAATCACTTGACGGATATTCTGAAACAGCACTATTTCCCTATTTTCCGACATCGTGGATCGCTTTGGCCAGATAGTTCAACTCTTCAGGCGTATGATAGGGAGACAACGAAAAACGGCAATCCCCGGTAGGGAACGAGCCCAGATGTCGGTGTGCAAGGGGTGCGCAATGAAGTCCGGCCCTGGATTCGATGCCAAACTCCTCATAAAATCTCAGCGCTAGTTCAGAGGAACTCAGGGAGTTGTGCACCACCGAAAATAGCTTTCCCTGATGCCCGAAATCTGCCGCACAGCGGACTTTGAAATTCGAATTCCGCTTCACCTCTTGCAGCAAAGCCGCGAAATCGTCCCTCGAATGTTGTGCAACAGGCCTGTTCTTCAATGCGGCATTTAATCCGTGGATACCAGTGATGTTGGGCGTTCCGGCCTCGAAGCGGTCGGGTACGAAGGAGGGCATCAAGAACGAATCGGATCCGCTGCCAGTCCCGCCGTAAAGCAAAGGTTCCACCATTTCGGGGTACCGAATAAAGGCGCCTCCTGTTCCGGTAGGGCCAAGCAGTGATTTGTGGCCTGTGAAAGCCAGAAAGTCGATGCCCCATTCATCCACCATAACCGGATGGGAACCCAGCGACTGACTGGCATCCACCAGCAGCGGGATCTCCCCGATGGCCTTTTTGATCTCTCCCGGCGACTGTGCCATGCCATTCACGTTGCTCATGTGGCAGATGGCCACCAGAATGGTGTTGTGACGCAGTTTTGAAGCAATTTTATCCACCAGGATGCGTCCGTCCGGCGCACTCTCCAGCAACTCCCATTCTATCAATCCCAACTGACGCAGGTGCTCCAAAGGCCGGGCAATTGCATTGTGTTCCATGGCAGAGGTCAGCACATGTCCTCCTTTTTGACAGATTCCCTGGATCATCAGGTTGAGCGCCGTGGTGGCATTGGCTGTCAGGATGATCTTTCCAGCCTCAGTAGAGCCCATTTTTGCAGCCAGTTGATCGCGGCACTCCTCCACCAGCCTGGTCGACTGCAGAATGCGCGGATAGGCCGATCGCCCGTAGGTACCTCCCGTTTCGTTCAGGTGCCTGACCATCGCCTCAGCTACCGCCGCCGGCTTAGGAAAACTTGTTGCGCAATTATCGAAATATAAATTCATGGAGAAGTTTAAATTTGTTTGAAATGTTTATGATGTTTAAAATGTTTGAAGGGTTATTGCTCTCAGGACATTTGCTCCCTGAGCTGCACTGCCCCGAGAACAAATCAATTTGTGTCCATTTGTGTAATTTGTGGTAAGGGCTGGATTTAACATTTCAAACTTTCCAAACCCTTCAAACATTTCAAACAATTTATCTATGGTTTGATGATATGCCCAGTCTTCGCCATCGTCTCCGTGAGCGTAAACATGTTTGAAATCTTTCCAACCGCCAGTTTAGCCCTGATGTCGTAAAAATCGACACAGGTACCGCAAATCAGAATCTCGACGCCGCTCTCTTCCAAAGCCAGAAGTGCGCTGCTCACACCCGAATCCACGGTAGTAAGTTTTACGCCGGCATTGTAAAAAAGCAGATGGGTCGGCAATACCGGCTGCTCGATCAGGGCATTCAAAAATCCCTTCATCAGGATTGCCCCAAGCTGAGGATCCCCCTCTCCCATCTTGTCGCTGCTCACCACAACTACGTAAGAAGAGGAACAAATCCCCGGATCGATGCTGCACGAACCGGAAGCTTCGCCTGCTTCATCTGGCTGGTTCACTACCGTGATGTGGAAGATGCCATCGGTTTCATTTCCAGTCGGAGACAACGACTGATCTTTCAGATAGGTGAGAATATTCTGAAAGGCCGTCTGGTTGTCACATTCAATCTTCAGCGTCTCTCCTGGCAGGCAATTTTTGAGCGCCGTCCGGGTCAATATCAACGGTTGCGGACAGAGCAACCCTTTGCCATCTACTATTTGCATTTTATCTATATTTTGCTTTAACTATTTCAACATTTATTTGAGTTCCACTGGTTCTTCTACCCTTCGACAAGCTCAGGGACCACTTCGCACAGGGATCGGTCTCACCTTCCCATTTTCTCATCTTCTCCGTTCAACCCCCTCGACCCTTCGACAAGCTCAGGGACCGGTGATACTGTGATTCAATCTGGCCCTTCGACAGGCTCAGGGAACAGAAGCATAGCGTTAGGTAACCGTCAGCAATTTGCTCCCTGAGCTTGTCGAAGGGCTGTCTCTCCAACAACATGAAAACGACATCGGTCCCTGAGCCTGTCGAAGGGTCAACATTTC
Source organism: Bacteroidia bacterium (assembly GCA_026391315.1). Taxonomy (GTDB): domain Bacteria; phylum Bacteroidota; class Bacteroidia; order Bacteroidales; family Prolixibacteraceae; genus CAINVV01. The sequence goes on from JAPLDT010000095.1 coordinate 42,641, forward strand.
AAACCCTTCAAACATTTCAAACCCTTCAAACTATTCAAACCTTATCTCCCGATCAGCAAACTCCGCCAGCCCGGGAGCTACTAATTCAGGAGAGTAAGATTTTGGAACGAACTGTATCATCTTCGTATTGCGACGTGCCATGCTGAAATCGTAAGTCTTGTCGTAATAGGCGAGGGTAATCTCAGTCACTTTCCGGTAATCGCCGGCCTTAAGCGCTTCAAGCGTCTCATGGGTATCCTTCCCTCCTAACCTTTTGCTGATATTTTCGACACTTCGTTGCAGTTGTTCAAGTGGAAAACCGGCGTAATCGCGCAACAATCTTTCGATTCGTTCCTCGGTGGGCGGATCGATGCGTATGGTCTGACAGCAGTTCATCTGCGAGAAAAGTTCGTTGAGGATGCTCACTCTTCCGATGGCCTGACTCTCCCCTTCCACCCAGATGGGTTTGAAAAGATCGAATTCAGTGATCTTTTCAAAGATGAAATTGGTAAACTGCTCGGTGGTTGGTTGCGGTGGCTGACCAATCCCGCCAAAGCTCGATCCCCGGTGGTTGGCCAGTCCTTCCAGATCCAAAACCTGATGTCCGAGGAGCTCTAGCTGATGGAGTACTTCCGTCTTACCAGATCCGGTAGGTCCGCTGAGCATGATTAGTTTCAAACCATTGCTGATAAGCTCCCTGCAATGGGTGCGGTATGCTTTGTATCCCCCCTCCAGCAGATACACCTCCCTCCCGGCTGTCTGCAGCAACCAGGCCATGCTGTTACTCCGCATGCCGCCACGCCAGCAATAAAGATAAAGGGACCCCTGGAGCTTTCTGGCCTGCAGGACAAATTTTTTCAGCTTTGGACCGACAAACTCCAACCCTTTCAGAATGGCCGGCTCCTTGCCCTGTTGTTTGTAAAGGGTACCTACAACGACCCGCTCCTCATCAGTGAACAGCGGGAAAGAGATGGCATTCGGCAAATGACCCTCAGCAAATTCAGCAGGCGTGCGAATATCCAGCACCACCTGCCCCTTCATCCTGCCAATAAACTCATCTGCTTTCAATGTCGCCATCATTCGTGAATTATCAGGCAAATTTACGCCAAATTGAGCAGAACGCAATTGATGTCCAGAGACAAATCGAAAATGACTCTTAATGCAGAGCTCAATTTTCAGATAGCGGTCCCTTCCGTCTGATATAAGAATTGGTCAATAATTAAAACAAGCTCGCAGACGGTTTGCTATTCACAATCCTCAACCCAGGGTACCGCTCCTTCGTCGCTTTACCCCGGGTTATTCATATTTAACCACTTCGTGGTAAAAAACACTCTTCATTTGTGTGCGGTAAGAGATGGTTTTATAGTAGTTTTTAATTTGTGTTCATTTGTGCAATTTGTGGTAGGGACTGGGTTAATCTGAGTAATCCATTTTGAAATCCGAGTAATCCAAATCCGAAATTCTTTTACTAGCTTTGGACTATCCTACAACTACTATTTACTCATTATCATGAAGAAAAATCAACTCATTCTCTCCATTCTCCTGGTGGGAATCGCATTTGGCACAGCCTGGGCCATCCGGGGGCAATTCGGTCACGAACCCGGCGCCGCGTTCGCAGGAATCATCGGTGTCACCGCTCTGCTTCTCGTCGCCCGTCGCGAGGATTGGTACAACAAAATGCTCCCCATCATCGCCGCCGGGGCCATCGGCTGGGGCACAACCGGCATGATCAGCTATGGCATGGTGGTCGGCTACTGCAGAGCCGAAGACCTGCTCAATTCGACCTACGGCTTTCTATCCCTTTTTGTCATCGGGGGACTCTTCGGATTGATCGGTGGCGGACTCGTTGGCCTATCGCTAAATTCAACCTCAACCAACCGGGTAAGATGGTCCTCTTTGGTAGCCGAAATGGCGGCCGGCGGACTGATTGGTTATTACTTTCTGATCGAGCAGGCTGAATTACTTATGACCCCTCCAAGGTCGGAAGCCTGGGCAATCTGTTTGGGAGCCGGTGCCGCCATGGTGTGGCACATGGTTCGAAATGGGTTTACACCGGCTCTTCGCGTTGCTTTTTATGCCATGCTGGGGGCGGGATTCGGATTCTCTTTCGGGAATCTTTTGCAAACTACCGGCAATGTCCTTCAACTGCATTTTAACATGTGGAATGTGATGGAATACAACATCGGATTCTGGGGTGGATCCGGGATGGCCTATGGAGTTTTTAGCTCAACATGGCCTTCAGAAGCCGAGTCTCCAAAGAAGTATGAAAGCAATCTCTCTTTGATGGTAATCCTGCTGATCGTTCCGCTGCTGGTCTGGAAAGATGCTTTCCTGGTAAGCGACCTGATGAAAAGCAATTTTATACAAAATGATGCATCCAAAGCGTTGTTTCTCACATTGCTGACCTTCGCGATTCTGGTGGCTATGAACCTGATCGTCAGACTTAAATTGATAGGAAAAACAAGCTTTGGCCGTAGCGAAGTGATGACGCTGTTTCTCGTTCTCTTCAGCACTTACATCGTTTGGAGTTACCTGATCACTGGCCTGTTTATGGGCAATTTCAGGAGCGAACAGCCCTTGTATGTGCTCAACCTCATCGCCTTCCTCATCCTAATAAGAAAATCGAAATCTCCTTTTAAAGGTATCCTGGTAAGAAAATTCTATCCCAAAGACCGCTGGGAGCTCTATTTTGGCCTGACGCTCGCAATAATTCTTTTATTACCATTAATTTCACAACTTATGCATGGCGGAATTCCCAATGCCAACATGCGATTTCCAATACAACCATGAAAAAATAAATAATAAACAAATGAAAAAAATCCTCCTCCTGCTTCTGGTGACCGGCACACTTTCTGCCAAGGCTATTGATCCTGATCCCAGCCAAAAATTAATTGCCAAAGGCGAAAAAATTACCAAAGCAGGGGGTGGATATATTTTCACCGAAGGACCCTCGGTAGCTCCCGACGGCAGGGTGTTCTTCACCGACCAGCCCAACGACAAGATTGAGGTTTGGAGCGAGGGAGGATCCATTACCACCTTTATGCAGGGGTGCGAAAGATCCAACGGTACCTACTTCAACAAAAAGGGAGAGCTGGTGGCCTGCGCTGATCTGCACAATCGGCTGATTGCTTTCTCAATGGAAAAACGACCAAGAATATTGGCAGAGTCATTCAACGGCAACCATTTAAACGGTCCAAACGACCTTTGGATCGCCCCTAACGGAGGAATTTACTTCTCCGATCCATACTACTTCAGGGAATACTGGGAGGCTGGCCACAAAGAGCTGCAGGATCTGCGCGGGGTATATTACCTGAGTCCGGAAGGAAAGGTAACAAGGGTCATCGGCGATTACAAACAACCCAACGGACTGATTGGTACTCCGGATGGCAAAATACTCTATGTGAGCGATATCAACGACAGGAAAATTTGGAAATATTCCATCAACAAAGACGGATCACTGGGTTCGAAAACCCTGTTTGCACCGGAAGGATCGGATGGGATGACCATCGACAACAAAGGCAATGTTTACCTCACCAACAAATCCATTTCGGTCTATTCCCGGAAGGGAGAACACATCGGAAGAATTGAGGTTCCCGAGCAGCCCTCCAACATCTGCTTCGGAGGAAAAAAGAGAAACATTCTATTTGTGACTGCCCGTACTTCTGTTTATACTCTCAGGATGAAAGTGAGAGGAGAGTAATGAAATGTTTTCGTTTCATTGGCAGGCCATTGTACCGGTTAAAATGGTGACACCGGCAACTATCTCAAATATAACCACATTTCTAAATGATTGTTCAAAGGAGGCTTTCGAATCTCAGACATTCAAACGATGAGCTATGGCCGAATAGGCCAATAATCTTTCGACCGTTGTCTCCGGGGTTATTTCGCAACCCGCCGAAACAATTCCTCTCCCATTGGTGCCTTTAAAACAAGATTGAACACTGGCCTCAACCTGGGCTAGCGTTCCGTTCTGTATTACCGAAACAGGATCGGTATTCCCGGCGAAAACCTGATTAGCTGACAACAGTGGCAAAAATTTCTCCATCGATCCAACCAAATGGTCAACATCAACAATGTCAGCTCCTGTTAAGATCATATCGGGCAGGATGGCAGTGGTATTTCCGCATATATGCAATTTTACTTTTGCCCCGAGTGAATGGGCATGGTCGACTAGGGTCTTTTCAAAAGGGAATACGTATTCTATATAAAGATCCGGTGAGATCAGCGAGCAAACCGCGTCCCCAATGCCAATACAGTGGGCACCTGCCTTGATTTGTGCTTCCACAAAAATCAGGGCACTCTCTGTAATAATTTCCAGGGCCTTCTTCAGCGCTTCGGGATATTCATAAAAATCGAGGAAGGCAGCGGAAAGGTCCCTCAAATCACAATATTCGGCCAGGGGACCTTCCACCCAACCACAGATAAACTGGGAATCTCCGACCAGTTTCTTAAAGTATCTTATTTCATCAATCCTGGATATCAGCCGTGAATGATCGTTTACTTTGAGTGTCTTTATTTTATCAATATCCTGAATATCATTGACCAACAAAGATTCCACAACGGGAAGTGAGTTCAGGGGATAATTGATTCGGGTGCCAAAGGAGGCTGCTTCGGCATAGGGGTCAGACATCACATTGACCCAATCGTAAGAAAAATCAGTGGCACACCGGAGGTTGGCGCCACATTTATCCTGATAATTCAGACAAAAATCACGATAGTTCACCCCTGAATATTTTGCGGCGAACCGCATCAGGATGGGATGAAAAGGTGGGCGATCGACCGCGCGCCCTTCCAAAAAATCAATTGTCCGCTGCAAACCGTTCATAATTAAAGTTGTTTGAAGGGTTTGAAAAGTTTAAAAGGTTTGAAATGTTAACTCAGTTCGAGTCCGAAAAGATCCAGGGAACCCTTCAAACATTTCAAACCCTTTAAACTTCATAAACTATTTCACGTAAGCCGCTGTGGCTAAAAAGTCGTAACTCTTCTGAACACTGACAAGTGGTTCAAAATTGTAACGCTCTACCTCAACGAAATAATCCTTGATTCCAATAGAATAACCCGTTTCAAAGATGGTTTTGAAATCAAGCAATCCACTTTCGCCAATCTCTTTTTCGTCTTTGATATGAAGCAGTTGGAAACGGTTCGGATATTTTTTCATGTACTCGACAGGAGAGCATCCACCTTTCATCACCCAGTAGACATCCATCTCAAAAGCAACTTTTTTGGGATCCGTGTTCTCGAGCATGAAATCGAAGATCACTTTATCTTCAATTTTGGTAAACTCATGGTTGTGGTTATGCCAGCCGAACTGCATGCCGGAGGCAGCTGTTAATTCACCGACGGCATTGAAATAATCCATTTGGATTTTCAAATCATCCAGCTTATCAGGCCATTTCAGGCCTCCTGGTTTGATCATAAATTTCATACCGGTTTTGGCATGATCTTCAATGGCAGTTTTCCACCACTCCATGGCTACTGCATGGGTATCTTTGGTATAGTTTGGACCTCCCAAATGACAGCTGCTGAGTTTCATTCCCAGGTCTTTTACCCTCTTGGTAAACTCGCCAGGCAACATTCCATAAATCTTCCTGTCACCGTAAGATGCAGTTTCGAGTGAATAATAACCCATATCGGCGGCCTTTTTAAGGGTTCCCACAGCGTCCTTGCCCATATCATCACGCAGGGAATAAAGCTGAAGTCCCACCCGTTTTTTCTTTGATTTTTTCGGTTCAGCGGCAGTCAAAAGATTGGCGCCTACCACACTTCCGGCAACGATCAGTGAAGTCGTTTTAAAGAAATCCCTTCTGTTTGTCATGGCTATATTAATTTTTTGAGTTTTGTTGAATGGTAAAAATAGCTTTTATTTTAATTGATAACAACAAAGGCCGCCTCCCTAAGGAAGCAGCCTCATTTACTAAACTTTGTTTAACCGCTCTAACAAAAAAAACTCACTACCAATAAGACTCAATTATTTCCGAAAAGTTACACTATTTTTAAAAATAGTTCAAAAATCGCAGTGACACAACAGGTTATATTTGGGAGATAAAGCGATAATATTTATCAGTATGGTTTTCCAGTACCCTGAAGCAGCCACATCCTGGAATAGTTATGGTCTTTACTTTGACCTGTAGGTACAAAACCGGTTACTTCAAGTTTGGCGACTGCGGCATCATAATTGACCAGATATTTGGGATCCTGACTTGGCACCGGATACATAAAGCGCAATGGAATAGCAGCGCCATATTGTGTCACTGGTCCCGTTACCAGGGCGGGGTATCCGGTACGCCTGTAATCAAACCACGATTCAACGTTGAGAAACAATGAGATCCACTTCTGATCCATGATCCGCTCCAGTTTGTTGCTAGCGCCGGAATAACTGACTTTTGGATTCAGGTAGTAAGCAGCAAAACTAAATCCATTGGAGCCATCTGTAATACCCCACCTGTTCAGTGAAGCCGTAATACCACTTTTGTAATGAGTTTCAGGATCAGATACCGAAAAGCCTCCCCTTTGTGCAGCTTCCGCTAATAAAAATTCAACTTCGCTATACATCATCAGGTCCATCTTAATATAAGTCTCACTATTTGCCCTGAATCTGGAATGAAGATATGAGATGTAAGGGCTTCTTTCGGGCTGGGGAAAAGCAGGTCCTGCTCCTTTGTTGTAGACTTGGGCATCAAACAGGGCAATATTTGCAGGCAACCCAACATAGAAGGAAGTGTCGAGTGAAGTGTTGGTTGTTGGCATGATTTTCACAGAAAAGGTCTCTCCAAACCAATTTTTAACCGTTACATCTGTCGAAGTAGCAGCATTAAAATCCCATTTGGTCTGTACAGGAATAGCCCACCGATGCAATCGCGGATCATTGTACGACTTTAATTTATCCACCATTGTTTTACATGGTTTGGTTTGATACTCCGGATTGGAAGTATTAAGCAATCCTCCCTTGGCCGAGTTATCGCCTGTTGTACCGATGTAATTCACCACCGCATTATCACTATTTGAAGCAAATGCCATGGTTGCAGCCGAATTAAATTCGGTAACAAGATCAACCCCCAGGGCGGTCATATCTGCTTTTTTATTGATCAAACGCATGGAATACCTTAAACGGAGCGAGTTAACAAACTTCCTCCATTTGGCCGGATCTCCTCCATACATCACATCCGCACCGGCGGAAATCTTGTAATTTGATATACCTGGATCTCCAAGAATAGTTTCTGCGTTTTTTAAATCTGCAAGAACTCCTTTGTAGATATCTTTTTGATCATCATACTTCACAAAATAGGTGCCCTCAGACGCCTTCAAACTCTCTGAGTAAGGGACATCTCCGAATAAATCGGTAATTGTCCCATAAAGGAAAGCCCTAAGCGTTAAAGAGATTGCCTCAAAAAATTTATTTTTCTCGGTGATCGATTTTTCATTGATGATCTTCACATTTCTTAAAAGATTATAATATCCCGACCAGGAAGCATTGGTCCAAAGATACTGGTTGACTTCAGGCATACCGTCATTAGTCCCCATCTGATTGTATTGCATGGCTCCGGCTACTCCTGTCTTATGATCCCCCAATGATTTGTAAGTCTTTGCAGTAGAAGTAAGAACATAAGTCAGAATATAATTGGAAGAGACATCTACAGGACTGTTTGGGCTAACATTTAACTCATTAAGATTTAGACAGGATGTTGTCTGAAGTAACAATGTCAACGCAACAATTATCTTTACTTTTTTTATCGTTTTCATAGTAAATCTCCTTTTAAAAATCAAAGTTTAACTTAAATCCCAATGAACCGGTCCAAGGCATCATATTGTAGTATTCAGCACCTTGAATCCAACTACTTCCGGTATTTCGGTAAGCCCTTTCCGGATCAATGTGGATACCTGCTTTCGTCCATTCATAGATGTTGGTTGCAACAATAGAAACGGATGCATTCTGGATACTGATTTTCTGCAACCAATTCTTCGGAACGCGGTAGGATAAGGCAACTTCTCTTAATTTGACATAAGTTGAACTGAAGATAGCCCTATCGACGATGGCTCTGTTGGATGCCTGATTGGCATTGAACGGATCCAGCCATTTTGTAAGTGCCGGATCTCCTAAATTTTCAACGTAGCTCTTGACTCCTCCCACTGTGACCTGATAAACCCCGGGGTTAAAACTGGCATCGGCATAACGTGTAGCCGGAACCGGATTTGGCCAGGCAAATCCCCCCAATTCAGGAAGTCGTCCTCCCACCCAATTACCAAAGAAAGCATCAGGATTTGCTTTAATCTGATCGACAATGTTTTTACTTTTATCGTAAGGAGCCCCACTAAAAGAACTTTCGTTTACACCATTATTTTGCATAAACATCCAGGAATTGGAATAGAAACTTCCCCCCTGATTCCACTCAATATTGGCATAAAGCGAAAAAGATTTATAGGTAAAGGTTGGCTGAATACCCAGGACAAAATCCTGATTGGTGTTTCCAATCTTAACCATGTGCGAGGGATCCTGATCAATTTGGTATTTCCCCGAAGAAGCTATTAATGGATATCCATTATAAGGTGAAGTATTGTCGAATACCTTTAGAACCGGTTTCTCCCAAATATCACCCATGTATTCGCCAACTTTGGTACGGATCACTCCATTTCCACCTTCGATGGAGTAAAAATCAATATTGGTAAGTCCTTCTGCCAATTCGACCAAACGCGTTCTGTTTTTGGTAAAACTGAAATTCATATCCCATCTGAAATCCTTTGCTACAATCGGAGTTGCAGTTAAATTGATTTCCAAGCCCTTACTCTCAATGTTTCCAGAATTGATAGATTTAGAGGAAGCGCCCGATTCAACAGGTAGCGAAATATTTAATATCTGGTTCTTGTTTTGAACAATGTAATAGGTCGCTTCCAATCCCAGCCTGTTTTTCAAAAATTTCAAATCTGTTCCAATTTCATTGGAGGTTGATCGTTCGGGTTTCAAGGTGTTGTTGGTGAGATTCCCACCCATATACATCTGTTTGGCTGATCCCCAGTCAGTACTGATTGAAAACGATGGATCCAAATTATAGGGACCGGTATCATTTCCTAACTGTGCACTACCGGCCCTGAGTTTTGCATAACTAATCCATTCGGGCATCGTGAACATCTCTGAAAAAAGCAAACTCAAAGAAGCGGAAGGATAGAAATAGGACCTGTTTGCTTTGGGTAATGTACTTGACCAGTCATTACGGCCGGTCAAATCAAGATAGGCAAATCCTTTATAATCGATGGAAGCCATTCCGTAAACACTGTAAACCGCTTTTTTATACCAACTGCTGCTATAACTTATAGTCCCGGGCACTCCATTCGAGATGGTGTAGAGCTGGGGAATAACCAGTGACCCCGCAGTATTACTGATTCCCTGACCATAAACATACCTTTTGTTAGTCGCTACAAAGCCATTGATATTCCATTGTTCATTAATCTTCTTTTTGTAAGAAAGGTTTAATTCCATGTTGGTTTCTTTGTTGTAGAAATCATACACGTTGTAGTATCCCGTCGTATTAGTGGTCGTACTAAATGCCCTTTTACTTTCACGGATCTCAGTATAAGCATCCCTGGAAAAGCGCCCCATAAGGCTCAGCTCCCTGGTAATATTCCAGTCAAACTGAACTTTGCTGATAAGTCTGTCCCTTGTAAACGAGTTAGTATTCTCGTTGGCAACAAAATAGGCATTGTTCTGTTTGGAGGCATTGACAAGTTGCTGTATCCCCTCCATTCCGGGCATCCAGTAATTTTTAAGATCCAGAATATTCACCTGGGCTCCTTTTTCATAAAGGCTCCTTACAACATCGTTTCGATCGTCACCTGTGACATTCGGGCGATTCCCGGAACCGGTCTCATTCCAATTAATATTGGCAGTAACCGAAAGTTTATCGGATAATTTGTACTGTGCATTCAGGTTGATTGTATTCCTGTTTAAATCAGTATTGGGAATCATACCAATGTTTCTCATGTCACCGACAGATAATCTGAAATAGCCATTCTTATTATTACCGTCTACTGCCACGTTATTGGTCAGGCTATATCCGGTCCTCATAAAATTTTGAATGCGGTTCGGATAGGAAACTAGAGGAACAGCAACTCCATTGCTATTCCACAAAACCCATTTTTCTCCAATATCCAGTTGTGAGCCCCATGATTCATTCTCTGCAGCTTCAAGTATATGTGCCCCTGCTTTACCACTACCAAATCTGGTCTGATACGGATAAACATCCGTAAGAATATCAAATACAACCGAAGAATTGACAGAAACGCCAATTCCTTTTTTCCCTTTCAGGCCTGAGCGTGTCGTGATTAATATGACTCCGTTTCCGGCCCGTGAACCATACAATGCGGCTGCACTTGCCCCCTTCAGAACTGAGATGCTCTCCACATCATCAGGGTTCAGGTCAGATATGGCATTACCCATGTCTGCTCCGTTGTATAAATTGGTTGCTGTATTTGAAACCGGTATTCCGTCAATCACAAAGAGGGGCTGGTTGTCATTGCTTAAGGATTTTGCACCCCGGATGATGATGTTAACAGAAGATCCTACGTTTCCATTCATTTGTGATATTCTCACCCCGGATACTTTGCCCTGAAGTGAATTCAAAACGTTCAACTGCGGTGTTTCTGTCAGTTGTTCACCTTTTACTTCGCCAACAGAATAACCAAGTGCTTTTTTCTCTCTCTTTAAACCCAGCGCCGTTACCACTACATCACTGACACCAACTGAGACAGAGGCCAGGGATAGATTGATCACTGACTTTTGACTGATATCTGCCTCTTGTGTCAGCATGCCAACAAAGGAGACCACCAAAGTCTTCGCATCCATTGGAACTTTCAGGGAGAACTCTCCATTGATATCGGTTGTGATACCAATGGTTGTTCCCTTGAGAACAACGGATACACCGGGCAAAGGCAGTTTACCTTCGTCTGTTATCTTCCCTTTGATTTCTTTCCTCTGGGGTTGGGAAACTTCCGTCACGATTCCGGCTGGCACCGAACCGTCTGCTTCCAGAATTACAATCTGTCGGTCATAAATCTTGAAACTGTTTTTTGTATCTGCAAACAATTGAGTCAGAACACTCTCAATTCCTTCATTATCAATATTTAGCGAGACTGTCCGATTGAGATCCAATGTCTTTTCGTTGTAAAGCAAGATAAACTCACTGCTTTTTTCGATTTCTGAAAATACTTGAGCTACCGTCACCTGATTCAAATTAAAACTTAGTTTGGTTTGCTGAGAGTAGCTTTTTGCAGAAACTGTAGCAATTGTTATGAGCATAAAAATGGTCAGTATTTTCATTCTCAATAAGATTTTGGTCATGACCTCATGAAAGGTACACGGATGAACCTGATTTTTTTTCATAGATTTGTACTGTTTATGTTTAACTTTCAAGTGAACTGAAACAAAAGCCGGTGGGTTGGCAGACTCTCCGGCTTACTTTTTGGACTTATTTTCTCATAGGCATCTCTTTGTTTAATTCGATAAATATTTTTTTCTGATCAATTCTGTAATTAACTTTTGCAACATCCGCCAAAACCTTCATCACATCTTCAATAGAATCCTTGAGATCCAGCTTCCCGCTGATCAGATCACCTGAAGGAAAAAGTTCGCTGTAAACAAACTGAACATTGTAATACCGCTCAACTTTTTTGAATACATTGCTCAACGGCTCTTTGCAGAATGGGAACCAACCCTCGGTCCATGCGGTATAAATCCCTGCCTGAGCTTCATCATTCACTTTGGTTGTTAAATCGGCTTTGTTGAACGAGGCTCGCTGATGGGCATTCAAAATAGTCTCATTCCCCAAAAGGTTGATCCCCTTGTTCTCCCTCATTGAAACGGTACCCTCCACAAGGACTGTCACAGCCTCATTGTCTGCTTCGTAGGCAGATACATTGAATTTGGTTCCCAAAACCCTGATGACTATCTCTTTTGTCTTCACAAAAAATGGTTTATTCTTATCGGAAGTAACATTGAAATAGGCTTCTCCTTCGAGAAACACCTCCCGCTTCGAGTCTGAAAACCTATCCGGAAAGGCCATCTTACTTCCTGCATTCAACCATACTTTGGTACCATCCTCCAACTCGACACATGATTTTTTTCCATATGGAACAACGACCTGGTTCATTGGTATTTCTACATTTTTCTCACTGATGTTTGACATCTCAATGAGACTGTCATTGTTGATTCGGATGACATGTCCCAGAGCGTTTACCTTGATTGTGGATTCATCCTTCATCAAATTGATCTCCTTCCCCGAAGCAAGAATTAATTTGGATTGTTGCACTATTTTGTCAGAACTAAATGCATACCACTGATGCGATTCATCCCGTTTTATCTTCCAGTAACCAAGGGTGGAAAATATCAGCACAAAAATAACTGCCGCAGCATATTTTAACATTTGATAGTATCGTCTGATCCTGAACTTGGATTGATAGGTCTGATCAAACCGGGCGATATTTTCCCACATCGCATTGATGTCATCCTGTAAAACAGGCTCCTCTTGCACAGTTAACAGCCTGATGATCTCTCTTGCCTGGCTGATATTAATTGCAAAATGAGGATTTTCATCCAGGAGTTTGTCCAATTCGTGATTTTCTGAAAGATGGTTCAACCAGATAAGAAAATTCCGGTCGTCCACCATCTCTTCTGCCGTATATTCCAGGTATTTATTATCCACAATGAGTGTATTGGTCTCTAGTCTTTAAAATGATAAAGACGCCTGTTCAAGTTTTGTGGACTGTTTTTATCTATTATTTTTGAACAGGAACAACAAAATGAGATCGGCGGGGTCCAGATGCTCACGCAGGGATTGTAAAGCCCTATAAACCATTTTCCTGGCTGAATCATATTGAATAGACATCAGCTTACATATTTCCTCATAACTGTAATCGCAAGAGTACCGGTAATAAAGAATCTCCCTTTGCTTGGGGGAAATTGTCAGAAGAACTTTTCTGATAGCCTGAACTTTTTTGCGCTCTGTCTCTTTGCCTATTAACTCGTCTTCGTAAGAATATACAATGGATAACTCGAAGGAGTCATGCTCTTCCGCTGAATCTTCAAAATGCTTTTCCGAATGGATACTCCTGACAATCCTGTGTTTAAAAGCCGACATTAAATAGAAACGAATATTATCTGTTTCTCCCAAAGTATCACGGCTCCGGATAAGATGGTAAAACATCTCCTGTATGGTGTCCTTGATCAGCTCTTCATCATTCGTAAATTTCTTTCCATACCTGTACAAATGCTCTACCTGACGGGAGTAAATGTAAGCGAGCGCGTATTCCTTACCTCCTCTGAAATCATTCCAGATAGTAGCGTCAGTTAGCATTAATAGATAGTTTATAACCTTAAAGGTATCAAATTTTTCAGCTCGGTAGTTAAATAATCCAAATATTAAGTTCCGACTGGTAATTGATAAAATTAAACGTTCTGATGACTATCTTTGTTACGGCTACTTTTCAAATCACTAAATATCTATTAACATGAAGAAGTTCCTTAAGTACATTGGCTTCGGTTTTTTGATTCTCGTTTTCTTTATACTCTTCTGGTTCGGCCACAATCTCAAAGACCAGCATCCTGATTACAACCTTAACCTGAAAATTCTGAACAATCCCCCCGCCCAACTTTCTGCAGGATTTTCTGCTATGCCAATCACTCCGGCTGTTCCGGATCGCTGGGACGATAAAAACAAAAATGCGGAGTACGATCCTGGCCAGGGTGAAACCTTCACCGATGGAAACGGTAACGGTAAATTTGATCCTGTTTGGATTGCCGGATTCGGCAATAACAAACCCGCCAATGGAATTCACGATGACCTTTGGGCAAGGGCCATGGTGGTTGACGATGGCAAAACACGCCTGGCCATCGTTGTTTTGGATGCCATCGGATTTATGAACAACGATATAATTGATGTAAGGAAGCGCATCTCCAAAGCATCGGGTATTACCTACGCCATCATCTCCTCAACCCATACACACGAAGGGCCTGATCTGCTTGGGCTCTGGGGAAAAACCCCCTTTCAAAGCGGCATTAATCCCGCCCACATGGAATATGTGAAGAATCAGGCGGCAAAAGCCATCGAAACAGCTGCGAAAAATCTTCGTCCTTGCCGGTTGTCGGTTTCACAGGATCTGACCGGAGCCGCGAACCTGGTTATTGACACCAGAAAGCCCGAAGTCTTTGATTCCGGACTACGGATGATCCAGGTCCTTGATAAAGAGACAAACAAAACTCTGGGAACCCTTATCTCATTTGGCGACCACCCCGAAACACTCTGGAGTGATAACCTGCTGCTCACTTCCGATTTTCCCCATTTTGTTCGCGAAGGGATCGAAAAAGGGGTCTTCAGCAAGGATAGTCTGATGAGACCAGGTGTTGGCGGTGTAGCAGTCTATGCAAGTGCTGCAGTTGGCGGATTGATGACCACCCATCCTCGACTAACCATAAAAGACCCGTTCTCGGGTGAAGAATTCAAAGCTCCTACCTTCGAAAAAGCGGCAGCCCAGGGTAAACAGATGGCCAATCTGGCTCTTCAGGCAATGGCAAAACCGGAAGAGGTGATCGACTCCGCTTCCATTTCCATCGTGGCGAAAACGATCCTGTTTCCACTCGACAACACAATGTTCAAATTGGCTGCCATCCTTGGAGTCATGAAAAGAGGAACCTCCGGATGGATGAAGATGAAATCGGAACTCGCGGTCATCAAGATCGGACCAATTTCGATGATCACCATACCTGGAGAGTTGTATCCGGAGATCTTAAATGGAGGAGTTGAAGCTCCGGAAGGACAGGATTTTAAAATTTCACCGGTCGAAGTACCTCCCCTCAGGGAGTTGATGCCAGGTAAATATAAGTTCATGTTTGGCCTTGCCAACGACGAAATCGGATACATCGTGCCCAAAAGTCAATGGGATGCAAAAGCTCCCTATACCTATGGACGTGACAGCCGCCCTTACGGGGAAGTTAACTCACTGGGCCCAGAAACTGCGCCCCTTATTCACAAAAATATCAAGGCTATGCTGGAGGAGTTGAAATAAGAAGTGCCTAAAGTATTTAAAGTGACTAGAGTGCCTAAAGTTGTGGACTCCGAACATTGACATTCGTTGCGAACAACTTTAGGCACTCTAGACATTTTAGGCAATTTAGGCACTTTTTTAAACGGTAAAAATAATTTTCTCCACATCACCCACCCCCTTAACCACCGCATCCGCACCCGACTTCCACAATATATCGTCGGAAAGAATTCCGGTATTGATAGCTATGGTATAAATGCCAGCGGCCTTGGCGGCCTCAATTCCTAAAGGAGCATTCTCTATAACAACAACCTGATCAGCTTGAAATCCCGAACGGGCCAATGCCGTCAGATAGGGCTCCGGATGGGGTTTACCATGTTTTACATCGAAACCCGAAATGATCTTTCCTTTTTCTATCAATCCCAAAAAATCAGCGCATAACTCTTCCAGCAATTGCGCCTGACCAGAACCGGTGACTACCCAAATTTCTAATCCCGCTCTCTTTGCCTTTTCCATCAACCCTGAGATTCCCGGTAGGGGTTTGGGCTTGGCCATCCCGTCAAACAATTCACTCTTTTTTTCATAGATCCGGCCAATCTCTTCGTCACTCGCCAATCTTCCCAACTTCTCCTTGTATAACAGATGAATGGTCGATGATCCGGTCCTTCCTTCGTTCAAATAGACCTGTTCCAAGGGAAAATCCCATCCAAGATGGGCAAAAGCCTTGCTCCAGGCGACAGAATGATTTCCCATCGAATCGTAAATCACGCCGTCCATATCAAAAAAAATGGCCTTGAGCGTAACAAAGCCATTCAATAGTCGTTCTTTTTGCATACAAATCATACTTTAAACTACTACAATTGAGATTGCTTCGCTGCGCTACCAATGACAGATTTTGTAATATACTGAATATCAAATAGGTGCAAAAATGTATTTAACAGCTTCATTATGCACAAATATTTTCTGTCATCTTCACATTGTGCCCAAAAAATTTGGGTGGTGACTCGCAATGACTGTACATTGTCTGAACTAGGTAAAGGACGCAGGACCAAAACCAACAATTATTCATTAATTGTACCGTCATTGCGACCACTGCCTGTCCCGATTTTTCATCGGGAAGGAACGAAGTGGGAAGCAATCTGCATCAAGCTACTTGAATCTTTATAAATTATAGTTTGCCCGAAATCTTGTCTAGTAACGGAGTTACCATTTTCTGATCGGAAAAGCCTGATGCGCCCAGCAGATAGTTTCCCTTCCACCTCAAAAAAACGTTTCCGTTAAATGGATCCTTCAAAAGAAAATCTCCTTCCACCACTTTTTTGATTTTGGAATCTGTATAAGATATGTACTTGAGAACCATCTTCTCCACCTCTGCCCGATCGGCCCTCTCTATGATAAAAAGAGTCACCTCAGCCCCATTCAAACTGTATTTTGCCCTGACCGCTGAGCCCAAAAATCCCAATCCCATAAACTCGGTTGGAATATACTGGCAGGTATTTGGCTGAAGATTTTCTTTTGGAAACAGCCCAATAACTTTAGGGTATTCAGGATTTGTGCACAAGGTTTTGGCGAACTTAGTAGCAAAAGATTTCAACGAAAATCCAGCCACCTTTTCAATCTGTGTGCTGTTGATCTTCACGTAAAATTTTCCTGCTACAAAATTAAAAGTGGCCGCATCGCCGTATCCTTCAAGACCAACAGGACTGGTTTCAGCTTTTGCAGATCTTTCAATGCTATAGATTCCAAAGGCATGAAGCGGATCTCCATGATCATAAACCTCAACTGTTAACTCTGATCCATCACTCTTCCAGCTTGCCACCTGCAAAGATTCAAAACCGTAGCTAAGGTAAAATTCAGCGGCGCCGTCAATGTGCTCAAACAAATTGTCTTTGTTGAACGCCTGCACCTTTCCATCGCTTTGCCAGCCATTAAGCGCGGGGAAAACAACTTCCTGGGCCCAGATACTCAGCGGAAACAAAATCAGACTCAGCAAAAATATTTTACTCATACCAGGAAATTAGCAGGCACCAATTTGATACGGGCAATATCGGTGATACGCTCGCGCACATCGAATCCATTGGGACAGGTCACGGTGCAACCCGGACACTCTTCACAAGGATTGTGCGACAGGTTCAATTTGGCAACTGTGGTTTGTGCCTTAGCAGGAAATCCGTATCCATAATTGTACATATAGGACCGCATAAGATCAGGAATAGGAAGGTTCTGAGGACACTGTCCAGAGCAGCTCATACAACCGTGACAATAAAGTCCGACCTCGTTCATGGCCAGTTGCAGATCACCCTTCTCAGTTTCGTCAAGATCGTGATTTTGGGCGACCTTCCAGTTCTCTTTCACCATTTCGAAGTTGGTAAGTCCCGGAATAGCGGTATGAACCAACGGGTTCGACAAAACCCACTTCAATGCTGCCTTGCAATTAACTGGTTTTTTCTTCTCCTTGTCCAAAAATCCTCCGGCCATACTCTTCATGCCAACAATTCCCAATCCTGCATCGTTGGCCCTTTGCAATGCTTTTTGCATATCCGCATCATCTTTCAAACGGAAATTGTACGAGGTGAGGACAACGTCATAAAATTTGCTGTCAACAGCTGCATTTAGAATCTCTGCCATATTGGAGTGGGTGGTAACACCTACAAATTTAGCTTTCCCGCTCTCTTTAATCCTCTTCAGAGCCTCAATATATCTGGGATCAAGGGCATATGTCCTGTCACTGGCTGCATGAAGATACAGGATATCAACATAGCTCATCTGCAACCTTTTCAAACTTTGATCAAACTTTTCTATAAACTGATCGGTTGAAATCCCCTCCTTTGGAGGATGAATCTTGGTCGAAATGATCACACTCTCCCTCGGAATATCTTTAAAATACTGACCTACCATCTCTTCATTCCGGCCATCCTGGTATCCGCTGGCAGTATCAAAATGCCTGATACCTATTTCGTAGGCTGCTTTCAGAATATTGGGATTGTCGGCCCTCATCACACCCATACTTACGATGGGAACTTCGATGCCGGTATTTCCAAGTGTCCGGTAGATAATGTCCTTCTTCTTTTTCTCTTTGTTTTTCTTCTTTTTCTTCTCTTTTGGAACCGGCATCGCCTGTGCCGCCATTCCGAGCGTAGCCGTTGCGCCTAAAAACAAAAAATTTCTCCGGTTAAAAGTTGAATTTGCCATATTTTTGCCGTTTTAGAGACTTTCCAAACTTACCGTTGGGTTTCATCCCATAAGGATCGAAAATTAATAATAATCTTGCATTAAATAGTTAATCCTACATTCAGGTTAAAGGTTACCCCTATTTTTAAATTATTTTTCCTGTTATCAAACATAATATATATATATATAGCTGTATATCAATTATATAAAACACTTCGGGAAGGATAGACCTGAAAATAAATTTGGATTTGTGTAAAAAATGACAGTACTTCGGGTACAGATAAACCGCCACCTAATCAGTTATTTAATCTACAAATTGTTAATTAATCACAGCACGGTCATGGATAATCCATGCATCAATAAATTCGTCTGAAAGGCCGCACCGGATCCTGACACCCTGCTGATCGTCGAAATTCTGCCGGGTACACGCTGCTCACCGGTGCGGCCAAGAAGTTGGAATCTTCCATATTTCAGGAGCAGGCCTTGAGAGGTAAACCCCAACCTACTCAGGTCAAAATCTACGGGGGAAAGTAATGTTAAAAGTTGAAATAATGAAAAGAATTATTAAAATCGGTGTAGTAATGATTATGTTGTTAACCGGATTCAGTTTTAATTCAGGGGCCAGGCTTCCCGAAATACAGCCGCTTTGTACTACTGAGAAATTTAATTGTGGGGATGATACTCCAAAATATGGTTTAGTATGTGGTAGAACTCCATGGCTCTGGAGTCTTGCCTATAATGAGATGTGGGATGTTATCTGCGAATAGGGAAATGATAGATTTGAATTTTTTAGCACTGGTCCGACTTGTCGGACCAGTGCTACCTAATTACCTCAATTATTATGAAAACTAAATATTTACTACTGATTCTATACATGGCAATGACGAATACTATCTTTGCTCAGAAGATCCAAGTAATCGACAAATCGGAGTGGTTGTGCATCTATAATTATGAGTTTACTCAAGATAGTCTCAGCAGATATTCGTTGAAGAGTAACCAGATGGTCTTGCAAATTGGCTCGCAGGTTTCTAAATTCACTTGCTTAACCTATTTTATTATGGATTCACTTTATTTAAGCTGTGGAACCGATGAGACGGCTTTTATGAATATGATTCGAAAATCGAAGAATAGTGTTAGAACAGATCTCATGGCACAGTATACCGTCTATAAAAATCATCCTCAAAAGGGTTTGATGTTTTTTATGGCATACGATGATCAAAAATTTTTCAAAGTCGAACAACCGATGCGGATAAATTGGAAGCTAGATAACCGGGAAGATACAGTTATCCTAGGTTATACCTGCCAAAAGGCTTATACTTCCTACGCCGGAAGAAACTACACCGCGTGGTACTCAACGCAAATTCCACTAAATGATGGCCCTTATAAGTTTAATGGCTTACCGGGCCTTATTCTGAAAATCAGCGATACTAAAAACGAACACTGCTTCACACTTAATTCAATTAAAAAGGTTAAATATACCCAGCCTATCACTTTTACCCTTAATGATTATATAGATATTACAGCGGAAGAATACACTAAAATTATGAAAAATAAAATGGCGAGACTTTTTGGAACTCTGCAAAGTGGTTCAGTAACATTTAGTAGCGAGGAGGCAAAGGCGAAGTCGCTTCACGGGCTGAAGGCAAGGAACAATTTTATCGAGAAATTCTAAGCCTATGACATTTAACGTTAGCACACATAGCCAACGCTCGGGAGAAAATGCCTAAATTTCAGAGATGGATAACAGGTTTGTAAAAATGCAGAAATTGGATACCATGATATATTTATTGAATAATCAGTTGAGCCAGAGAATTACCTTGGCAAGAAATCATAACCAAACCCAAACCGATGAAAAAAAAACACCTTTCCCCGCTTCTTTTTGTACTTTTTACGCTTAACACTTTTGCCCAGGAAATTCAACTTCTCGATTCAACGAATTGGTTGTGCCAATACAATTATAATTTACTGGAAGACAGTACCAACAGGAACTCGGCAAAGAATACCGCAATGGTTCTGCAGATAGGTTCGCATCTTTCAAAATTTTGTACTTCGAATTCATTAACAGGTGATTCTCTCCATTATTATAATCAGGGTGTCGGCCTCGATACTTACGCTCAACTTCTGTCCAAAGCGATGTACATGGTAATTCCCGGGAGCCTTATGGCCATGTACGTTATCTATAAAAACTATCCAACTCCGGGGTCGATGTTTTTTACCGCCTATGGTGACCACATCTTCTATAAGTTGGAACAACCGATGAAGATGATTTGGGAGCTAGATAACCAGCAGGATTCTGTCATTTTAGGATTTAACTGCCAAAAGGCCTATACAACTTATGG
>JAPLDT010000060.1 GCA_026391315.1 Bacteroidia bacterium
TACCAGACTTATTAATGATGTCAATGCATCATGGTTTTGACGGTTTTTACTGCATGGGGCAATGCTTAAATTTACATAGCTTCTTCCAGTTATTCTATTTGGGGCCATATTCCCATATACTGAGGGACTTATTACCTTATTCCCGGATTTCAAAAAGAAATAATCGAAAAAATTTTGGCTTTTGGCCTCATAAATAAGGTAATAAGGTAATAAGGTTGGGAGTAGTCTTTTGAAACGGCTTTTCTACTAAGGTTTCCAAACGAAGATAAGGTTTAGAACAACCATAGATAGAACATTTCCCATCAGGACGATTTACCATCGGTTGACTCGTCATCCCAACCCTTCGACCCTTCGACAGGGCAGTGCAGCTCAGGGAGCATCCTCTGCACCAATCCGGGATTTAGTCCCGCAGGTGCGGGACTAAATATTGGTAGCCAGGATTCGTATGCAGGCTTTGTAATGCTTCTCTTTACATATAAACGAGTTACCAACAATACAAGAAAATTTGCAAGTGGTGTATATTTGGTGTATATTTGCATCAAAACAAAATATTATGGCAAGACAAAGTATATCGTTCACAAAACCAAATGAAGAATGGTTAAAAGTACAAGTGAATAATGAAGAATACACTAGTAAAAGTGAACTAATTAATGATTTGATTAGACAGGCTAGAAAGCAGCAAGTTCAAGTTGATTTTATTAGAGCTAAATTAGATAAATCTGAAAGTAGTGGATTTACTGATGATACTAAAGAACTAATTTTAAAACAATCAAAGTCATTACTTAATGGTCAGATATAGAATAAGTAATGAAGCTAAGGAAGACTTGATACGGATTCATCATTACGGCATCGAAAAGTTTGGAGTGACTCAAGCTGATAAATACTTTGATTCATTTTTTGAGTATTTTGACATTATAGCCCAACGACCTTTTTCATTTGAATCAGTCGATTATATAAAAACAGGATATAGACGTTGTGTTTGCGGGTCTGATAGTATATTTTACAGACTAAACAATGGAGTAGTTGAGATAATGGCAATTGTTGGAAGACAAGATTTGAATAGTATCCTACAATTTTTATGAACAGATTACCCGATTTCAACAATATCAAGGGTGAAAAACGACATAGAAACTGACTGAGATTTATGAATGTAAAACATGGCATTGAATCACTGATTGAATGTGATGAATATTTTGGATTTATTGCAGGATATACTTCAAATGGAGTGCCTTATGGTTTGTCCCACAAAGAAATGGATGAGATAAGGGATGAAATCAAGAACGAAATAATAGAAAAGAATAATTTAGATTTGCCATTTTAACGATAGAATGAAGTACGGTTGGCAACACATGGTATAGTGCATGCGGGTTTCAGCGGTTTTCGAGGGTTCGTGGCTCGTAAATAAAGTAGGTGTGAACTGAAGCTATAGCTTCGTAATCCCGCACGCACCTTACCCTCGACCGTTAGACATAGAGCGACCCTATCACAAACACGGCAAAAATAACCCCTGCAATCCCGTTCATGGTGCCGAATGCCAGATTGACCCGGCTCAGGTCATCGGCTTTAACAATCAGGTGTTGGTACACCATCAGAGCCCCGAAAATGCCGGCGCCCAGCCAGTAAATATAATTGGATTCCATAACTAATCCTGCTGCAATTACAAGAATAAAGGTCGCCACATGCAGCAAAACCGAGATTCTCAGCGCGTTTTTTACACCAGTTAGTACCGGTATGCTTTGTAGGCTGTACTGCCGGTCAAACTCGACATCCTGGCAAGCATAAATAACATCGAACCCGCTTACCCAGAAAAAGACCACTCCCGAAAAGAGCAAAGGCGCCACAGCAAACGAACCGGTCACAGCCAGCCAGGCCCCGATGGGTGCAAGCGACAGTCCAAGGCTAAGCACAAAATGGCAAAGAGGCGTGATCCTTTTGGTAAAACTGTATCCCAAAACGACAAACAGAGCGACGGGAGAGAGGGCAAAACACAAGGGATTGATCAGGTAGGTGACAGCCACAAACAGCAAAGTATTGACGATGACAAAGGCAAGGGCTTTGGGCGCTGAAACCAAACCTGCGGGGATCTCCCGCCTGGCCGTGCGGGGATTGGCTGCATCAAATCTTCGGTCAAGGTAGCGGTTAAAACCCATAGCCGCGTTGCGGGCAAAAACCATCGAAAGAATTACGGTACCCAAAAGCCGCCAGAAATGAACCTGGTCTGTGACCCGTGTAGCCATAAAAAATCCAATCAGCGCGAAAGGCATCGCGAATATCGTATGTTCGAATTTGACGAGACGGGAGTAAAGGAGGAGTTTGTTCATAAGGAAGTGCCTAGAGTGCCTAAAGTATTTAAAGTGCCTAAAGTTACGACATGTTCGTAAGTTGTGGAAACCCGGGTGCTAATTTGTCTAAAAATTCAACTAATTTTGGTTATCCTAAGACTTTAGGCACTTTAAATACTTTAGGCACTCTACCATGAAAGACTTCAAAAAACGCTACACCCTCAATGCGACCCCGCAGGATGTTTACAGTGCGATGACCAATCCGCTGATGATAGAAATCTGGACCGGTGAGCCCGTGGTAATGAGCACCGAACCCGGCAGTGAATTTGAAATCTGGGATGGCGCCATCACCGGCCAGAATCTCGAATTTATCCAGGATAAGCTGATTGTTCAGAAATGGTTCTTTGGTGAAGAGGAGGATTCAATCGTGACCATCAAACTCCATCCCGACAGAAAAGGAACCCTTGTGGAGCTGCACCAGACCAATATCCCTGACAACGCCTACGAAAATATGGTAGAAGGCTGGGATCAGGAATACTTCGGGAATTTGAGGCAGCTATACGAATAGGGGGACGGGGATGACTGGGATGACGGAAAGATGCTCCCTGAGCCTGTCGAAGGGTCGAGTAATCACACACAATTTTCGGTCCCTGAGCTTGTCGAAGGGGAGAAGGGGCGACCGGAACTCCGAACAATAAGAAGATCGAAACGGGGAAACGATGAAACAGAGAAATTAAGAAGATGAAACGGAGAACCGGTCCCTGAGCTTGTCGAAGGGGAGAATGGGTGAGGGGGCGATCGGAACTCCGAATGTCTGAGATCTTGAAAAATGAGACCGGTCCCTGAGCGTAGTCGAAGGGCACAATCCTAAATTTCCTGACCACCATTTGGATCATTCTCAAATCCTACCCAGGAGGGGTTAAATGTCAATAGCCCTGGGTTAAGCGACGAAGGAGCGTTACCCAGGGTAAAGAGACGAACAAAGACCACCGTCCGCGGTAGCATGCAGAGAAATGAGATTGGATCCTTTCGGACGGAAGGTACAAATTAAGAAGAACGTGGAACTAACAGCTAAATGCCAACCGCAACAGCCAATTCCTACCTTGGGCTAATCCTCAGCCTCATCAGATAATCGTCCATCACATAACCTTTCCCGATGTCGGTAACCACTTCGCCGTAGTTTTCGAATCCCAGTTTTTCGTAGGCACAAATTGAGTTGAAATTCTGTTTGTTAACCGTCAGGGTGATGTATGGGGCTCCAATCTCCCTGCATCTTGCGATCAGAAAGTCGATGGCAGCGTGTCCGATTCCCTTTCCGCGCTCCGAGCTGAGGATGTATAATTTACTGAGAAATAGTTCGTTGTGCTTTTCGATAATCCCGATATATCCAACAGGTACAAAATCGGAGTAGATCAAGAAATAGTAATTACCTTCCTGATCCATCTGTGCCAGAATCGACTTTGGGGTCTGGTATTTTCCCAGCATGTAATCAACCTGTTCCTTACCGATGATGGGCGAATAATGGTCCGGCCATATGGTTTTGGCCAAACTTGCTACCAGATCAACTTGTGATGCAGTGGTAACCTTAATAATCTGAACTTCCATTTTACCTGATCTGTGCTCCTAACTCTCTTTGAAAGGTGTTCATCAATTTTTCCATTGTTTTTTCAATCTGCTTGTCTTGTAGGGTTTTGGAATCATCTCTTAGCAGGAAGCTCACGGCGTACGATTTCTTCCCCTCCGGGAGATGCGCGCCTTCGTAAACATCGAAAATGGAGACTGACTTAAGCAGTTCCCGCTCGGTACTGAAAGCCCACATTTTAATGGAGCTGAAAGAAACCTCCTGGTCGACCAGCAATGCAAGATCCCTCTTCACTTCCGGGAATTTTGGAAGCGGGGTGTAGGATACTTTCTGTTTTTTGATAGCGTTGAGCAGCAACGTCCAGTGAATGTCGCCATAGAAAACGTCGGCAGAGAGGCCGTTTTGCTTCAATATATTTTTGCCTGCAATGGCTATTTGCGCAATCTGCTGGTTGTTGAATGTGTAAATCAATCCGTCGGAGAAAAGCTCCGAAGAGAATGACTTGATCTGACATGCATCAGGAGATATACCCAAACGGGAGAGTATCTTTTCAATGTAACTTTTGAGGGTAAAAAAGCTGGTCGGCTGTGCCTTCGACACCCAGTTCTCATTCTCTTTGTTTCCTGTAATCCAGATACCAATGTGCTCCTCTTCCGAATAATTCTTAACAGGATTCGTGTAGGTTTTGGACCCGTCATACCTATAAACATTCCCAAACTCGTACAATTTCAGGTCGGCATTTCTGAAATTGGTGTTTCTGAGTACAGTTTCCAGTCCACCGAAAAGCAGCGTCTGACGCATCACGTTCAGATCCGAGCTGAGTGGATTATAAAGTTTCACGCAATTCTCCTCTTTGAACGAACTGAGTTGCTCGTAGTAGGTGGATTTTGTGAGTGAGTTGCACATGATCTCATTGAATCCGTTGGCCGTCAAAATCTCAGAAATCAGGTTTTGCAGTTTCTGCTTGTCAGGAAGGGTGCCATGCTGAAGGGTTGATTTTACAGATTTTCCGGGTTCAACATTGTTGTAGCCGTAAATGCGGAGAATCTCTTCGATGACATCGGCTTCCCGACGTACATCCACCCGGTAAGGCGGTACAGCAAGTTCAAGGCCTTCCTGGTTTTCCGAAACGATTTTTATCTCGAGAGAGGTGAGAATGTTTTTTATCTGTCCGGCAGGTATCTCTTTGCCGATCAGTCTGGTAATATTATTATAGCTGACACTTACTGCAAAAGGCTCCAGCATGGCGGGATCAGCAACCACATCAATGATTTCCGAAGCGATCTCTCCGCCTGCAATTTCACAGATCAGGATGGCTGCGCGTTTGAGCGCGTAGATAGTGCTATTTGGATCCACTCCGCGCTCGAACCGAAAGGAGGCATCGGTATTTAAACCATGGCGACGGGCTGTTTTGCGGATGTAGACAGGATTGAACAGCGCACTTTCCAGAAACATCTCGGTCGTCTCATTTGTGATACCGGAATCTATTCCTCCGAAAACGCCACCGATACACATTCCCTCCGATTTGTTGCAAATCATCAGGTCTTTTTCGTCTAGCGAGCGTTCCACCTCATCCAGGGTACGAAATTTGGTGCCGGCAGGTAGTGTTTTCACAACAATCGTCTGCCCTTTGATGGCTTTCAGATCAAAAGCATGCAATGGCTGACCGGTTTCGAACAGGACAAAATTGGTGATATCGACCACATTGTTGATTGGTTTGAGGCCAATGACCCGAAGACGGTTTTTTAACCAGTCGGGAGATTCCTTGATGGTAACTCCTTTGATGGAAACCCCGGCATACCTGGCGCAAGCTTCAGGATTTTCGATGGTAACAGGAATGGCATGGGTATTCGAAGTAACTTTGAAACCATCGACCGACGGTTTGGTGTAGCTGATCTCCTCTGTTTGACGTAAAAATGCGGCCAAATCGCGGGCTACACCAATGTGCGAGGCACTGTCGATGCGGTTTGGGGTAAGGTCTACCTCAAGACAAAAGTCGCTTTCGATTTGAAAATATGCAGAGGCAGGGGTTCCGGGCACAGCTGAAGGATCCAATACCATGATGCCATTGTGGTCGGTTCCAACTCCGATTTCATCTTCGGCACAGATCATTCCGGCCGAAATTTCCCCACGGATCTTGGATTTTTGAATTGTGAACGACTCCTCTCCTTTGTACAGAGTGGTACCAACGGTGGCTACAATTACTTTTTGTCCTGCCGCAACATTTGGCGCACCGCAGACGATAGGAGCAATCTCGCCGTTGCCCAGATTAACTGTCGTGATACTTAAATGGTCTGATCCCGGATGTTTCTCACAGGTGAGAACTTCACCCACGACCAACCCTTTCAGTCCGCCTTTGACAGACTCAACCTCCTCAATACTTCCGGTTTCCAGACCCAGTTGTGTAAGGATTGCGGCAATTTCGTGAGGATTCAGCGAGGTATTCAGGTAATCTTTCAGCCATTTGTACGATATGTTCATCTGTATATTATTTGTTGTTAAGTTGGATATTCCGATTATTTGAAGGAAGATCCGGCCGGATGTTCACCGAGAGAGAGACTTTTCTGAAAGATTCTGACGATGATAATTTTTAACGCGACAAATTTAGGCAATTATACCCTAAAGTCAAATTCATTTCTACGATCTTGCATCAGTTCCTCTATATGAAAAAAATTAGATGAATGGAATGAACAACTTCCTGTTTGAGTTGTTCCAAGGCTATAATAATTTGCCGGGATTGGATTCCAAAGAAATTAAAATTATTCTCTGTGTAAAAATTTTTGCAATTTCTCAAAAAAGCATTTCTTTGACCCAAGATCACCATTATATTAAAAAATAAATAATTTTTGACTAAAATATTGTTTGGATTTAATGAATTACTATTTTGCATCACTTTTCTGACCTTAACGATTAAACATCAAGATAAGTATAACATATTAAATACTAATAGAATAAAACATTTTTCGCATGGCTCCAAGCAACAAACCTCGTTTGGTAAAAGATTACGATAAGCTCCCACTTGATATCCAGGGGCAAATAAAACTGAACTACCCCCAGGGTTTTGCCGGAAGTCTTATTACATACATTGATGCGAAAGGGAAAGTGGTCTCCGCATTACCGTATGAAACAGACGATTTCCATTACCTTGTCAGAATGACATTGGCTGAAGCTTACGACATTATCGAGAATGATGAAGATTTTGGTGATGATGGTATCCTGAGAGATGATTTCGCTCTCCAGGGATTTGAAGGGGGCGATGAAGAGGATGATGTGGAAGAGATCGCCGATGAGCCGCTGGAGGACGATGATGATGATGATGATATCTAAATAAAAAAACCGGGAGACCGGTTTTTTTATTTAGATATCAATTCGAGTATTTCTGTCTCCTGGTCGGGATGAAACCAATGAATATCCGGATCTTTCCGAAACCAGGTGAGTTGCTTGCGGGCATATTTTCTCGAATTTGCCTTGATCTTTTCAATTGCCTCCTCCAGCGAGCAGTTCCCATCAAAATAATCAAACATTTCGCGGTAGCCAACCGTGTTGAGGGTGCTTAATTCCCGGTGGGGATAGAGACTCCGCGCCTCCGCTTCCAGTCCGGCAGCCATCATTTCATCGACGCGACTGTTGATTCGGTTGTGGAGTACAGATCTGTCGCGGTTCAGGCCAATTTTCAAGATATTGAAGGCTCTTGGTTTGACTGTTTTTGTGCGTTGGGCAGAGAATGGCTTTCCGGTAGTGTAACAGATTTCCAGTGCATGGACGATCCGTACCGGATTCCGGAGATCAACTTCATGGTGATATACCGGGTCCAAAAGTCTTAGCTCGGCTCTCAATCGTTCGATTCCCTCCTCTTTCATCCGATTCATCAGTGTCGCCCTTAGTTCGGGATCTACATCGGGAAGGTCGTCGATCCCCTTGCAGACCACATCGATGTAAAGCATCGAGCCTCCGGTCATCAGGACAACGGGATGTACGGCAAAGAGCTTCTGTAGTTTTTCCAATACCTCAGTCTCGAACCTGGCTGCGTTGTAATTTCCGAAAATTGAGTTGGATTGTACAAAGTGGTGCGGAATCTGTTTCAGGATCTCCTTTTCGGGTACTGCTGTTCCAATTTGCATCTCTTTGAACAACTGCCTGGAGTCGCAGGAGATAATTTCGGTGTGGAAATGATTGGCAATTTTGATACTGAGGGCTGTTTTTCCGACGCCGGTGGGACCGAGCAGGATAATGAGTGTTGGACGGGTCGTATTATTCAAAGGAGAAGGAGTTTCAGATAAATGGACGTTCGGAATTGAACTGGTAAAAGTTCGAAATTTTGTCCCTAAAAAAAAGTGTGAGATTTTTGGTCTTCAGCAGATGAGTGGCTTTCCTTAAACCGGCATCAGATGATGTCGTTCTTGTCGCCGTAAAGTTCAGTCAAATCTTCCAGTTCACCTAGGTCGTTGAGTACACTCATCATTTCGGTGTTCTCGTCCAAAAGTAAATCGGTGTCGTTCTGTAAATTTCTCATTTTAAATTCTGCCTTATTTTTATAAGCCATTTTATCATAAGAATTTGAGCTCGTCTTCATAGTCGATCATTTTTAAGAGATTAACCATCGTTGAAATTTGCTCCTTACGCCGGTCAAATTTATTGCGCAATGAAATAAATTGTTCAATAATTGTCTTAAAAAATGTTAAATTTTAAAACAAATTTGGGAGGATCATTCTATCAGGTGATTAGCTAATGCATAAAAGAGGAACGGCTGGTAATCATTACCAGCCGTTCCTCTTTTATGCAATATGTTCAATGACCTTCCTTGATGTAATTGAGGCATGAACCACTTTTAAACCAGACAATTTGCTGGTCGTTGTAGGTATGTTTGGCCAAAATCCCCTGAGAGGTGCCGTCGATGTGGTGCAAGATAATTTTCAACGGTTTACCGGGGGCGAAATGCTGAAGATCAATGATATCGATCCTGTCTTGCTCCTGAATCAGGTTGTAATCTTCCGGATTGGCGAAAGTCAAGGCAAGCATTCCCTGTTTTTTGAGGTTTGTTTCGTGAATCCTTGCGAAGGAACGCGTCAATACGGCCCTTACACCCAGATGACGTGGCTCCATGGCCGCATGTTCCCTGGATGAACCTTCTCCATAGTTTTCATCTCCCACCACGATGGACCCGATTCCTGATTTTTTGTAGGCCCTTGCCGTATCCGGAACAGTGCCGTAACTTCCAGTCAATTGGTTCAGTACAGAGTTGGTATTTCCGTTAAAATCGTTGACAGCGCCGATCAGCATGTTGTTGGAGATGTTGTCGAGGTGACCCCTGTATTTCAACCAGGGTCCCGCCATGGAGATATGGTCGGTGGTACATTTTCCGCGGGCTTTGATCAGCAGCGACAGTTGCGTCAGAT
This sequence comes from Bacteroidia bacterium, assembly GCA_026391315.1. GTDB lineage: Bacteria > Bacteroidota > Bacteroidia > Bacteroidales > Prolixibacteraceae > CAINVV01. Next base: position 9,261 of record JAPLDT010000060.1, read on the forward strand.
CTTTTCCGTTCCAGGGTTGAAACGGTTCGAGCAACTGCAACCTGTCAGAGTTTGGATCAACTGTTACCACCAGGTGACGGAACTCTTTGGATGGAGGAATAAGGCCGGCGTCTTCCACCGCGAATCCTTTGGCAGGCAGATCATCCCCGTGAGGGACATCCAGCATTACTTTTTGCCCCGCCTCATTGACGAGTGAATCGGTTATGGGGTTGAAATCCAGTGTTCCGGCAATGGCAAATGCTGTGACAATCTCCGGAGAAGCCACAAACCCGTGGGTCTTGGGATTCCCGTCTGTGCGTTTGGCAAAATTCCGGTTGAAGGAGGTCATGATCGAGTTTTCAGGCAGCTGATCCGCATTGACACGGGCCCACTGTCCGATACATGGTCCGCAGGCGTTGGCAAGAACGACACCGCCAATCGATTCGAATGCTTTCAGGAACTGATCTCTCTCAACGGTATACCTCACCAGTTCAGAGCCGGGAGTAACCGTGAATTGCGCTTTTACCTTCAGGTTCTTGGCGTTTGCCTGAAGTGCAACAGAGGCAGCCCTGCTCATATCTTCGTAAGAGGAGTTGGTACAGGAACCAATCAGACCAACCTCCATCACCATTGGCCAGTTTTTTTCTTTGGCTACTTTCTTGAATTGGGAGAGCGGTGTGGCTAAATCCGGTGTAAACGGACCATTGATATGTGGTTCCAGCTCAGAAAGGTTGATCTCGATGAGCTGATCAAAATATTTTTCAGGGTTTTGATAAACGGCTGCATCGCCGTTAAGATGCTCAGCAATACCATCAGCCATTTCGGCGATATCCGCACGGCTGGTAGCCCTCAGGTACTTGGCCATATTATTATCGTATCCGAAGATAGAGGTAGTAGCTCCAATCTCGGCTCCCATGTTGCAAATGGTCCCTTTTCCTGTACAAGAAATGGTAGATGCCCCTTCGCCAAAATATTCGACGATGGCGCCGGTTCCGCCTTTGACAGTGAGGAGTCCGGCAACCTTCAGAATGACATCTTTGGGCGAACTCCATCCACTCAGTTTCCCGGTAAGTTTGATACCGATCAGTTTCGGAAATTTTAGTTCCCATGGAATTCCTGTCATGACATCCACGGCATCGGCTCCGCCCACACCAATGGCGATCATACCCAATCCTCCGGCATTAACAGTATGAGAATCAGTTCCTACCATCATTCCGCCCGGGAATGCGTAGTTTTCCAAAACCACCTGGTGAATAATTCCAGCCCCGGGTTTCCAGAATCCGATACCATATCTTTTGGAGACGTTTGCCAGGAAGTTGTAGACCTCTTTGTTGGTGTTTTCGGCATTTTTGAGGTCGGTAACAGCACCCTCTTTGGCCAGGATCAGGTGGTCGCAATGGACGGTTGAAGGAACCGCTGCCTCATCTTTTCCAGCCTGCATAAACTGTAGCAAAGCCATTTGGGCTGTAGCATCCTGCATTGCGACACGGTCGGGGTTGAAATTGACATAAGAGGCTCCACGCTCAAAAGGAACAACCGGAAGTTGTTCTGAAAGATGCGCATAGAGAATTTTTTCGGTCAGGGTAACAGGCCTGCCCAGTAATTTTCTTAGATTCTCAGTTTTCTGAGGGAACCCTTCATAGACCTTTTTGATCATCTCAATATCGTAAGCCATAGTCAATCAAATTAAAGATTAAAGATTAAAAATGAATGTCAGAAAGAGTTGTAAACACTTCTAATCTGTTATTATGCAGTCAATGGTTTAACCCTATTTTCGTTTCGCAAAATTGGCTATTTTATCTGAATAAATTCAATAGGAATCTTGAAATTGAATAATGAGTCCAACTCCATAAAGAAAAAAATTAAGAAGGCCACTAAGTCACAAAATCACTAAGGTATCACAAAGATTTAAATATCAGCACTATGATTCTTTGTGAACCTTTGTGTCATTGGTGTCTTTGTGGCAAGAAAAGACTTGTCGGAGCTGACTCAATGATGAAAATTGTACAGTTGTCAATTGCCTCGGTTTTTACATTTTGGTATTGCATCATCCTTAATTCATTATTACCTTTATACGTTCAAAGTTTAAAAAAATAGACTACCTTGTCATTTATAATTACAGTAAAAATACCTACAAATCCTCCCGCTTTTGCCTTTTTAACCGAAAGGCAATCAGACACTAAGTTGTAATCTTTAATCTGTAATTTTTAATTTGTAATCCGTTAGTTCAGTTATGTTACTAAAACCGCTTGTTGTAGAAAATATTCACATCGCTTTTCAGTCGATTCGGAGCAATTTGCTTCGGTCGGTACTGACGATCCTGATTATAGCTGTGGGAATATCGGCGCTTGTAGGCATCCTGACTGCCATCGACTCCATCAAGAATGCCATTACTGCCGATTTCACCCGTTTGGGAGCCAACACCTTTTCCATCCAGAGCAGGGGAATGAGAATTCAGATTGGCAATCAGCGATATCGTTCCAAAAATTACAGCTACATCAGTTATTTTCAGGCCAAGGATTTCAGGGATCAGTTCCATTTTCCCGCATTAGTCTCTATTTCAACAATGGCAACCAATACTGCCACAGTGAAATACGAATCGAAGAAGAGCAATCCAAATGTGATCGTCAGGGGCGTCGATGAAAATTACCTTTCCACCGACGGATATGATATAGAAAGCGGGCGCAACATATCGATGCAGGAGGCCTTCGACGGAACCAACGTGGCTTTGATCGGTGCTGAGATGGTACCTAAGATGTTCCCAAAAGGTGTTGATCCCATTGGAAAGTTGCTTACAATCGGAAGTGGAAAATATGTCGTGGTGGGCACACTGAAGTCGAAGGGAAGTGGTTTTGGTGAGACCGGCGACAGACTTGTTTTCCTCCCCTTTGCCAATGTGCGCCAATATTTTGCCCGGCCAAAAATGAATTTCAGGATCAGTGTGCATCCCAACTCCGCGCAGCTGATGGATGCTGCCACCGGTGAGGCTGAAGGAGTTTTTAGAAATATCCGTAAGCTCAATATTCTGGATGACAGTGATTTTATCGTAGAAAAGAGTGACAACATAGTCAATATACTGCTCGAAAACATCAAATATGTAACCATGGCCGCCACCATTATCGGTGTCATCACTTTGTTGGGCGCTGCCATTGGGTTGATGAATATCTTGTTGGTTACGGTTGCCGAACGTACCCGGGAGATCGGCATCCGCAAAGCCATTGGTGCCAACTCCGGCACCATCCGGCAGCAGTTTCTGATCGAATCGATCATCATCGGTCAGATGGGAGGAGCATTGGGAATAGTTTTGGGAATTCTGGCCGGTAACGGTATCTCCCTTTTTATTGGAAGCGCCTTCATCATCCCATGGAACTGGATAATTGGTGGAGTGACCGTCTGCCTGCTGGTCAGCTTTGCCTCGGGTGTTATTCCTGCTGTAAAAGCTGCCAAGCTGGATCCGATAGAGGCGCTGCGTTATGAATGACGGAGAGGACTGGGATGACTAGGATGACGGAGATGACTAGGATGACTAGGACGACTGGGATGACGAAGACGACTAGGATGACTAGGACGACTGGGATGACGGAAAGATGCTCCCTGAGCTGCACTGCCCTGAGCCTGTCGAAGGGTCGAAGGGGAGATGGGGGCGAGTGGGAGAAGGTGCGAATGCGACTCCCTACTAGTCAAGCCAAATTTGAAAAGGTGAAACAGTGAACCGATCCCTGAGCTTGTCGAAGGGCGGATGGTCTATTATTATCAGTTTGCAGGTAGCTTCCTGCTACTTTAGCTAACCGTTAGGCAAAATCACAGAAAAATCAATAATTATCAACTTAGAATATGAAAATTAATTTGGTGTTTCTTATTGTCTTTTTGTTTAGCACAGAATTATTTGGCATCAATAATTATTCTGAAATTGATAAAAGATCTATTTCTGTTCCAGATTCATTAAGAACAGTAGATCAAATATCGACTTATTTGACAAAGGATTTAAAGAGTGAAGAAGAAAAAGTAAGAGCTTTTTATATTTGGATATCACACAATATAAAATATGATTTAGATAAAAAGAATTCAGGAAAAAAGTACATTTCAAAAACAGCGCAAATAGATGATGTTCTTGAAAAGAGACAAGGGATATGTTCGCACTACTCAGCGTTATTCAATGTTTTTTGTCAAAAATCCGGTATTAAATCTTATGTGATTAAAGGATATGGACGGAAGGGAACTGGAGAGATTTCGGATTTAGCACATTCTTGGAATGCGGTACAAATAGATACAAATTATTATTTTATCGATGTTACTTGGGCGTCAGGATACGTACAAAATAATATTTATGTCAATCAGTTTCGAGATGAATATTTTTTAATTGAACCTAAGATATTTATAAAAACGCATTTGCCATTTGATCCTGTTTGGCAATTTTCAGATAATCCGATTAATATTCTGGAATTCAATAATCAGAATTATTTAAAGCTTTCGATAAAAGGCAATTATAATTTTCGTGCTTTAATTTCCGAAATTGAAAATCAAAATAGCTTAATATATTTTGAACAATTGAACAAAAGGCTTCTTAGTCTTGAAGAGTTTAATGATTTGATTTTGACGGAAATAATGGACAATGCTTTTCAAATTACATTTGAAAAGTGCAGAATAGCCGTAGACTCATTGAATTTTGCAACAGACAATTTTAATTTATATATAAAGCAGAAAAATTTCAGGTTTCGTATACCCCATATTGAAGACAGCGAGCTTAGAGAACTAATTAGCAGTGTAGAGCGGCCTTTATATAAGGCAGATGTAATACTTCAAAATGTATTTACATTTAATCCTGATTTAAACATTCAGATTTCCAGGTTCAAAAAAAATATACAAGAATTTGAATCAAAGATGAAGATTGAAAAAGACTTTATCGATAAGTATATTAATACAAAGAAGTCATTTAGATTTTTATTATTTATTGAGTTGAAAACTGCAAATAGCCAATAGCCAACAGCCAATAGCCTCCCCTCCTCAAAACTTAAAATTCAACGTAAACTTATATGCGAAATTGAGCTTGTCGGCGCTAAAGCGGTAAGGTCCATACCTGTAATAAACACCCATACCCAGTCCTGTAAAACTTGAATTCAGGATTCTGTTCAACTCCACCCCTGATTCAAAGAATCCTTTTCTGAAATCCGTTGCGCCGGTAGGAACCGAATATTTGGGTTGGAGTGAGCCAAATCCGATGTTTTGTGCCAATGCCAGTTCCGGTCGGATAAAATACCAGGATGGAATGAATCCGGTTCCAAAACTGTGCCTGATATGCAGGGAGCTAAACTGGTCGACAGAAAATTCATTGAGGCGCATGGTGGCAAAAGTATAGGGCGCCATGATGGTAAAGCCTCCCGAATAGCTGCCGTATCCGTTGAACCATTCTGTGGATGGCGCCGTACGCAAGATTTTGCCTCCTCTGATCATAAACGAAGTGGTTCCCAGTGCGGACAACCGCAGTTGGAATTTACCTTTGGCCTCAAATTTGGTGTACTGATAGTCACTATTAGAAATTTTAAGGCCCTGAATAGCGGTAAAATAAATATCTGCACGTGGCGGAGCACTCTGAATCAGTTCATCGACATCGTGCAGAAAGGCAATACCAGGTGAATAGCGCAACTGAAAACCAACCCGAGTCAATTGGAAAGGGTCCCAACCCGCAACAACCACATCGCCGTAGGCATTGTCGAGGTTGGTGGCTTTGTCGAAAAAGAGCCTCAGGTTCAAGGGCTGAATCGGTCGCATCTCGACACTGGCGGTGTAGCTTTTGGTGTGGAACATGTGCTGAAGCAGGAGTGACCTGAAATATTCAGGTTCGAAAATGTCATACTCTTCGAGTAGCGTTGATTCTCCAAACTCCTTCTTCATATCCTTGTAAGCCAACTGTATCTTCAAATCGGGATAGCCTGTCGGATAGATCCTTAACCACTCTCCGTGCCTGAAAAGCCCATCCCGGGTACTGTAGATGAAATAGGTGCCTGTCGCGAAATATTTTGAGAATTTACGGTTGGTCTCCACGCCAAGACCAATTTTATAACCTTCGTTGATGTTGTACCCGAAAAGGTAGGTGTAATTAACACTTATCACCCCAAGCGGGACGGTTCCGAGTGAAAGGGAGTGCAGTAATTTTGCTTTTTCATTTAGCCTAAGTTTATTCCCCAGACTGTCGAGATATTGATAGGTGACAGAATCCTTGGTGGTGAGCGGAATGTATCTAAAACCCTTTGTATCCATGAGCGAGTCACGCTGCTCGGGTGAAACAGTTACTCCGTATTTCGGGAACGATTTTGGGTCAAGTGGAATGTTCGCCTCCCTTTGATACAAGTAGGTTCGACTGTTAGCGGTGACTGAAAGCTCCAGCGTTTCTCGTTTTTTCCCCAATGAATCCAACGGATAACTGGTCATCATCTTGAAATTGATGGCGGCATTGAGCTCGGAGGGAAACCATCGGTCCGAATCCAGCCTGTCATAATGTTGCCAAATCGAGGCAAAGATCTCTTTCTTGTCTGTTATCGCAGGCTCTGCGATAACGCTCTGTACCGCATAACCGTGGGTGTTGATGTGCAGAAACCCTTTTAATCCATCAAAATTTCTATCCCTTGAAGGGTGAAACCGAATCAGGAAAACAGTGTCTTGATGGTCAATCAAAAGAGTATCTTCCAGAATAAACGAATAGTTTTTCAGCGCCGTTTTTGAGACCGGAGAGAGGTACTTTTTGCTTAGAAGGGAGAAATTTTCCTCGTAAATCGAAAAGCTTTGTAGCTGGGTTGCCAGGAGGAAGAAACTCTCCTTTTTCAACCCTGAAACTTTGGAGGAGAGAATTTCTTCACTTTCATGCTGGGGCTGCAGAAACATTTTCTTGCTCAATGTCTCTATCAACAGCATGTGGTTGGCTTCGAACTTTTGCTGCAGCTTCTGTAGTTCAATGGCCGAAATTTTTAATTTTCCGCTGATTTTGCTGTCAGTTACCGGATCTGCCGATAGCCAGAATTTGTGGTAAGAAGTATACTGGTAACTTTCCAGTTTGTTGGGATCATTCTCTTTTGCATGATCTACTACCGATTGCATGATACGGTATGCCGGATCCCTTCCGGGACGAACCTCAATGGTACTGAGCAAGTGTTCGTCAGGAGTTAGTTTGATGATCCATGTCTCGTCATTCGCTTTCCCAACAGCCATATTTAGCGGTTGGAAACCGATGTAACTCAATTGGATTTCGCCAACGGTATCCGGAATCGTAAAATTCCCGTCGATGTTGCTGATGGTTCCGCTGTTGCCAAAGTCAAACCGAAGATGGACAAAGGGAAGTGGAGAAAGATCGGCCGAGCTCACTACACGACCATGTATCTGTTTTGTCTGAGAAGATCCAAGGGTACTGAAGAGACAGAGGAATAGCAACGAAAAGGTGAAAAGTTGCCAGCTATTCTTCGTGCTCCTGAAGCTCATTTAAAGATTGGATTAATTGATCGCGGTATTTGCCGAATAAAAGATTGAAACCCTTGTGAAAGATATAGAATATCGATCCAATTAGCAAACCCAGCAATACAAGCATCGCAGAAGCAACAACGACTATGGCCATGACAGAAGGCGTTTCGCTTATTTTGATGGATTCGAACCCTTTGGTCGCCCCCAGCAGAAATCCCAAACCCACCCCCGATATGAGGATGATAACAGCAAGGTAAAACTCTTTCTTGAATGTATCCAGGAGGGTGAGAGCCTTTTGAACGGCCCCTTTCAAATCCTGATTGGACAATGTTTGCAACTGTAGTCGCCTATACCTGATCACAAAGAGCAAAATGGTAAGCATCAGCACAATATTGACAAACCACTCCAGCATATTGATCCACATTGGAACCTCAAGTTCAGCTTTCCAGCGGGAAGGGAAGATAATGTCGGCAGGCATAAATTGATCCGCCAGTGTAAAAAGGAAGAAGAGGACCAGAAACCAGATTCCAATTTTGACGCTACGGTCGAGACGGGATAAGATACCTTTACTCCTTTTCTTCAGAAGTTCGTTAATTGATGTCGCATCCAGCTCTTTTTGCTGGATCGTATCAGAAGTTGCCTTTTGCCAGGCCTTTTTAAATTCGTTCAATTCCATCTAATTGCACTCTCGGCTTTTAACAAAGTACTCCAGTTTTTTCTTGATTCTGTTCATTTTCACCCGTACGTAGTTCTGTGAAATCCCTGTAATCTCTGATATCTCTTCGTAAGGTTTATCTTCAAGATAGAGTAAAATGATTGATTTTTCTATTCCCGTTAGTTGATTTATGGCTTCGTGAAGCAGATTCAGATGCTCCTCTTTTTCATAATCGTAAACTTCATCCTCCAGAAGATAGATCTCTTTCCCCAACTCGCTCTTTCTTCTGTTTTTTACCTCCTTCTTGAAATTTGTTATCGCTGTGTTTATGGCTACCCGGTACATCCAGGTCGAAAATTTGGATTGTTCCCTGAATTTGTCGTAGGATTTCCACAACTGGATCAAAATCTCCTGGAAAAGGTCTTTGCGATCATCCTCATTGTCACAGTATATCCTGGTGACCTTGTGGATGATCCCCTGATTTTGGGTGATATTTCGCAAAAAATCCTCTTTCACAGCTATTGAATTAGTCTCCCTGCGGCGGAGAAAATTACAGTATCGGATATTTTAACCTAATTGGAGCTCATTTTAAGCATATTGACCTCGTCTTGCGTCAGGAAGCGCCATTTCCCGCGTGGAAGGTTCTTCTTCGTTAATCCGCAGAAATAGACCCTGTCGAGTCTCACAATTTTGTATCCGAGGTGTTCAAATATGCGGCGTACAATTTTATTCTTTCCTGAATGGATCTCGATGCCAACCTGCTTCTTGTCCTCTTCGTCGGCATAACTGACCGAGTCGGCCGCGACGAATCCATCTTCGAGCGTTACACCATTGACTATCTCATCCAGATGCGCTTTGGTCACTTTCTGATCAAGATGCACATGGTAGATTTTCTTCCGGTTGTATTTTGGATGGGTGAGCCTTTTGGTCAGATCACCATCATTGGTAAACAATAAAAGTCCTGTAGTGTTTTTATCCAGCCGGCCAACCGGGTAGATTCGCTCATAACAGGCATGCTGTACCAGGTCCATCACCGTTTTTTCTGCATGAGGATCTTCCACGGTAGTGACGAATCCTTTTGGTTTGTTGAGCAGAACGTATACTTTCTTCTCAATGGAGAGGAGCCTGCCATTGAAGCTGACCGAGTCGCTGGTCATCACTTTGTGTCCCATCTCAGAAACAATCTCGCCGTTAACAGTCACGCATCCTGTTGCGATGTAGGTGTCGGCCTCTCTCCTGGAGCACATCCCGGAATTGGCAATAAATCTGTTCAACCGGATTGTTCCGTCGTTTTTTGGCGCTTTTGAAACAGGATTTCTCTTCTCCCTGTCCAGTCCTTCAATCACATTTCGCTTGCCCAGCCTGCCGCGCAGAACTTTACCTTTGGTAGTCATCAAACTATCGGTTTCTGTCTCCTCGAACCGTTTTTGAACCGGCTTGTTGATCACATTCCGGCGAAATACATCTGATGTACGCTCTTTAAAGACTCTCCTGGGTTTTACACTCTCCGCCTTGGCAGCTTCGGATTTAGATTTTCCTATCCGTTTTCCTGCACTGACAGGGGGAGGAATCACTGTTTTTTTTCTGGCTTTGACCACCTCTTCGGGGTAGGCAGAACCTGTTCTGATCACTTTATTGGATCGTCCGGTCGTTCCGGTTGTCACCTCTTTTTTGATGCGGGGTCTGCTCCCCGGACTACGTTTCTCGACGGTACGCTTAGAATCGCGCTCCTGTCCTCGTTCTCGCTTCATGGTATTCAACTAATTATACAATTCCGCTGCAAATTTCGCAAAAAAAAGCGGATAAAAAACAGTCGTCCAATTCAATGTCGGACAATACTTTGAAAAACAACTATATTTTAACAATTTTGTACATTTAAATTTTGGAATTAAATGAGTCTCATAAAATCGATTTCAGGTATCAGGGGTACGATTGGTGGTTTGCCGGGTGACGGATTAACACCGATTGATGTGGTCAAATTCACAGCGGCATATGCGGTCTGGGTCAAAGAGCGGCATGCTTCGGGTATGAAACTCAGGGTCGTTGTTGGGCGGGATGCACGCATCTCAGGATCAATAGTGAACAGTTTGGTGACTGCAACCTTATCAGGAATGGGAATTGATGTGACAGACATTGGTTTGGCAACTACACCTACTACCGAACTGGCTGTGGTCGCCGAAAGGGCGCATGGCGGTATCATCCTTACTGCCAGCCACAACCCCAAACAGTGGAATGCCCTTAAATTGCTGAACGAGGAAGGGGAATTTCTGAACGATGCGGAAGGGAAGAGAATTTTGGCGCTTGCCGAAGCCAACGAATTTATCTTTTCAAATGTTGAGGATCTTGGGACGATTACACTTGCTGATTACGCTGATTACCATATCCGGAAAGTCCTGGAATTGAAGTTGGTGGATGTTGATGCCATTCGGAAAGCCAAATTTTGTGTGGCCATCGATGCCGTCAATTCAGTTGGAGGGACCATTGTACCGCAATTGCTGAAAGCCCTCGGTGTAGCCCGGATTGTTGAGATCAATTGCGACCCTACCGGGAATTTTGCCCACCAGCCTGAACCGCTGCCGGAAAATCTGGTGGATACGGCCGCTCTGGTATTAAAAAATAACGTAGATGTCTGTTTTGTGGTGGATCCTGATGTCGACAGACTGGCCATCATCAGCGAAGATGCCACCATGTTCAATGAAGAGTACACCCTGGTGGCCGTTGCCGATTATGTCCTGGCCCATACGCCCGGAAATACCGTTTCCAATCTCTCCTCATCGAGGGCCCTGCTGGATGTATCGGAAAAGCATGGCGTAAAATATACTCCATCAGCCGTAGGGGAAGTGAATGTCACTAAGGCAATGAAAGAGACAAACGCAGTGATAGGAGGCGAAGGCAACGGAGGCATCATCTATCCGGAAAGCCATTATGGCCGCGATGCGCTGGTCGGCATCGGACTCTTCCTGACCCATCTTGCCAAAAGCGGAGTGAAATGCTCTGAACTCAGGGCACAGTATCCCTCCTATTTTATGGCCAAGAAAAAGATAGAGTTGGATGATAGCGTCAACCTCGAAGCTGTTTTGATGAAGATGAAGGCTCTGTACAAATCTCAAAAAATCACAGATGTGGATGGCGTGCGCATCGATTTTGACCACGAATGGGTTCATCTACGCAAATCAAACACGGAACCCATCATACGAATCTATTCCGAAAGTAGTACCATTATACAGGCCAATACTTTGGCTGACAATATTATAGCTGACGTAAAAAGATTAATTAATTAATTTTTCGTTTATCTTGGTAAAAGGAAACAGAGTATTGATATTCTGATATATTTTTGCATTCGCATTTAATCTCAATAAAAACAATAACATGAAAGTTACAGTTGTAGGAGCAGGAAACGTAGGTGCCACATGTGCAGATGTATTGGCGTCGCGCGAAATAGTGAACGAAGTGATCCTTCTGGACATCAAAGAGGGAATCGCTGAAGGAAAAGCGCTGGATATCTGGCAAAAAGCCCCGATCAATAGTTACGATACCAAAACCATTGGTGTTACCGGCGATTATTCGAAGACCGCCAATTCGGATGTTGTGGTAATCACATCAGGACTTCCCCGTAAACCGGGAATGAGCAGGGATGACTTGATTCAGGTGAATGCCGGGATTGTCAAATCTGTAACTGAAAACATTGTAAAATATTCACCCAATACCATTCTGGTAATCGTCTCCAATCCGCTTGACGTTATGACTTATCAGGCGCATGTTACCTCCGGATTTCCACGCGAGCGGGTTTTGGGCATGGCTGGTATCCTGGATACTGCCCGTTACCGCGCATTCCTTTCTGATGAACTGAATATCTCACAAAAGGAGATTACGGCCATGCTGCTGGGTGGTCACGGTGATACCATGGTTCCACTGACACGTTATACCACCGTTGGCGGTATCCCGGTTACGGAATTGGTTTCGGAGGAGAGACTTGAAGCCATTGTTCAACGCACCAAAGTGGGTGGCGGAGAGCTGGTAAAACTGATGGGAACATCCGCATGGTATGCTCCGGGCGCTGCTGCAGCTCAGATGGTTGAGGCTATCGTGAAAGATCAGCGCAGAATCTTCCCTGTTTGTATTCAACTGAAAGGAGAATACGGCATTGACAACTGCTACCTGGGTGTACCGGTTGTTTTGGGTAAAAACGGAATTGAGAAGATCTTCGAACTTCAACTGAACGAAAAAGAGGCTGCCATGATGAAAGAGAGTGAAGGCCATGTCAGGGAGGTGATGAATGTGTTGGATGAGCTGAATAAATAGAGAATTACAAATTACTGAATTTGTGTATGATCTGCACAGTTTTTGATTCAAGTAATGCTTCAGATTGCTTCACACTTCGTGCCTTCCCGATGAAAAATCGGGACAGGCAGTGTTACCAATGACAGATTTTGTAATATACTGAATATCAAATAGGTGCAAAAATGTATTTAACAGCTTCATTATGCACAAATATTTTCTGTCATCTTCACATTGTGCCCAAAAAGGCGGGCGAAGATTCAGCTATTACCGAAAACTGATGACCCGCCTCCTTCTCTCCACCCTCACGAAATCCACAGCATACCGTCATTGCGAGGAGGTACGACGAAGCAATCTACTGATAATCAGTAAAATATACAACAGACCGAATATTCAAATATTCATAATCTTCAACGTCGCACAATCCATTTATGACAATTTTGAAAAATTTGTCAGAGGTAGATACTATAGCCCCAAAAAATAGTTTTGGAGTATATAAGCAAAACATCCTGCCAAATATCCGATCAGCGCCGGCAGGCTTATCTTGCGCAAGTACCAAAAGAAATTGATCTTTTCCATTCCCATCGCAGCGACACCTGCAGCCGATCCAATAATCAAAACACTCCCCCCAGTGCCTGCCGCGTAGGCCAAAAATTCCCAGAAAAAATGGTCTGTAGGGTAGAGGGTCAGATTGTACATTCCCTGCGTTGCTGCCACCAACGGGACATTATCGACGATTGCTGAAAGTAAGCCTATGGAGATAGCAATTACATTGATGTTCCTGATGGTCACAGTCATCCAGTTCGCCGTCATCGTCAATATCCCGGTTGATTCGAGGGCTGCAATACAAATCAATATTCCGAGGAAAAAGAGGATGCTTGGCATATCGATTTTCCGAAGCGCCTGAGCAACAGAGAGGGTATGCTTTGTAGGAACATCCTTTTTACCATGAATGATCTCGGTGATAACCCAAAGAATTCCGAGACCGAAAAGTATGCCCATGTAAGGCGGAAGATGCGTAACCGTTTTAAAAACAGGAACCAAAACAAGCACGGAGACTCCTGAAAAAAATACGATAGATTTATGGTTTTGAGAAAGACCTTGATACCTGACCTCCTTGTTCAAAGATGATTCAACAGCCCCCCTTATTTTGAAAGAGACAAAAATAAGTGGAAAAATCAGGCACAATAAACTTGGAAGAATCAGTTTCGCCATAATGTTTAGCGTGGTAATTTGTCCGCCCATCCAAAGCATGGTGGTGGTGACATCTCCGATAGGTGTCCATGCACCTCCGGCATTGGCCGCGATAACTACGATTCCTGTGAAAAACATTCGGTCTTTGTCATCTTTGATCAATTTTCTGAGCAGTGAGACAATGACAATGGTCGTTGTTAGATTGTCGAGGATAGAAGATAAAAAAAATGTTATAAAACCGATGATCCACAATAGTTTACGCTTGTCTTTCTGCATGATCCGCGAGGTAATAAGATCAAAACCACTGTGGGCATCTACCAGCTCGACAATTGTCATTGCCCCCATCAGAAAGAAGATGATACCGGAAAGATCACCGAGATGACGGGTGAGTTCATCGGATACAAATACCTTGTCAGAAGAGAAAAGAATGTAGGTAGTCCAGCATAGAACACCTGTTATCAGCGCCGTGGCGGATTTATTTATTTTGATGGTATGCTCAAAAGCAATTGCAGCATAACCAAGAACAAAAATTATAATTACTATTTCGATCATGAATTGTGGTGTGAAAATCCTTAGTCGGAATACTTAATTCGACACAGCAATATATTGCTTTTTTCAGTTTTATCCTAATTTGACGAACTAAAAAGTTATCCTTCTTTAATTTATCGGTTTTCATCTTTACCGAAGACCAAATGGCATTTTTGGTTTACTTTGTGTTATGGGAAAAGTGCAGAAGATTCCGATGGAAATTGTCTTTTTGGAGGAGGGGACCATTCATTTGCTGGTTCAATTCATCCATCACGGAATTGAAAACTATTGGTGGGTTGTAGATACCGGAGCTTCAAAAAGTGTGGTAGAAAGGGCCTTGGCAGACCAGGTTGTTCATCACGAATCGGAAGGGGCGATGGCCACGGGGCTGGGGCAGGAGATGGTCGAAACTTCAACTGGGACCATTACCGATTTTCGGTTGGGAGAAAGCGGCTTCGGTGATCTGCTGGTAGCCATTGTTGATCTTCACCACATCACAGAGGAGTATTCAAAATATTCGGACAAAAGGATCGCCGGACTCCTTGGCAGTGATTTCTTTTACCGCGAAAAGGCAGTGATTGATTATGAGAACTTAGTCATCCTGATTTAGTTCCTTAGCGGCAGAAGATGAGTTTTCGGGTAAACTCAACTATTTAATATCAAAAAAATAAATATCTTTGCGCACTACAAATTTTTAGGATTAGGAAGTTAACAAAGATTAAAAAATAAATAACCGAATTTCCAATGCAGAATAAAGGATTGATCAGGCTCATAGCCATTTTGATAGGATTGGTGTGTTTTTACCAGCTCTACTTTACCTACAAGGCAATTTCTGTCGAAAACGATGCAACCGCTTATGGTATTAAGAAGGCAAAAACAGAGAAACCTGGCGCTACACAAGTTGAAGCAGAGCACATTGCAAAGACGTTTGAAACGCGCTATTTGGATTCTATCGCCAACCAGCCGGTTTACAACTTCGCTGGTTTGAGGAAGTATACCTTCAAAGAGGTAAAAGAGTTTCAATTGCCACTGGGTCTTGACCTGAAAGGTGGTATGAACGTGACCCTCGAGGTATCTGTGGTAGACCTGATTCATGCCCTTTCGGGATACAGCACTGATCCCACTTTCACCAAAGCCATCGAACTGGCACTGCAGAAGCAGAAGAGCAGTCAGGATGATTTCGTGACCCTCTTTGGAAAAGCTTTTGAACAAATAGACCCCAATGCAAAATTGGCCTCCATCTTCAATACACTTGAACTGAGAGACAAGGTAAGCTATAACTCGACCAATTCGCAAGTTCTTTCTGTGATTCGCAAAGAGACAGATGCAGCTATCGATAACTCATTCCAAATTCTTCGGACACGTATCGACCGTTTTGGGGTGACACAACCCAATATTCAGCAGCTTCAGACCAAAGGCCGGATACTAGTTGAGCTTCCTGGTATTCAGGATGCCAACCGCGTTCGCAAACTGCTTCAGGGTACTGCTAACCTGGAATTCTGGGAGACCTACGAAAACAATGAAGTGTATTCCTACCTGCTCGAAGCCAACAAAAGATTGCGTGAAGTAAAAGCCGTTCAGGCTGCAGCAACTCCTGCCATTACTTCAACTCCTCTTACTGCCACTGCTGCAAAAGATACAACAAAATCAGCCAGCAGCCTGGTTAGTGAGATCAAGAAACAGGAGAAAGATTCACTTGCTGCAGGTACGACAGAAGACATTGCCAAGAATTACCCGCTTTTCTCTGTTTTGACACCCAACACCTCCCGTGAAGGTCAGATCGCACGTGGTCCGATCGTTGGTTATGCACATATTAAAGATACAGCCCAGGTGAACACCTACCTCAAAATGCCGCAGGTGAAATCGGTTTTCCCGCGCACGATGATCTTCAGGTGGACGGCAAAGCCAATGCCGGGTAATGAAAATTTTTACTCCTTACTTGCCATCAAGGTTTCCAGTCGTGATGGCCGCGCTCCGCTCGATGGTGGATCTGTGACTGAAGCACGACAGGATTTCGGTCAAAACAAGGCTTCCAGCGTGGTCGATATGACCATGAATGCTGAAGGAGCCAAGATTTGGCAACGAATCACCCGCGAAAATGTGGGCAAAAGTGTTGCTGTCATCTTGGATGATTACGTTCAATCCTATCCAACCGTACAAGGCGAAATTCCTAACGGTCGTACAGAAATTTCCGGACAGTTCACCGTGGATGAGGCGAAAGACTTGGCAAACATGTTGAAATCAGGTAAGATGCCGGCACCTGCCCGTATCGTTCAGGAAGAGATAGTAGGTCCGACATTGGGTAAGGAGTCGATTACAAGTGGTATGTGGTCATTCTTTATTGCCTTCATATTGGTATTGACATACATGTTGTTCTTTTACAGCACAAAAGGTGGATGGTCGGCCAACGTGGCGCTGCTTGTCAACCTCTTCTTCCAGATAGGTATTCTGGCCTCACTCGGCGCCGTGCTTACCCTTCCGGGCATCGCGGGTATCGTGTTAACCATGGGTATGGCAGTCGACGCTAATGTTTTGATCAATGAGCGTATTGAAGAGGAGGTTCGAGCTGGTAAAGGGATGCGATTAGCCATTAAGGACGGATACCGCCACGCCTTATCAGCGATCATCGACGGTCACGTCACTTCTTTCCTGACTGGGGTCGTATTGTATATATTCGGTACAGGTCCGATCAAGGGATTTGCTTCCACATTGTTGGTAGGTATAGCGATGTCGCTTGGTACCGCTGTCTTCATCTCCCGTTTTATGTTCGAGAGATGGTTGGATACCAACAAAAAGATCACCTACGTAACTAAATTTTCAGCTGAATGGTTACGTAATGTTCACTTACCGTTCATTCAGAAAAGAAAGTTTTTCTACATATTTTCAAGTGTTCTTGTAGGTATCTGTATCCTATCGGTTATTTTTAAAGGGATGAACTACTCCATCGACTTCAAAGGAGGCCGTACCTATGTGGTTCGTTTGAACAAAGATGTGATGGTGGAAGATGTAGCCAAATCACTGGCGCCAGAATTTGGGAATGCCCCTGAAGTGAAAACGTATGGTTCCAACAACCAGGTTCGTATAACCACCGATTACAGGATTGATGAGACCACTGATGCAGTTGATGCAGAAGTTGAGGCCAAACTTTACAAAGGGATGAAACCATACCTTGGATCTGATGTTACTCTAGAGAAGTTCCTTACCGACTACAGGATGAGTTCTCAGAAAGTTGGACCAACTATTTCGTATGATATCAAGAAGCATGCGGTTTTAGCGGTAGTATTTTCATTGCTCATCATCTTCCTCTACATTGCCGTCCGTTTCAGAAACTGGCATTTTGGCTTGGGAGGTCTGGTATCACTGGCACACGACACCATTATTGTCATTGGGATGTATTCCATACTGGATGGCTTTCTTCCTTTCTCACTTGCCGTCGATATGTCCTTTATTGCAGCGGTACTGACCATCATTGGATACTCGATCAACGATACAGTTATTGTCTTTGACCGTATCCGTGAATACGTAGGACTGCATCCAAAGCAGGATCCGGAAAAAACATACAACGATGCCATGAACAGCACTTTAAGAAGAACCTTCAGTACTTCACTGACAGTTTTGGTGGTATTGTTGGCCATCTTCCTCTTCGGCGGAACTTCGATCAAAGGATTTGTCTTCGCCCTTCTGTTCGGTATTATTTTTGGGACATACTCATCTGTATTCATCGCAACACCTATTGCTTTCGATACGATGAAATTGAATAAGAAGAAAGAAGAGAAATAATTGTGACACGATATTGTGAAAAAACCCGGAACCATAAATTCCGGGTTTTTTCATGACTTAAATTGGTGAAGTCGAATCAATTTTGTCAGGATTGTTATCTTTGCAAAAAAGTATATTCTTATGTCACATCCTTTGCTTTTTTTCAGTGGCGGTGAGATCATGGTCATCGTCTTTTTTGTCCTCATCCTGTTTGGTGCGGATGCCATTCCCGGAGTAGCCAGAACCATTGGAAAGCTGTATGGTGAGTTTCACAAGGCAACTGATGATATTAAGCGTGAAATCACTGACCATACATCAGGCATACAAAATGAATTTGGTAATCTCAAAGATAAGATTGAGAAAAAGGGTGGCGATTTTACACGAAAAATTGATGAGGAACTTAAGTAGCCATGCTTGAAGCCAGCCTGATTACCAAATCGTATGGAAATCTTCAGGTACTGAAAAGTGTCTCGCTGAAGGTCGAAGAACACGAGATTGTCTCAGTTGTTGGCGCCAGCGGAGCAGGAAAAACTACGCTTTTACAGATATTGGGATCTTTGATCCAACCCGATTCCGGAAAGGTTTTGATACATGGGAACGACCTGTTCTCATTGGGGGAAAGGGATTTATCGCGGTTCAGGAACAAAGAGATAGGCTTCGTCTTCCAGTTTCACCACCTGCTTCCCGAATTTACAGCATTTGAAAATGTTTGCATACCGGGCTTTATTGCAGGAACAAAGAAGAGTTCAGTTGAAAAGAGGGCTGAAGAGCTATTGCAGATTCTGGATTTGTTACCACGAAAGCAACATAAGCCATCTCAATTGTCTGGTGGAGAGAAGCAGCGGGTAGCCATTGCCCGGGCATTGATCAACAACCCCTCTGTTATTCTGGCCGATGAACCATCCGGTAACCTGGATTCTCAAAATCAGGAGGAGCTCTATCGGCTTTTCTTCTCAATCCGCGAGAAATTTGGCCATACCTTTGTCATTGTCACCCATGACGATCATTTTGCCGGAATGACGGATCGGATGATCAGGCTGCAAGATGGCTGCATAAGAAGTGCCTAAAGTATTTAAAGTGACTAAAGTGCCTAAAATACTTTCGCCACAATCACATTTTGTTCGGAGTCCAAACTTTAGGCATACTTTTAGCAAATCTTCGGAGTTCCCAACTTTAGGCACTTTAAATACTTTAGGCATTTTAGGCACTCTATTATGAGCAACACCTGGTTTCAGTTCAAACAATTCCTAATCACTCAGGAAAATTCCGCCCTGAAGGTAGGCACCGATGGGGTACTGCTGGGAGCCTGGTGCGGGGTGACAGGAGCAAAACGTATCCTGGATGTCGGGACGGGCACCGGTGTGATAGCCCTGATGCTGGCACAAAGATCGGATGCTGAGATTACTGCTGTTGAAATAAGCGAAGGCGCTTGCCTGGATGCGCGGCACAACTTCCAAAATTCCCCATGGAGCGAAAGGCTTGCACTTTATTCCGGTGACTTCAATAATTTTCTGAAATCGCATGCTTTGTCTTTCGAT
Source organism: Bacteroidia bacterium (assembly GCA_026391315.1). Lineage (GTDB taxonomy): Bacteria > Bacteroidota > Bacteroidia > Bacteroidales > Prolixibacteraceae > CAINVV01. The sequence goes on from JAPLDT010000060.1 coordinate 28,641, forward strand.
TTGGTTGTTTGCAACCCGCCCTTCTTTAAACAATCGCTGAAATCTTTCGATCTGGCCTCCTCCATCGCACGTCACGATGTAATGCTCACTTTTGAACAGCTAATCACCGGGACGAAAAAATTATTGACGAGCCAAGGCAGACTGGCGGTGATCCTTCCCTTTGAAGCATTGGATGATTTTCGGGAAACCGCACGGCTTGCAGGCTTCTACCTTGGCAGGAAAACCACCATCATTCCAAAAGTTGGTAGACCACCCAAGAGGGTTTTACTTGAGTTCTCTGTTTCAGTAACCTATCCGGAAGCCAACGAATTGATGGTTCTGCTTGATTCCCAAACGTATTCTGAAAAATTCATTGAATTGACCAAAGAGTTCTACCTTGGAAGTTAATTTGTTTGAAATGTTTGAAATGTTTGAAATGTTTGAAATGTTTGAAATGTTAAACCTCACAAACAATTTTTAAACCCTTTAAACCCTTTAAACCCTTTAAACCCTATAAACATTTCAAACTCTTCAAAACAATATCTGATTTTTTTTGTAGTTTAGTCCACTATCAAATCAACCATTTAAATTTCAAGATATGGAAATGTTAGCGTCTTTTGCCAAGGTAAATATATGGTCGGTTATTTTGGCCGGCTTTGCATACCTGATTCTCGGGGCCCTTTGGTATTCACCTCTGTTGTTTGGCAAGCGATGGATGGAACTGAACGGATTTACAGATAAAGATTTAAAATCGAACAAACCGCTGTGGATGATTACCTTGCTCACCTTCCTGTCGGCCTTTGTCGCATCTTTTGTGATCTCTATGGTACTCGGTCCCCGTTCCAGTGCTGTGTTTGGAGCCATCATCGGAGCCTGCATCGCTTTTTTCTGGATTGCCATGTCCAAGTTGACCAGTGTTTTATTTGAGAATCAGCCCGTTAAGCTTTATCTTCTGCATGCCGGTTTTGATCTGGTGGCCTTCATGATCATGGGAGCCATTGTGGGATTCTGGCGCTAGTTTTAGCGCATTTTTTATTGGGCAACGAATTGATATTTAATGACTTAATCTCCTGTTTTCATAACATAAACTGACAGATGCGCAAATTTTTTCTCCTGTTCCTGACAGTCATGCTCTGTATCAATCAGGGCCACGCTCAGCCTTTGTCTCCATCGGCGAAAGTTAGCCTGCTCATCTGTGCCCCCGGTGATGAGATCTACTCCTTTTTTGGTCATGCTGGTATCCGTGTCAATGATCCGTTATACGGCAAAGATATTGTTTTCAATTATGGGGTTTTCAGTTTTCAAACATCCTATTTTATCTGGCGTTTTGCCAAAGGAGAGACCGACTACATGGTAGATGTGTGGAGAATGAACACATTTATGCGTGAATATCAGGAAGATAAACGGAAAGTGGTCGAGTATGAATTGTTACTATCCCCGGCAGAGCGTGAGTCCATGTATGAAGCGTTGGTCGAAAACTGCAAACCGGAGAACAGGGTCTATCGTTATTCTCATTTTGAAGACAACTGTTCAACAAGGATACGAGATCAGATTGAGAAGGTTGTCGGCGGGAAAATCAAGTACGATACTTCCGGTGATAAGAGAATGTCGTTCAGGAATTTAATTGACCTTTATCTCCAGGACAATAGCTGGAGCGGATTGGGCATCAAGCTGGCATTGGGGATTCCAACGGATCATATCTCTACTTTTTCGCAAAAGATGTTTCTACCGGATTATTTGGGGGATGATATGTCCAAAGCAGTTGTGGTAAGGGATGGCGTTGGTTCCCCGGTTACCGGACCGGCGGTGGTTATTTTTGATGCTCCTCCCTTCGTACGAACCTTTTCCGTTACTTCACCGGCTGTCGTGGTTCTTCTCTTTTTCTTTGTTGTGCTGGCTTTAACCCTTTGGGAGAGAAAGAAAAAACGCAGGTTAGACTGGCTGGATATTGGTGTGTTCATAACCTTCGGAATTGCCGGAATGATTCTATATTTCACCACATTTATCTCGGTGATGCCCTCCACCAAATGGAATCTCAATCTCATTTGGGCATTTCCGACCCATTTCCTTCTCGGTGTTTTGTGGATATTTCCCTCCATGAGGCCAAAATTGTTTTGGTATGTCCGCCTGACAGCCATTGTTACCACTCTATTTCTTGTTTCAATGTATTTCCTTCCCCAAACCTTCCATTGGCTGGTGGTACCGTTGTGTTTGATTTTGATCATTAGAACGGGGACGTTGGTGAATATATTTAGTCGAAAATAATCTACAAAACTGTAACCGCTACGCGGTATGGATTTTCGATTTACGTGGATATTCTACAAAACTGTAACCGCTACGCGGTATGGCATGATTTGGATTGTATTTGCAGGCCATTTTACTACCATGAAGCGGTTGTGGTAATGTGGCGATATAATGTGCAAATGCTGGCCTACCGCGTAGCGGTTACAGTTTTGTAGAAATATTTTATAACGAATGAAAATTTACCGCGTAGCGGTTACAGAAATGATAAAAATCGATTTCAAATAATCCAAAAACCACTAATCATGAAACCTGGATCTTTCACCCAAATCTACATTCATCTGGTTTTTAGTCCCAAGCATCGGGAATACTTACTGACGGAAAAAATCAGACCACGAATTCTTGAATATATGAATGGTATTGCATCAAATCTCGGTCATAAGCCGATCATCATTAACGGGGTTGATGATCATGTGCACATCTTTCTGGGTCATAATCCTAAAATATCTGTTTCCGATACGGTCAAAGAGTTGAAAAGAAGTTCATCCATTCTTATCAATGAAAAGAGGCTCGTTGTTGGGAAATTTGAATGGCAGGAGGGTTATGGGGGATTTTCTTATGGGCATTCTCAAATAGAAAATGTTTACAATTACATCAAAGATCAAGAAATTCATCATCAAAAACGAACCTTCAAAGAGGAGTATTTGGAGTTTCTGAGCCGGTACGAAATAAAATTTGAAGATCCATATTTGTTTGAATTCTTTGATTGAGATTTCTTTAACCGCTACGCGGTAAGGGAATTGTGTATGGCATGATTGTTCTACAATACTTTAAGCCCTACGGGCTAAGGATTGATTGTATGCTATTTGACAGGATATTTTGCTTACCGCCTAGCGGTTAAAGTATTGTAGAAAAAAATTGATCGGATTTTGCGTTACCGCGTAGCGGTTAAAGAATTGTATGGGGATCTTAAATTTACTGCATTGTGGCTAAAGTCTTGTAGACCTTTTTAGCGGATTTCCGTATATTTACCTGATCAATCATAATAAACCAACAATTGACTACTACCCCCAATAAATACGTTGAGACCCCGTTGATGAAGCAATATTATGCAGTCAAGAACAAATATCCTGACGCGGTGCTGCTCTTCAGGGTAGGCGATTTCTATGAGACTTTCGGGGAGGATGCCATCAAAGCTGCAGAGATTTGCGGAATAACGCTGACCCGCAGGGCAAACGGCTCGGCCAGCTTTGTCGAACTGGCCGGATTCCCTTACCATGCATTGGATACTTACCTGCCCAAACTGGTCAGAGCCGGTCAGCGGGTGGCGATCTGCGAGCAGCTCGAAGATCCCAAACTCACCAAAACAATCGTCAAGAGGGGAATCACCGAACTGATCACCCCCGGAGTTTCGATCAATGACAATGTTCTTGAACACAGGGAGAACAATTTTCTGGCATCGGTTCACATCGAAAAAAATATAGCAGGTGTAGCCTTCCTCGATATCTCTGCCGGTGAGTTTATTACTGCAGAAGGGAGCTTCGAACACGTAGACAAGTTGCTCAGCAGCTTTCAGCCCAAAGAGGTGCTTTTTCAAAAAGGAAAGGAGAAACTCTTTACCGAACTATTCGGACCCAAATTCTACACTTACAAACTCGACGACTGGGTCTATACCTTCGATGCAGCCAACGACCGGTTGCTTCGCCATTTCGAGACTGTCAACCTCAAGGGTTTCGGCGTTCAGAATCTTGAGATGGGCATCATCGCATCCGGTGCCATTCTCTATTACCTCGATATCACCCAACACAAGCAGGTAAGCCATATTACGGCACTCTCACGAATAGAGGAGGATCAGTATGTCTGGCTCGACCGCTTCACGATCCGCAATCTCGAACTTTTTCATACCATCAACGAAGGGGCGAAAACACTGATCCAGGTGATCGACCGCTCCATCACCCCCATGGGTGCAAGGTTGCTGAAACGCTGGATGGCCTTGCCATTGAAAGATACGGGCAAAATCCGTGAACGGCAAGAGGTGGTGGAACGTTTCGTCACCCATCCTGAATTAAAGGAAGAGATCGAAACACAGCTCCACCTGGTGGGTGATCTCGAGCGAATCATCTCAAAGGCTTCGGTTGGGCGTATCAATCCCCGCGAAATGGTGCAGCTGAAAAACTCCCTGCTGGCCATTGCCAAAATCAGAAGCTATTGCGAATCTTCAGAGAACAACGTCCTGGTAAGGGTTGCCGAACAACTGAACCCTTGTCATACCATTTGCGAAAGAATTGCGAACGAATTGGTTGCGGAGCCTCCGGTGATGCTGGTTAAGGGAAACGCTATAGCACCAGGTGTCTCGGCAGAGCTGGATGAACTGCGCTCGCTGGCTTTTTCGGGCAAAGACTACCTGCAAAAGCTGCAGGAACGAGAGAGCATACGCACAGGCATCTCGTCGCTGAAGGTCTCCTACAACAATGTTTTCGGCTATTTCATCGAAGTGCGCAACATGCACAAGGACAAAGTCCCGAATGAATGGATCCGCAAACAGACCCTTGTTAACGCGGAACGTTATATTACGGAGGAACTGAAAGCGTATGAGACCAAAATTTTGGGGGCGGAAGAGCGTATTTTGGCGCTGGAAACCACCCTTTTCAATGATCTGATCAATTCGCTGACAGAATATTACCAGGCCATTCAGCTCAATGCCAGCCTGACGGCTCAGATCGACTGTCTTCGGTCGTTCGCCACAGTGGCAGTTCAGTACAAATACACCCGCCCGGATGTGAACGACAGCGATATGCTTGAGATCAAAGGAGGGCGTCATCCGGTGATCGAACAGCAACTCCCGGTCGGCGAAAAGTATATTGCCAATGACCTGACGCTCGACAACACCGAACAGCAGATCATCATGATTACTGGTCCCAACATGGCGGGTAAATCGGCCTTGCTCAGACAGACGGCGCTGATTGTGCTGCTGGCGCAGATGGGATCGTACGTGCCGGCCGAAGCGGCAAGTATTGGATACATCGATAAGATATTTACCAGGGTAGGTGCATCCGATAATATTTCGTCGGGCGAATCCACCTTTATGGTAGAGATGACAGAAGCGGCCAGCATCCTTAACAATATCTCGGACCGGAGCCTGATCCTCTTCGACGAGTTGGGCCGCGGTACCAGCACCTACGATGGCATCTCCATTGCCTGGTCGATCGTCGAATACATCCACGAACACCCACGGGTAAGGGCCAAAACCCTGTTTGCCACCCATTACCATGAGTTGAACGAGATGGAAAAATCGTTTGGCCGTATCCGGAATTTCAACGTTTCGATCAAGGAGATGGGGAAAAACATCATCTTTTTGCGCAAGCTGGTACCGGGAGGCAGTAACCACAGCTTTGGTATCCACGTGGCCCAGATGGCCGGGATGCCAAGGAGTGTGGTGGCCCGCGCCGAAGATATCCTTTCACAGATGGAGAAGAGCAACCGGAAGGAGTATCCGGCGAAACCGGTTGGAGACCTGGCCCAGAACAGGGAAGGATACCAACTCAGTTTCTTCCAACTCGACGACCCGGTTCTCAAACAGATCCGCGATGAGATCAAAAATCTGGATATCAACCGGATGTCGCCATTGGAAGCACTGAATAAATTGAATGAGATCAAAAAGATTATAGGTGTATAAAAGGGTTACACAGAGATGCACAGAGTTACACAGAGAAAAAATAGTTTGAAAAGTTTTTATTGTTTAAGAAGTTTAAAATGTTGTGATTGGTAAACGCTTCAAACCCTATAAATTTTAATTTTCTCTCTGTGTAACTCTGTGCGACCTCTTGGTGTTCCTCTGTGTAACTGGAATTTAATAACCACTAATTAAAAATTAAGGAAATGAGTATCGGAAAAGAGTTCAAAGAGTTTGCCATGCGCGGCAATGTCGTGGATATGGCAGTAGGTATCATTATTGGGGCCGCTTTCGGCAAGATTATCACCTCTTTTGTGACGGACGTACTAATGCCGCCACTGGGTATGATTGTTGGTGGGACTGACTTTCGAGCATTAAAAATACAGTTGAGCGAGCCGGTTATCTCTGGTGGGAAGGCGGTTTTGCCCGGGGCAAGTCTTAATTATGGCAACTTCATTCAGGTGACGGTCGATTTTTTGATTATCGCTTTTGCCATCTTCATGATGATCAAAATGATGAACCGCTTCATGAAGAAAAATGAAGTGCCTGCGGCCCCTCCTGCTCCGCCAGAGCCATCCAGGGAAGAGTTGCTGCTTACAGAGATCAGGGATTTGCTGAAGAATAGGTAAAATAGCTACACAGAGTTTCACAGAGAAGCACAGAGTTACACAGAGGGAGAATTATAAAGCTCTAAGGGTCTGAAATGGTTATAATGTTTGAAGGGTTTACCCGCACAACATTATAACCATAATAAACAATAAAAACATTTCTAACTATTTTTGTCTCTGTGTAACTCTGTGCTTCTCTGTGAAACTCTGTGTAACATTTCTAATTATTTTCATTTTGTTTTTGGCTGTATAATCAAAATGATTACTTTTGCAGTCCGAAATAGTTCGCACAGGCTCAAAAAGAGGAGCGTTTAGCCCGCCTGCCGGACCCAAATATTTAAATTGTAAACATGTACGCAATTGTAGAAATCGCCGGACAGCAGTTCAAGGTGGAAAAAGAAAGGAAAGTATATGTTCACCGTCTTCCAAACGAAGTGGGAACAGAGGTAACTTTCGACAAAGTATTATTGGTCGACAACGAGGGGGTAATTAGCATCGGAGCACCTGTTGTTGAAGGCGCCAAAGTTAGTGCGACAGTTCTTTCGCACCTGAAAGGGGAGAAGGTAATTGTTTTCAAAAAGAAACGCCGCAAAGGCTACAGAAAGAAAAACGGTCACCGTCAATTCTTTTCCCAGATTCAAATTTCAGAAATAGTAGCGTAACCCTCTAAAAACTAGCGTAACCCTCTAAAAACAATTTACCATGGCACATAAAAAAGGGGCGGGTAGTTCTAAGAACGGCCGCGAATCAGAAAGCAAACGACTTGGAGTGAAAATATATGGTGGTCAGACTGCCAAAGCAGGAAACATCCTGGTTCGCCAGCGTGGAACTGTTCACAATCCGGGAGCAAATGTAGGAATCGGTAAAGATCATACACTTTTCGCATTGATCGATGGTACCGTTGCTTTCAAAAAGAAGACCAACGCAAAATCGTATGTGAGCGTTGAGCCGTTGAAAGTAGAAGTAGCAGAGTAAACCTCCTATACAAAAAAAAAGTCCTGTTTTGTTGCATCCGCAATAAAACAGGACTTTTTTTTTGTTGTAACTTAGCCCCTTCATTTGTAATCTGTAATTTTTAATTTTTAATTATAAGCCCCTCATCATGTTAAGCTTAAAATTTATCCAGGAAAATCCGGAATTTGTGATCGAAAGACTTGCTGTCAAATATTTCGATGCACGGGAAATTGTTCAGCAGGTTTTGGCCCTCTACCAAAAGCGCAACGAATACCAGATCGAAAGTGATGGTTGCAAGGCCGAGATGAACCAATTGTCGAAAGAGATCGGACTTCTGTTCAAAGAGGGTAAAACTGAGGAGGCCAACAAAGCCAAGGAGCGGACGGTGGTTCTCAAGGAGTTGATTCGTCAGCACGATGAAGATTTTGTGAACATTGATTCTCAAATGGCAGCACTGCAGGTGCAGATGCCAAATCTGCCTTCGTCCCTGGTTCCGGCAGGCAGAACCCCTGAAGACAACCTGGTGGTTGCCACTGGCGGTACCATACCGCAACTTTCCGAAGGCTCCAAACCCCACTGGGAGCTGGCTGCCCAATATGATTTAATCGATTTTGAACTGGGCGTAAAAATTGCAGGAGCAGGGTTTCCTGTTTATAAAGGATTTGGCGCGCGCATCCAGCGCGCTCTGATCAACTTCTTTCTCGACCAGGGAAGGGCCGCAGGTTATCTGGAGGTGCAACCCCCTTATGTGGTGAACGAGGCTTCAGGTTTTGGTACCGGTCAGCTTCCAGACAAGGAGGGTCAGATGTACCACTGCCCAGTAGATGGTCTCTACCTGATTCCTACCGCTGAAGTTCCTGTAACCAATATTTTCCGTGATGTGATTGTGGAGGCAAAAGATCTTCCCATCAAAACAACTGCCTACTCTGCCTGTTTCCGCCGTGAGGCAGGTTCTTACGGAAAGGATGTACGTGGACTGAACCGTTTGCACCAATTTGACAAAGTGGAGATCGTGCAAATCGCACATCCTGATAAATCGTATGAGTCATTGGATCAAATGGTTGCCTACGTTAAATCGCTGGTCGAAAAACTGGGACTGCCTTACCGGATTCTCCGACTTTGCGGTGGCGATATGAGTTTTACCTCCGCACTGACTTATGATTTCGAAGTATGGTCGGCAGGGCAGGGGCGATGGCTGGAGGTCTCTTCGGTCTCCAACTTTGAGTCGTTCCAGGCCAATCGTCTGAAATTGCGCTACCGCGAAGAGGGCAACAAGAAACTTCAGCTGGCCCATACCCTGAATGGCAGCGCGCTGGCTTTGCCACGGATAGTAGCTTCAATTCTGGAAAACTACCAAACACCGGAAGGGATAAAGGTGCCGGAGGTGCTGGTGCCGTATATGGGGTGCAGCATTATCAACTAAACAAAATAGTTACACAGAGGGAGAAAAGGAAATAGTTGTTCCTGAAAAGCGAAACAGATTGCTTCGTTCCCGATGTGAAATCGGGACAGGATGTTCCTCCTACCAATGATAGATACTTATCATCTGTCGTGATTGGCATTGTGCGGCTATTTGTTGTCAAATATTGTCACAATAGGCTTGCGACATATTTGGCTGTAGATCAACGGATTGCTTCGTCGTTCCTCCTACCAATGACAGATTTTGTAATATACTGAATATCAAATAGGTGCAAAAATGTATTTAACAGCTTCATTATGCACAAATATTTTCTGTCATCTTCACATTGTGCCCAAA
>JAPLDT010000035.1 GCA_026391315.1 Bacteroidia bacterium
GATCATCAAGGACGAACTGGCTGAAATCAAAGCTTTATACGGAGACGAGAGGCGTACAGAAATCGTATACGCATCTGAAGAGTTCAATCCGGAGGATTTCTACGCCGATGAGGATATGGTGATCACTATCTCTCACATGGGATACATCAAACGTACACCTCTGACGGAGTTCAGGACCCAATCAAGGGGAGGAATCGGTTCAAAAGGCTCAAGTACCCGGGATGAGGATTTTCTTGAACACATGTTTATTGCCACCATGCACAATACCCTTCTGTTGTTTACTGAGAAGGGGAAATGTTTCTGGTTGAAGGTATACGAAATACCTGAAGGAACTAAAGTTTCCAAAGGAAGGGCCATCCAGAATCTGATTAGTATTGAGCCGGAGGACCAGGTTAGGGCTTACATTAATGTTAAATCACTGAAGGATGAGGAGTACATCAACAACAACTTCATCATACTATGTACCAAAAAGGGCACCATCAAAAAGACCTCTCTTGAAGCCTATTCAAGACCACGTCAAAATGGTGTCAATGCCATAACAATCAGGGAGAACGATCAACTTTTGGAAGCCAGGTTAACAAATGGCGAAAATGAGATGATGCTGGCAGTTAAATCCGGCAAAGCCATTAGATTCCACGAAAGTCATGCCCGCGCAATTGGCCGGACAGCTTCAGGAGTAAGAGGCATCACATTGGGAAGTGAAAACGATGAGTTGGTTGGAATGGTTTGTGTAGTCAACGAAGAAGATGATATTCTGGTTGTTTCCGAACATGGATATGGCAAGAGATCCAAGATTGGTGATTACCGGGTGACCAACCGGGGTGGGAAAGGAGTGAAAACAATCAATGTCACGGAAAAGACTGGTGCCCTTGTTTCTATCAAAAATGTAACCGATGGAGACGATCTGATGATCATCACAGAAGCTGGTGTAACTATCAGGCTCCCCGTTGGAACAATCAGAATGACAGGAAGAGCCGCTCAGGGTGTAAAATTGATCAACCTTAGGGAAGACGATTCAATAGCTTCTGTTGCCAGAGTGGAAATCACAGAGATAGAGGAAGTTGAAACTGAAATAGAGGATGTTGAAAACGATGCAATTCCAGATTCAGAAGACATTGAAAATGAAGATAATAAGAGTGATGATAATCTCATTTAGTAATAATTAAAATCAAAAATTGTCAGTAATGAAAAAAATTCTTTTAGTAGTGATCCTGCTCTCAGTGAACGGTTTTTTGTTCGCTCAAAAAGGAAAAGTTAGCAGTGCCTTGTCATACAAAGAGAGTGGTAAGTTAGACAAAGCATGGGAGGCAATCCAGGAAGCAATCAATCCGGCTAACCCGAAATCAGAAAAATCAATCAACTGGCCAGACACCTGGGAAGCAAGAGGGGAAATTCTTGAAGCTATCTCCAAATCAAAGGATGAAAACTATAAAAAACTAGTTGAAAATCCACTTGAAGAAGCCTACAAATCATTTATGAAAGCAATTGAACTAGACCCGAAGGGTGGAAGTCCAGCTTTGAAAATTAAATTGCTAAGTAGCTTTATTCCAACACTTTCAAATGCTGCTATTGAAGCGTTTCAGGCTCAAAAGTATGAAGCCTCCAGTGATTTATTTGAGAAGGTGTTAAATATTGAAGCTGCGCCTCTTTTTAAAACAGACAACACCATTGATACAGCTATCATGTACAATACTGGTCTTGCAGCAATGAATGCCAAACAATTCGATAAGGCGATTAAATACTTTGGCCTTACAGCAAAGCACGGATACAATCCGGGTTCTTCTTATTCCCAGATTATCAGCGCCTACCAGCAAAAGGGTGATACATTGTCCTCCGTGAATATCATGAAAGAGGCTTTCAATAAATATCCTGAAGATCAAAGTATTCTGGTACAATTAATTAACTATTATATTACTACCGGGAAAACAGAAGAGGCCATCGGTTATCTTGACAAAGCGATTGCGAAAGAAAAGGACAACCCATCATTCTATCTGGCAAAAGGTATTGCTTTAGACAAATTGGGAAGACAAGATGATGCGGTTAAGGAATACGAACTGGCAATCAAGGTAAAAGCTGATTATGCTGATGCATATTACAATATTGGCGTAATCTATTTCAACCGTGGCGTAAAACAGTTTGAAGTTGCCAATGCTATACCAACCAACGAACAGGCAAAATTTGAAGCAGAAAAGAAAAAATCAGATGACGAATTTGCCAAAGCTGTTCCATACCTGGAGAAAGCGGTTGAATACAATCCAAAAGATACTTACATCAAAGATCAGCTTAAAAACTTATACTATCGTTTGAAGATGATGGATAAGTTCGAAAAGATGAATAAATAGTAAAAGGAAAGGAGTCAAAAATTGGCTCTTTTTCTGCCCTTTCTTTACTTAACATAATATTAATTATAAGACAAGATAGAATAAGTGACTAAAGTGCTTTAGAGTGACTAAAGTGCCTAAAGTGCTTAATTTTGAATGGGTTGCAACTTTATCATTCCATTAACTTTAGGCATTTTAGTGCACTTTAGGCACTCTAGAGAACTTGCTTTTACAAACTGCGATAAGTATAATCTGAATAATCAACTACGAGCGGAATATATTCCTGATGAAAAAGCGGTGAAGAAATTATAAAATCTGCTGTAGAACGGTTTGATGCAGTTGGAATATTGTACATGACTGCAATTCTCAACAACGCCTTTACATCGACATCGTGCGGCTGAGGTTGCATAGGATCCCAAAAGAAAAACAACAAATCAACATTGCCTTCGCAGATCATTGCGCCAAGCTGTTGGTCACCGCCGAGCGGACCAGATTTTAATCTAAATATTTCGGGCGGAACTGCGTCGTTTTCCTTGCATTTCTGCCGAATCGTTTCATCTACGAGCCTTCCGGTAGTTCCCGTACAGATCATGCTGTGTTGCGCCAACTCTTTCCAGTTATAGCTAACCCATTCAACCATATCTTGTTTACGGTTATCATGCGCTACAATGGCAATTTTTTTCTTTGATTTCATTTGATGTTTCATGTGTATATAATTTGTTTTTTAATTGCCACATGGAATACCCACATATTCATTTTCGGTTGGTGTGATATTTGTCTCATGGGTATTTCATTTGTTTATATTTTGTTTTTTAATTGTCAAATGGAATAGCCACTTAATCATTTTCGGTTGGTGTGAACATTTCCTCATGGCTATTTCATACGTATATAATATGTATTGTAATTCTACAAAAACAATGTATTGGAAATGATTATGTTAAAAATAATCCTCGAAATAGCTCCTGATTAACTGCAGATAGTTTTTCTTGTATCCAAAATAGTCTTTGTCAATGGAGATATTGTCATATTTCTCAAAATCATTTGTTCGAATGATCGAATCAATGAGCTCCGTGTATTCATTGGTTTTGTGGTAACTTTTCATCAGCTTCACCAAATCGAAAGAAGTGCCCCTCTCCCATCGTTTCTTTCTGAATTTTTCATACGATGGTAATTTTGCAGTAAAGAAAAAATAGTGTTCAACAGACTGTAAAACATCCACATAGCTACGAACGAAGACTTCAGTTTTCAGTTCCGGATTTACAAACTTCATGCGTGGTTCATCCGTTGAAAAGGACATGATCCCAAATGGATTGTGGGCCCTTGAGAAGACATTGGAAGTTCCCCAGCCGGATTCAAGAGTGGCCTGTGCCAGGATCAGACTAACAGGCTGAGGATAGAGACGTATCTTTAAATCTTTGATCGAAACAGCATCATACTTCTCCATCATCTCCTTGAAGAACAGAAGATCATCGTGACGAAGTGGCAGCCTATTCACCATCCTGTTTTCAATGTATTCTACATGCCTCAGAAGGTCCAACAACCTATCCCGTTCTATGACAATGGCCGGAAGCATGTAATTGATAAAAACACTCTTCCTTACAACCTCCGGTATCGTATCAAAATCGAGTGTACCGTGGTATTTTACAGGAATAAGAGAGACAGGGTCCTGATTCAGAATGGATCTGCTGTTTACAACCTCAATCTCATAGGATTTAACGCGGTATTCAGGATAGATGTAATTGAATGTGGAGTTCTCGTTTACCAGAACATAAACGATCACCAATAAAAGAACCAACAGGATTACCTTGAGTGATTTAAGCATGAAAACAGGTCAAATTTTTATTGCTTCTTCGCCACAAAGGTAGGAAATAATCACTGAATGATTCAGCTAAACTCAATTTCAAGTTGTTTGGTCCACTTCAAAATACGTTCATCTGACAGTTTGGACTGATTCTCCTGATCAAGCAACAATCCCTTTAAAATATTGTTTTTCAATGCTTTTGAGGATTCGAAAGTATATCCTTCAGGGGAAGTAAATCCAATGATCGTTGCGCCCAGCTCTTCAAAGAAATCAGCTAAAATACCCACTGCATCACAGAAATTTTCGGGGTAGTTCTTTTGGTCTCCAAGTCCAAAAACGGCAATTTTTTTACCTTTTAAAGCCAATTTACTCAAAGCTGGTAATATTTCATCCCAATAATTGGGCAGTTCGCCATCAAACCAGGTCGGAACACTTAGAATATAACTGTCATACAAAAGAAACTCTTCTCCTTTACAACTTTCGACATTCAATTCTTCGACTTTATGATTCTTAAAGCTAGCCGCAATCTTTGAGGCAATTTTTGCTGATTTGGTTGAATTAAAACTGTAGACGATGGCAATTTTTCTCATTGTAATAATTTCCTTTTATATCAGGTAGTATTTGAACCCACCTGCACTGTTCGATTTTCTGGACGATCAATATTTTAATAGCGAAATTGCTGCTTCGTAAATCTTGTTTTCATTGGGTAAAATGGCAGTTTCAAGAATTCTGTTGAAGCCAACAGGTGTAAATTCCGAACCAACCCTGCGAATAGGTGCATCCAGATATTCGAAGGCTTCTTCGCTGACAATTGAGGCTAGTTCACCTCCAAATCCCCCAAAAACCTTGTCCTCATGAACGATTAAGACTCTACCCGTCTTCTTTGCGGAAGCAAGGATAGTTGCTTTGTCAAGCGGTATCAAGGAACGTAGATCAATTACCTCAATATCAAATCCTTCCAGCGAAATTTTCTCAGCAACCTGAAGCGATAAATGGGTAGTATTCCCATAGGTAATCAGGGTCAAATCCTTGCCCGGCCTTCTTATCCTGGCCACACCAAATGGAACCTCGAAATCATCGGGAACCAGTGCTGCTGCCGTAGGTGAATTGTAAAGCGCCTTGGGCTCCAAAAACAGCGTCGGGCCTTCAGATAAGAGCGATGTTCTAAGCAATCCGGCTGCGTCATCAGCAAAAGAGGGATAAACAATACGAATTCCCGGAAAACAAACCAACGAACCTTCAATAGTCTGAGAATGATAGAGTCCTCCACCGATGTAACCTCCTGAAGCAAGGCGAATGGTAACGTTTGGTGCGAATTGACCGTTTGTTCGCCAGTATTCATGAGTCATTTCGACAAATTGCTCCATGGCTGGCCAGAAATAATCGGCAAACTCTGCCCCCTCTACCACAATCCGGATCTTCTTGTTGTACCTCGACATCCCATTTGCCGTTCCGGTAATATAATCTTCTGCAATCGGACCATTGAAAACGCGCTGTTTTCCGAATTCCTTTTGTAAACCCTTGGAAACGTTGAATATTCCTCCCTTTTCTTTGTTTGCAATGTCCTGTCCCCAAATAAATGTATCAGGATTCCGTGTGAATTCAACCTTCAGCGTCTCATTGATCGCTTCAATCAGCTTTTTCTTGGTTCCCGGATTTTCCGCATGTGGTATTCCATTTGGATATTTGCTGGACTCAAATGCCTGTGCATAAACGAAGTCATGAATGCTTTTGGGGTCTGGATCCGGCGAGTGGAGTGCGAACTGGTGTGCCAGCTTTACCTCCTCTTTGGCTTTTTCCTCAATGGCAATCAACTCTTCCTCACTTAGCCGTTCGTATCTTTGCAACAATCTTTTAAATTTTGCCAAAGGATCATATTCCCTGACATAATTCAATTCGGCCTCATTTCTGTAAAGATCATGACGGTCAGAATTGGAGTGCGAATGGATTCGTATGCAATTTGCCTGGACAATGCAGGGCATTTGGTTCTGAATGACCCAACTTTTTGCCTCCTCCATGGCATTCATTGAATCAAATACATCTTTTCCATTACAGTGTATAACTCGTAAATTCTTAAATCCCACGAAGTTATTAGCAACTTTACGATTGGCTGTCTGATCTTTTTTAGGAACAGATATACCATATCCATTGTCCTGAAAGACGAAAATAACCGGCAATTCTTCTGTCGAAGCCCCATTGATGGCTTCATATACATAGCCTTCGCTAACAGATGACTCTCCCTGGGAACTTATTGATACACCTTTCCCTTTGTAATATTTAATTGCACGGCCAACTCCTGCAGCATGGAGGGTATGGTTTCCTGTGCTTGAGGATACGTTATGAATGTTCCATTCAGGCTTTCCAAAATGGTTTGACATGTGACGCCCACCCGAATTGACATCGTTTGCCTTTGAAATACCGTTCAAAATGATCTCTTCGGCGGTCAATCCGGCTGATAAATTGGTAAGAAGGTCTCTGTAATAAGGAAAAAGATGATCTTTCCCCTTATCGAATATCTGCCCAATAGCCAGCTGAATGCCGTCATGACCAGCATATGGAGCATGATAAGACCACCCAATAGCCTGTTTCAGGTAATTGGGCGCCTTTTCATCCAGCATCCTTCCAAGAACCATCAGATGGTACCATTTTTGGAGTGTTGACTTTTCTGTTTGTAAGATTGAGAATTTTTTTGGTACAGGTAAGTCGTATAAATTGTTCATACGTAATAAATTGATTTGAATGGTTACTCTTTTGAAAGGCGAATAACCATAATTTTTATCTTTCGATTATATTGGGAATGTTTTACTATAACTATCTAAATTACAATAGTATAATTAATTTTAATTATACTGTTCGTTTAGGATCAAAACCTTCAATAAGGTCAGCAATTCTTCTCAGAAATCTACCTCCAAGCATTCCGTCTACCACCCTATGGTCATAGGAAAGCGAAAGGAAAACTTTGTGTCTCACAACAATTGCATCCCCCATTACAGTCTCAATAACCGCCGGTTTCTTTTCTATGGTTCCAATTGCCAATATAGCTACCTGGGGTTGATTGATTATGGGCGTTCCCATGGTATTGCCGAATGAACCAAAATTGGTAATAGTAAAGGTTCCACCCTGCAGACTATCGGGTTGCAGCTTTTCGTTACGTCCTGCCTCGGCAAATTGATTGATATCTTTGGTTAAACCAATGAGATTCTTACTGTCAGCATCTTTGACAACAGGAACCATTAAATTACCACTGTTGGTAGCCACTGCAATACCGACATTGATCCTTTTCCTCAAAATGATCCGTTCTCCGTCTACCGAACTGTTGATCATTGGATATTCAGTAATTGCCTTGGCAACTGCTTCAGTAAAGAAGGGTAAAAAAGTGAGCTTTTCTCCGTATTTTGACTGGAATTCGTCCTTATTACGATTACGCCACAGCACCATTTCAGTGGCATCTGCCTCGACAAAAGATGTAACGTGTGGCGCCGTCTGCTTTGACATTACCATATGCCTGGCAATTAGCTTCCTGACACGATCCATCTCCATAATTGTATCCTCCGCTCCAATAGAAATGGAAACCTGAGGCCGTTGAATCACACCTAAATCTTCATTTTTAGTCTCCGCAGAACCAATATTTTGCTGCGAGGGGATATTTGCAGTTTTCACACCACGCCCTTCGATGTATTTTATCAAATCATTCTTTTGAATTCGCCCCCCAATTCCACTTCCTTCAACTCCTTCCAACTCCTCCAAAAGAATACCCTCTTTCTTAGCCATGTTTTTAACTAGTGGAGAGTAAAATCTCGTAGTTACTAACTTTTCAAGGGGTAATTCAGACAGTTTTGCGATTGGAATATTCTCTTCCATCGTTGTAGCAAAAACTTCCGGAACAACCTTATCAGCTGGCTTTTCGCTATTTCCATCGAGGTCAATAACCATAGCAATTTTTCCGACAGCAAGAAGGTCATCAACCTTACAATTTATTGACTTAATCGTCCCGGATACTGGAGAAGGAATTTCAGAATCGACTTTATCTGTAGCTACTTCAAATAATAGATCATCTTCACTAATGGTATCACCAATCTTCACAAAGATTTTGGTAATTGTTGCTTCCTGAATACTTTCACCCAGTTTTGGGATTAAAATCTCAAATTCCGACATGTTTAATGTAATTAATTACCCTAAAATGAGCATTTACATGCGCTCATCGGGTTGATATACGCAAGAACAGGCAGAAGGTAACAAATTAGGTTCATTTGGGAAAGAAATCAAACAAATCGTAATCCGGCCATCTGTTTATTTTTCGTAGCGTTGCCGACATAATACGATCCATCTCAATGGCAAGATGCGGACCTTTGTAATTACTGGTATTGGTTATCATGACCCAGGAAATGCCATTGGGTTCTCTCTTAACGAGCGCCGACGAGCCGGGAAGTGTTCCTGTTCTCCACCATTCGCCGTTCTCATTGGTGCTTCGCCAGCCCAATGGATCCAGGCCATTTTCATCAACATGAGTCATTTCGGCAATACTTTTGGCCGAAAGGATATCTTTTGTTCGTGAATCTCCGTCAATAACCACCAGAAGCTTCATCAAATCAACGGGAGAGGCAATCCAACCGCCTGCGGATCCCAACAAGGCCATATTTGTGCTTCCATATATCTTCGGTACCATTCGTCCACTACCATCATAGGCCTCGACCGGTTGCGCATCTTCCGGCTGGTAATATCGAACCTCCTCCAAAAGCTTTTCATTTTCAAAACTCCCCCCAAGCTGCATGTCAAAAATGTGCGCAGGCTTAAGAATATTTTCTTTGACGTATTTTTCATAGCTGGTTTTGGAGGCTCGTGCCACGACTTCTCCAAGAATCATGTAACCCAGGTTAGAATAGGCGCTTGAAGACCCTGGTTCAAAATGCAGACGTTTGGATGTAACAAACTTTAAATAAGAATTAATTTTTAATGGCATCGGATCGCCTGTCTGCTCAGAAACGATTCTTGGAAGAAAAGCGATGTCTCCATATCTTTGGGTCCATCCACCGGAGTGATTCAAAAGATTTCGTATAGTAATGTTTTCCAGTCTGTTATCCTTTATTTTACCGAGTTTTTCGTCGTTAAGAATTCCATATTTTCCGAAGACCTTACCATCCAGCTTGATTTTTCCACTCTCAACCAGTTTCATGATGGCAATTGAGGTAATCAATTTGGAAACACTGGCAATTCTGAATAGCTGTTCAGGTGATGCCAAAATCTTTGCTTCCGTGTCGGCATATCCATATCCCTTGGCAAAAATAAGTTTCTCGTCTTTTACTATTGCAACAGCCAATCCCTTTAAAAGATTTTGTTCCCTGAACCTTTCAAAGCTTTTATCAAGCAAATCAGTGTTCTCAGACTGGATTATCTTCTTAATTATCAATTTATTAATCCTTTGCTTTTCCAGAAGTGCAATCTTATTAGGCACATTTTGAGGATGAAAGCCATAAAATGCAGGTATTAGCAGAAAGATAAGAGTGACAAAAGTGAACCGTATAAAATTGGAACGCATACAAATGTGAATTACATGTGTCAATAATTGATTGTATTTTTTATATGCGATTAATTACAATTGTAATCCGCCTATGATCTCTTTGATAGATTTAAATTTGTGTCTATCAAGATAATTGTCAATTCCTGCAATGATATGCTGACTGGCCATAGGATCGATAAAATTGGCTGTTCCAACCTGGATTGCTGAGGCTCCGGCAAGGAAAAATTCGATGGCATCCGTTGAATTCATAATTCCTCCTATTCCAACAACAGGAATCTTAACCGATTTAGATACTTGCCAAACCATCCGAAGTGCAACAGGCTTAATGGCCGGACCGGAAAGTCCACCTGTGACAGTTGAAAGTACAGGTTTTCTGCTTTCCGCATGAATGGCCATTGCCAAAATTGTATTAATCAAAGAGACACTGTCTGCACCGCTTGCCTCCACAGCAAGTGCAATATCGGTTATGTTGGTTACATTTGGTGACAATTTAACCATCAAAGGTTTGTGATAGACCTTCCTGACTGCTTTTACCACAGCCTCTGCAGCAGGACAGCTCGTGCCAAATGCCATGCCACCCTCCTTCACATTTGGACACGAAATATTGAGTTCAATACCAGCGATGTGATCCAGTTCATTGATTTGTTCGGCACAGGCAATGTACTCTTCGACTGTAGATCCCGAAACATTGACCAAAATATTGGTATCGTATACGAGCAAACGCGGATAGATATTCTCTGCAAAATATTTAACCCCTCCGTTTTGTAACCCAACTGCATTAAGCATTCCTGAGGGGGTTTCAGCCATTCTGGGATAGGAATTTCCCTGTCGGGGATGAAGGGTGGTTCCTTTTACAACAAAACCTCCCAGGCTATTCAGATCAAAGAAATCATCAAACTCAACGCCAAAACCAAAGGTGCCGGATGCAGTCATCACCGGATTTTTGAGCTTTAGTCCGGCAATATCTATACTTAATTCTGCCATTTTAACTGTTTTATATCAAATACAGGTCCGTCGGTACACACACACCGGTGTCCTCCGGTTGTCTCAGTAACGCAACAAAGGCACACACCATAGCCACATGCCATGGTATTCTCGAGGGATACTTCGCAATCAACACTATTTAGATGTGCAAGCCTGGCAACAGCCTTCATCATTGGCTCAGGACCACAAGTATATATCCTATCAAAGCTTTTTAATTCTTCACCAAAAAGGGCATGATTAGTCACAAACCCCTCTGTTCCATGGCTCCCGTCTTCGGTGGTTGTATGAATTGTCCCATACTTGGCGAAGTTCTCCAGTTCAACCAAATCTTCACCAGTCCTTGCACCAAGCAAAATTTCAATCTGGTGATTATCTTGTTTTAACATGGTTGCCAGAAGCATCAATGGTGCAATTCCAACCCCACCACCAACAAGTAACACCTTCGATCTTTTTGCAGGGAAAGTGTAACCTCTGCCCAAAGGAAAGATTACGCTAAGTGTATCTCCAACCAAACTTTTAGACAAAGCCTTGGTACCCTCACCTATTCCTTTAATCAGAATAAAGATGGAATTACATTTGTAATCAACTTGAAAAATCGAAAACGGCCGCCTTAGAAATACTTTTTGTGATTTATCAACCAAAATATTGGCAAACTGTCCGGGAAGTATCCCTTCCAAAAGAACCTCAGACTTTAATTCCAGGAGTGCATGGTCTTTATTTAGCCTTTGGTTTGAAACAACCTTAAGGTTCTGCACTGATTTTTTCATTCGTAAATAAATTGCATTGGAGTAATGCGCAAATATAGCCAAAATAGGGTTAGGAAGGCCTGTATACGTTGAAAGTTTTGTCTTTGTAAAAGAAGAGGATTTGTTCAATTTCCTTACCTTGAATGGTAACATCCTGAATTGTTGGTGCCTGATTTATGATTTGATCCAATTTTGATCCATTATTTGATCCATCCGGGGTTTGTAGGGGATTTACATTAACTGATTCAACAAAAGGTTTTTTAGCCTCTACAAAGGGAATCGCCGAAAGATTATCTCCTTCAGATGCTGGGAGGGAATTATGAAATAGATCAGGATTCATAGTCTCAACAGGATGAGGTTGAAACTCCTGTTGCTGGGGCAATTGAGGCTCCTCTGCCCTGCTTTGAATAGGCTCAGGATAGGAAGTAGAAGCCGGTGCAGCGCTCTTCCCTAAATTCATTTCCCCCTCTCCAATCATTAACCAACGTGAGTTGAGGGAAGGATAAACCTGAAGCATCTTTTGAATAAATGCGGCACTCGGATAGTTGCGGCCATTTAAAATATGAGACATGCTGGATCTTTGAACCCCTATTTTATCTGCAAATTCGGCAGGTGAGATTTTCTCAGAAACCAGAAATTGAACGATTCGATCTTTCATGATAGTGCTACTTTTGCACAAATGTAACAATTGTGATTACAATTTGCAACAAACAAATTCTTACATATGTAACGCGTAAAAACTAATCATATATTACATATGTAACTTGTCCATTGGTTCAAATAAGTAGCCTGTTAAAATTCAACTCGAATTAATTATTTAATAAAACTATTTAAAACATTGGTTATTATGAATATGTGTTTGAATTTATTTGCAAAAATACCTCTCTTGATCGGTTTGTTTCCAAATGTAAACAAAGACTATGATCTTTTAGTTTTATAAAATACTTTATTTAGCTGAAAATGACTACACTAAATTAGTATTTATTGTATCTGATTGCAACTAAAATTTGATGATTTTGGTCGTTACAAAAGTAACTTTAGTCTGCTCTGATTTATTTACTTCAAGAATCTGTCATACTTCTCACAAAGTCTGTGAGAATTGTATAAAAACTACATTCCTTTAAAGTTGACCGAAAGAAGGAATTCTGAAGTGAACAATTTGGATTCGAATAAATAGGATTCTCTAACCCCTATTTTGAATGGTGCAATGAATCTCAGAAAATGGCATTCTGTGACCAACTCCGCGCCAGTCGAACTAAAAGTCTTGTTTATCGTATTGGTTGTCTGATGAATAGGAATGGAAATTTGGGCATAATCATAAAAAAGCCGCATCGTTACCCGTTTTAGGTAGTAAAGATGCCAAATATGCCAGTCGGGTGAGAGTAATGGAAGCACATAATCACTTCTGAAGGTAGTCAGTGCGTTGTTGTCAACGTTTGTATAACCTCTGGGATAATAGATCAAATCATTAAAATAGGAGTTGGATGATTTTTTTATCTGATATCCTGTATATACCCGAATCCCCTGGTTGTACAAAAAACCTGGGAAATAGAAGGTTCCTTCAGCAGATACGATATTTCCAAGTTGACGGTCGCCAAAAGGAGTATGTCTGTACTGCAGATCGACAATTTGCCCCCACCTTGCCTGCACATCACGGGCACTCTGTTGCATAATGTTGTGTAAATAAAGCCTGTAGCTAAAAGGAATATAGCTTCCTCTGAAAATCATCGCAGGGGTTGCCTGATCCTGCCAGTTGTGCGAATAGCCGATCTGAATTTCCGGCTCAACTATTCGGTACATTTTCCCATGTGAAAAGTTAAATGGAATGAGTGCATCGAAGTGTGTATTCAAAACTTTCTTCGTGTAGGGAACTGCAACAGTGTCTTGTCCGATCAGTACATTCTTTGTATTGTAATGTCTGTTTATCTGATAATATTCTGAACTCTCCTTACCATAATCACCATAAATCCTAAAAATTGGATACAAACCCGAATATTCGAACTTGCCTACCCATTTCCCTGCCTGGTCGACCGATGAGTATTTGTAGCCCAATTGAGTGATTGCCGTGGTAAGTTTGTTCTGTGAAATAACTGAAAACCCGATATTTACAGTTGAATTGTCAGGATCAACGTAGGCAGGCGACCAACTATGAATGTTGATAAGATTCTTGAATTTCACATACCTTTGGCTTGTATACCGGGAGGTGTCTGGTTTCGAAAAATCGATCGCTCCCTTTTCCTGAGCTGTCAATTTGTTAGACAAAGTATCCTGGAACCAGGATACTTGATCAGTTTCTTTCCACAAACTCTTTGTAACCTCTTTTGTGGCTATTTTAAAGCCATTTGCTGAATAATCTGCAAAAACTAAAGTATTGTTATTGCCTGAACACTGAAGGTCCTTGATCCCATATTTAGCAGTGACGATCAGATAACGCTTGTTTGTGTTAAGATCAATGGCAAATCCTTCAAATTTGCCATTTTGATTGGCTGAATAAAGGAGGTAATTGTTCCTTTGAACCGGTTTTTTAATCTCACCTGATATCGGATCAGTAATATTACTTATTTCCCCATTTGCCAAATTGATTCGAACAATAGATTTGCCCTTATCTCCAAGGTCGACAGCATAAATAGAACTGCCGTCTGTTGACCACGAGGGGGTAATGAAATAATGGCTCGCTTCTGCGTTAAAAACCTTTCTAATCAAATAGTTATCTGAATTAAGCAAGGCGATGGAAGAGTGGTTAAGGTTATCTAGCTTTATTGCTGAAATCCATTTTCCATCCGGTGAAAACTCCGGAGCAAACAGCTTTTCGGAGAAAGTCTTTTCAGTCAATTTTCCACTTTGGATATCAAAAATCCGAAGAAGGGATTTGTCGCGGTGCGTCCACCGAAGGTCCGGCTTTGATTCAATCCAAACGATATTACCATTGGAAACACTCATTGATTCATCCAGAATAAATCCGGGCGAAAACAATTTTCTTTCAGTTTGGTTTTTATTAATCAATACCAGCTCCTGAATGTGCCCAAGTGAAGTTTTTAGCGCCACAATCGATGTATCATCCACAAAATGGGGATACCTATAGCTGATGTAATCGGTTGATGGTTCAACAATTCTCTTACCAGAAAGTATAGTATCTTCCTGTATATTAAGCTTAAACGGGTTTGTGTTCTTTAGGTTATTCATGATATCCCGGTAGTGTTCATCCTGATTTTTTCCTGTAGCCAGTTTCAAACCCCTTGATAATGAATTCA
Source organism: Bacteroidia bacterium (assembly GCA_026391315.1). Taxonomy (GTDB): domain Bacteria; phylum Bacteroidota; class Bacteroidia; order Bacteroidales; family Prolixibacteraceae; genus CAINVV01. The sequence goes on from JAPLDT010000035.1 coordinate 14,622, forward strand.
GTCCCAATGGATTTCTGGCAATATGGTGCAATACTTTTCCCCAAACCTCTCCCCCATTCTGATTCCGAATATTTGAAACCATCTGATATCCAAGCTGATAATAATCCGGAATATAATCTTTGTAGGATCCAAGATAAGCCTTGTCGAAACTGTAAATACCCTTCTCGTCGACCTGCGCTTTTAATTCCATGGTAAAGGATGGCACCCTGCCACGACCCGTTGAGCTTAGTGCGGTCTCAGTAACAACAGCATCTCCCTCAAGGAACCAGAAGGGTAAATAGGCCCCTATAACTATTGAAGCAGCTTGTTCACCCAATAAAATTTTAAAAATGACAGGTAATTCTGATTCAATTTTATCGATTTGAACATGATGTCTAAGTTCATGAGTGGCCAGTTGTTCAATCCACTCCTGGGCATATGTCTCCTGACTTGGCGTTGGGAACAGCTCGATCCTCGAAGGTGACCATGCCACAAATCCATTGGACTTCATCGACTTAGTATGAAGTATTATCGTGATCTTTCTGGGCTGATTATTAAGCGTTACCCCGGAGTAGCTGTAAACTTTTTCAAAAATATGAGCAACTCTTTGACCTTCTGACTCATAATCTGATGGATACAAAATCTGAAAATGGTCAGTTTGGATTTGTTTCCACCTGATACCCCCGGGATCCTGTCCCGCTACAAAATACTGCCCTGAGACATTTTTAGGAACCAATAATATCAGGGCCAGCATTAATCCGGCAAGCAATCGCAGAAAGGTTTTCAATTTGTCAAACTTTAATCAGGTAAATGCAAGGGCGCACATTGAATTTTTAACCATTCAAGCACATCTGAATCAGGTATATGCGGCAATAATTTTTGGAGAACAGTTTCATGGTAATGGTTTAACCAATTTAACTCATCAGAACTAAGCATCTCAATAACAATCAGATGCCTGTCAATTGGACAAAGCGAAACCGTTTCAAAGCACAGAAAATCTCCGAATTCAGTGCTGTCAGTCTTTTTACAGAAAAGAACATTTTCGATTCTGAGTCCATATTCACCCTCCCGGTAAATACCAGGTTCATTCGACAAAAGATGACCTTCCGAAATGGGCTCATTGTTGAATTCAGCACGAATACTCATTGGTCCTTCATGAACAGATAAAAAATAACCTATTCCGTGTCCGGTTCCATGGCCATAATTTATTCCTATATCCCACAATGACTTACGAGTAATTGAATCCAGCGAATAACCCTTTGTTCCAACCGGAAAGTGTGCAGTCGCCAGCGCAATGTGCGCTTTCAGACAACTTGTGAAGTCTTCCCGCTGCTTTGTGGTGGGCGGACCCAGACTTATTGTACGGGTGATGTCGGTGGTTCCGTCCAGGTATTGCCCCCCTGAATCAATGAGAAGCAAATTGTCGGGAGATATGCCAACATTGGTCTGATCCGTTGCATGATAATGAACAATGGCTCCATGAGATCCAAACCCTACAATCGGATGAAAACTGTCTCCCTTGAACAAAGGTTGCTTCATTCTAAATTCATTCAGCTTTTTGCCAACAGAAGCTTCAGTAATATTTTCTTTCCCAATCACTTGATTCAGCCAGAAAAGCGAATAAACCATGGCTGTACCATCTTTTATATGCGCATTCCTGATATTTTCAATCTCCTTATGATCCTTAACTGCCTTTAATTTAGTGACTACTGCAACGGAAGTATCAATTTCATTGTGATCTGAAAGTGATCTGCTAATCTTATAATTCGTGCGAATTGGATCGACTTGGATTCGTTTATTGGATATTCGCGTGATAAATGAATAAAAATCACCGTATGGTTTGATTATTACTCCTTCTTCTTCCAGAGCATTTTCAAAATCGGTCTCTAATCTGCCGGGGTTGATAAATAACCAGACATTATCCTGATCCAGGTATCCGTATGCCGATACCAAAGGCGTATATTCAATTTCGTTGCCCCTCAAATTAAATACCCAGGCCAAATCATCGAGTAAAGTGATAACAGTTGATTCAATATTCTTTGAAACGAGCGCTTTTCGAACCATATCGAACTTCTCAATTCTGGATTTTCCGGCAAATTCTATAGGATATTCATAGGCCGGAGAATCTTGCGGAATGGGCCTATCCAACCAAATCTGATCAACCAGGTCCAGTTCAATGTCAATATGGATGCCATTCGCAGTCAATCTGGTCGTTAATTGAGTTGCTTCAGCAGTTGAAATGGTTGATCCATCGAAGGCGAATTTATTACCGGGTTTCAGATTCTTTAGCGCCCATTCTTCGAGTGAGACAGCAGCATCCGGCACTCTATCCTTCATTAACCTGATACCGCTATCTTGTAACTCCTCGGCTGCCTGAAGGAAATAGCGGGTATCGGTCCAAAGTAATACTTCATTAAGCGTAACCAGTACTTTGCCATAAGAACCGGTAAAGCCGCTTATCCACTTGCGTGTTTCCCACCTCTCAGGGATATATTCGCTCAAATGCGGATCTGTTCCCGTAATCAGATAGGCATCAATCTGATGCTTATTCATCAATTTCCTCAAACCGGAAATACGTTCAGCAATTATCATCGTCACAACAGAATTTAATTTTATCTACTTTGCTTCTCCTCATTTGAGGTAAAACTGAATAATTTGTCGCATACTATTGGCGCACAAAGCTTTCGGATCAATTTTCTCGGGTCGGATGAATTCTATGGAGGCCACATCATCATCCGGCCTCAGGGAATCGAGTCCCTCAACTTCGCATAAATATGCCAAATCAATAGTTGGTACGACAAAATTGGAATAGGGATACAAGTTCGGGTAAGAGACCAAATAGCTCATTTTGGTAACCCGAAGGTTCAATTCCTCTTTGATTTCCCTAATAACCGCCTCCTCAGCCGACTCCATCGGTTCAACAAAACCTCCCGGAAGATCGAGCATTCCCTTGTTGGGTTCAAAAGCACGCCGCGTTAGCAGAAGTTCTCCTGAAGCATTGATTATCAGGCAAGCAACTGCCGCCGAACTGTTGATGTAGTAATGAAATTGGCACTCTTCGCACTTAAATGATCTGCCTTTGTCCCTGGCAAGAAAGGAAGATGAACCGCATTTGGGACAACAGGTAAATCCATGGTTGGTTTCATGCGTCATTATTTGATGTATTTCATGGCTTTCATCCATTCAACCATCATCAACGGCCATTGGTCATGCGGTTTGCCTGTTTTGTGCATCCCGAATCCATGTCCGCCCTCTCTAAAAATATGCAATTCTGCCTGAATTCCCTCCCTTTTCAATGCCAGATAGTATTCGATGCTGTTTCGTGGTTTAACTCCGTTATCATCATCCGCTAGTGCGATAAAAGCAGGAGGCGTTTGTTTGGTCACCTGTAATTCGTTGCAAAATTTCTCGATTACCTTCCAGTCATTGGTTTTACCTATCAAATTTTCCCTTGACCCCATGTGGCCCCACTCCTCTTTAAAGGTTACTACAGGATAAAGGAGAACAGAAAAATCCGGACGACAACTCACTCTGGCAATCGGTGTATTTGATTCCTTATCGCCTGTGTCAAAGTGAGTTGAAAGCGTTGATGCCAAATGTCCCCCGGCAGAAAATCCTGCGATCCCTATTTTTGAAGGGTCTATAGACCACTCTTCGGCATGTAATCTGACCAATCTCATGGCTTGCTGGGCATCCTGCAGCGGTATTTCAGAATGACCATAGGGTAGCCTGTATTTCAAAACGATTCCGGCAATACCATGATTTTGAAGAAATTCAGCTACATCATAACCTTCATGGTCCATTGCTTCCATGCCGTAGCCTCCGCCCGGGCATACGATTATTGCAACCCCTGTATTTTGTTCTTTAGCGGGAAGATACACAGTCAAAGTAGGTTCAGAAACATAGCGTACCCGTCTTCCTTCGAAAGTTTCCTCGGGTTTTGGAGAGACAACCGGACCCGGTGTTCCATCAGGCCAAAGTTTCACAACAGTTTGTGATTGAGAAAAATGACAGGCTAACATAAAGAAAAGAATCAAATAAATATTTTTTTTCACCTTCAAATTTTTTTAATTTCACAATATTTAAACACAGTTTCATGCATATATAATTTGTTTCTCAAAGGTCGCATGGAATACCCACATAGTCATTTTCGGTTGGTGTGTATATTCACTCATGGCTATTTCACGTTGGTGTCAACCGCCTAAAAATAACCAAATATCTCTGTAAAACTTGCAGATTTTTTTAGAAAGCGTGCAGAAATAAGAAATTCCTCTATTTTTGTATCTATGGATTTGAATTTACTTTGGAAGGGAGTTGTTACAGGTCTTGCAGTATCTATCCCGTTGGGACCGCTCGGAATATTGTGTATTCAAAGGACTGTTAACAAAAATTGGAAATCAGGAATTTTTTCAGGGATAGGAATAGCCACTGCGGATACTGTTTATGCCTTAGTTGCCGGATTTGGCCTTTCCATCATCATCGATTTTATCAGAACCTACGAACTTTACTTTAAGTTGGTTGGTTTCTTTGTTTTGCTCCTCCTCGGAATCTATATTTTCAGATCAAATCCAACGAAGCAGATTCAGGATTACAAACTAAGAGGCTCTTCGCACCTGCAGGATTTCCTGACCACATTTTTGGTGACTTTGTCTAACCCGCTCTCTGTCTTTGTTTTCATCGCTATTTTTACGGGATATAGTATCGTTTTGCAATTTTCACAGCCTTTGGAAGCTTTGCTAACGTTTGGAGGAATTTTTATCGGAGGATCGATGTGGTGGATCATAATCACCGGTTTTGCCAATCTTTTCAGGCATAAATTCACCATCAACACCCTTTATTGGGCTAACAGGATCATTGGATTGGGTGTCATTGTGGTGGCGGTCGCTTTCTTTATCTACCTTCAGACAACAGGTATTTAATCCTGCAACCATTTCTATAGGGTAAGACTCATTGTTTTTTCCCTAACGGTGAATCATGCTCTTTTGCCATATGTGAAAAGGTAAGCCGATCAAGCAACTTGGGAAAGAACTTCCCCAAAAACACTGAAAGCTTCCCCTCTTTAAATGTCAATACGAGTGATCTTTTCCTCTTCTCAATGGCATTCACCACGATATGGGCACACTCGCCCGCACTCATCATATTTTCCTCTTTCCTGGGTGTTTCTCCCTGTGGCAGTCCATTGGCAGTTAAGGCTGATTTTCTAATCTCTGATGTTGTAAAACCCGGTGCAGCAACAAGTACATGCAATCCTGTGTACAAATTTTCGAGGCGGATCGTATCCAGCAAACCACGAACGGCAAATTTTGAGGCAGAATAGGCTGAACGGGCCGGTAAACCAACATGTCCGGCGACTGAGATAATGCCCACAAGCGAACCTTTGGTGCTGATCAGATATGGAAGCGCATATTTTGTGCAGTAAACAGTACCATAAAAGTTGACATCCATTACCTGTTTGAAACTATTCAGATCAATGTCGTCGAACAGGGCCCGCATCGATAAGCCGGCATTATTGATTAACACGTCAATTCTCCCAAATCTCTGGATGGTGCGGTCTACAAGCTCCTTGCATGCTGATTCGCTGGTAACATCGGTCTTTGTGACCAATACTTCCGATGATTCAAGGATTGACTGAAGCTCATTTAATTTATCAATTCTCCTGGCAGCCAGGGAAAGTAAAGCACCTCGTTTCGCATATTCTATAGCCAACGCACGGCCTATACCTGAAGAAGCTCCAGTTATAATTACTACTTTACCGCTCATTGACAATTAGTTATTACTTGTTTTACCGCTTATACGGAATCTGAAATACAAAAATAGTGCTTTTTAGCAGATTAAAATATATTGTCAAATAATTTTTATATATCACTGATATTAAGATACATACTAATTAATTTTTTCAAAATTAAATTTTTTTATGCCTGTATTGGGTGATTAAAAAAAATGGGCTATCTTTGCCGTGCCTTTGAAAAACAAAGGAATTACAAGGATGACTCAGTAGCTCAGCAGGTAGAGCACATCCCTTTTAAGGATGGGGTCCTGGGTTCGAGCCCCAGCTGGGTCACTTTAAATGTTATTGCCGCTGTATAAGAAATTTTACAGCGGCAATTTTTTTGTGCTTAAATAGTGTCTGATACAGATAATTGAGGTTTAAAGGTATTCAATATAGTATCTGAAAGATTGTATTTTTATATGATTAATACCTGAAATAGCTTTGATTAATTGAACCTGATTTCAGTATTTAAAATGTGTGAATTATGTAACTTTTAAAGAAAATAGTGTAACGTGATTGTGATGTAAGTTGTGCACCTTTGTGTAGGTCATCAATAAAAAGGAAACTTTTGAAACTCTATATTAAATACATGGTTAGCAACCGCTGTAAACTGGCGGTTAAAGAGGAGTTACGAAGGTTGGGGCTTCATTATATTCTTGTTGATTTGGGTGAAATTGAGATCATGGAGGATATCACTCCTGAACAAAAAGATGAATTGAGAGCAGCCTTGCTCAGGTCAGGTCTTGAATTAATGGATGATAAAAGATCCGTTTTGATCGAAAAGATCAAGAATGCGATCATTGAAATGGTTCATCATTCCGACGAAATCATCAAAGTAAATTTCTCCGATTATTTGAGTGAAAAATTAAGCCACGATTACACCTATTTGGCCAATCTTTTTTCTGAAATCCAGGGAACCACCATTGAGCAATTTGTTATTAATCATAAAATTGAGCGTATCAAGGAATTAATCATATACGATGAATTGAATATTACGGAAATTGCATGGAAAATGAATTACAGCAGCGTTGCCCATTTATCCAATCAATTTAAAAAAATCACAGGTCTTACCCCTTCACATTTCAAACAATTGAAAGTCAAGAGAAGATGTCCTATTGAAGAAATAGGAAATGTAGTGGATAACAATGGAGTTATTGGTTAATCTAATGGAACGAACTAAATCACATCATTCTCAATACGCTAGCAGCTTGATAGAAGCAAGTCTGGATCCCCTGATCACAATCAGTATTGATGGGAAAATTATGGATGTGAACCAGGCTAAAGTGAATATTACCGGCGTTGAACGCAAAAAACTTTTGGGTACCAATTTTTACGATTACTTTACAGAACCCCATAAAGCATCCGAAGTTTACAAGAATGTTTTTGCCGCTGGTTCCATTAAGGATTCTCCCCTCACCTTTCAGAATAAGGATGGAAAATTAACGGATGTTTTGTTTAACGGATCTGTATATAAAGGTAAAAACGGCAAAATTTTGGGGGCTGTTGTGGTAGCTAGAGCTGTCTCCGGACAAAAATGGGTTACTGATTTGCAGATTGCCAACAAGGAACTGGCCTTTCAAAATAATGAAAAAGAGAAGCGTGCTGCCGAGTTAGTCATTGCCAATAAAGAACTGGCCTTTCAAAACGAAGTAAAAGAGAAGCGTGCTGCCGAATTGGTACTAGCCAACATAGAGCTGGCTTTCCAGAATGATGAAAAGGAGAAACGTGCTGCTGAATTGGTTCTAGCCAACGTGGAACTCATCTTTCAAAATGATGAGAAAGAAATGCGTGCCGCCGAATTGGTTTTAGCCAACAAAGAACTGGCTTTTCAGAATGATGAAAAGGAGAAACGTGCTGCTGAATTGGTTCTAGCCAACGTAGAACTCGTCTTTCAAAATGATGAGAAAGAAAAACGCGCTGCCGAGTTGGTTATTGCCAACAAAGAGTTGGCTTTCCAGAATGATGAAAAGGAGAAACGTGCTGCTGAATTGGTCGTAGCCAACAAAGAACTGGCTTTTCAGAACGAGGTAAAAGAGAAACGTGCTGCCGAATTGATTGTAGCCAACAAAGAACTTGTCTTTCAAAACAGAGAAAAGGGTAAACGTGCGGCAGAATTAGTCATCGCTGACAAGGAGTTGGCTTTTCAAAACAAAGAAAAGGATAAACGCGCCGCCGAATTGGTCATTGCTGACAAGGAGTTAGCCTTTCAGAACGAGGTAAAAGAGAAACGTGCCGCCGAATTAATTGTAGCCAACAAGGAACTTCTCTTTCAAAACGAGGAGAAGGAAAAACGCTCTGCTGAGTTGGTTATTGTCGACAAAGAACTAAGGTTTCAAACAAAAGAAAAAGAGAAGCAGGAAATTGCCAATGCGGAACTCGAAGCAATCAGCAAATCCCTGAAATTGGCCTCACAGTATTCGCTTAGTCTCCTTGAAGCAAGTCTTGATCCCTTAGTAACCATCAATACTGAGGGAAAGATTACCGACTTGAATGAGGCAACTGTTAAAATTACCGGCATTTCAAGAGGACATTTAAAAGGATCCAACTTCTTCGACTATTTTACTGAACCTCAAAAAGCACGCGAAGTTTACCAGAAAGTCTTTGCAAAAGGATCACTGACCGACTCGCCTCTCACTCTGAGGCACAAGGATGGTACCCTGACGGAGGTATTGTTCAATGGTTCGGTTTACAAGGATGACCAGGGCAATGTTTTGGGTGTTGTGGTTGTAGCCAGGGACATTACCGATCAAAAAAGAATAGCCACAGAATTAACCGAGGCCATTGTTTTTGCTGAGTTGGCTGTTGCCATTGCTGAAGAGGCCAAAATGAAAGCTGAAAGCGCTACCCTCATTGCTGAAACGGCCGTGAAAGCAAAGCAGCAATTCTTGTCAAACATGAGCCATGAAATTCGCACGCCAATGAATGCGATTATTGGATTTACCAAGGTTTTGCTTAAATCGGAGACAACCTCCAAACAAAAGGAATACCTGCAGGCAATCAAAATGAGTGGTGATGCGCTGATTGTGCTAATAAACGATATACTTGACCTGGCAAAAGTAGATGCCGGCAAAATGGTCTTTGAGCAGACCCCATTTAAAATGTCCCTTTCAATTGCGGCCATGCTGCACCTCTTTGAACCTAAAATCCGTGAGAAGAATCTGGAATTGATTAAAGAATACGACTATAAAATTCCAAACGTATTGCTCGGCGACCCTGTGCGATTGCACCAGATTATTCTAAATCTGGTTAGCAACGCTGTTAAGTTTACAAACAAAGGAAAAATAACAGTGACTGTTCGTCTTTTAAGGGAAGATGAAAAAAAGGCTACCATAGAATTTACTGTCAGTGATACCGGGATTGGAATATCGGAAAGTAAGATTGAAAGAATATTTGAAAACTTTCAGCAGGCTTCCAGCGGCACTTCCAGATTGTTTGGAGGAACAGGACTTGGACTTGCCATTGTTAAACAACTGGTTGAAGCGCAGGATGGAACAATCAGTGTCAAGAGTATAGTTGATCAGGGTTCAACATTTGGTTTTGTTTTAGACTTTCTAAAAACCAAAGCAGATGCAGAATTTGAAATTGAAAATCTTGAAATTGACAGTGAAATAAAAAACGTAAAGATATTGGTTGTGGAGGATATTGCCCTCAATCAGTTGCTTATGAAGACCCTGTTAGACGAATTTGGATTTGAATGCGATATTGCCTCCAACGGGAAAATTGCTATTGATAAATTGCTGTCGAACAAATTTGATCTCATATTGATGGACCTGCAGATGCCCGAAATGAACGGTTTTGAAGCCACAGAATACATCAGGAACACGATGCATTCAACGATCCCTATCATCGCCCTGACCGCTGATGTGACTACGGTCGATCTGGCAAAATGTAAATCAGTTGGCATGAATGATTATATCGCCAAACCGGTGGATGAAAAAGTGTTGTACCACAAAATTATCAGCTCAGTAAAAAAGCCCATAAACACTGACATTGAAGATGAGATTGAACCGGTTAAAATAGTCAAATACACTGATCTTAATTACTTGATCATCCGTACCAAGTCCAATCCGATCCTTATGATGGAGATGATTTCGCTTTATCTGGAACAGACCCCCCCATTGATCATCATCATGAAACAGAGCTGGAAGAATAAAGATTGGAAATCGCTGTACGCGTCGGTTCACAAAATCATTCCTTCATTTGCCATTATGGGAATAAGCCCCGATTTCGAAGAGATGGCCAAAAAGGTACAGGATTATGCGAAGCATCAGCAACAATCTTCGGGTATATTCGATTTGGTTCTGGAAATTGAAAATGTATGCAATCATGCATGTGAAGAATTAAAAATAGCCTATTCATCAATAAAAAATTCCCAAAAATGACAGATAGAAAGAAGATAAAACTGTTTCTGGTAGATGACGATGTCATGTACTTAAAACTATTGGAGATAGAATTTCTTCAGCATGCCGATTTTGTAATAGAAACATATCCGACAGGAGAGCTTTGCGTTGCAAATTTATCCAACCATCCCGACATAATCGTACTGGATTATCACCTCGACGGAGTGAATGAAACCGCCATGAACGGGATAGAAACACTGGACAGAATAAAGAAATTCAACCCTGACATACCCGTCATCATGTTATCCTCCCAGGATAAAATTGAAGTTGCCGTCGATTGTATGCTTCACATGGCTTCAGACTATGTAGTGAAAAGTGAAACTGCATTTGTGCGCATGCAAAAAACAATTGGAACAATTTTTCGCGTAAAGAAAATAGAAAAAGAGTTGAGCTGGTACATGGAAAGGATGTAGTCTAAACTTTGTAATCCATTATGAGAGAGCGTGGTTCGTCATTTGACTAGCCACGCTCTCGCTTTTATAACCCCGGGATTGCAATACAATGCAAGTGTGAATGATGTAATCTTTCCCCAAAATTTTACAACATCATTCGAAATTAATAGGCTCAGCTTTGTGAAGTGATAATTTTGTCACAAATTAAAAATGAAGTAATGAAATTTAATAAAGTATCACCAATCGTATCAATGCTTTTGTTTGTATTGGTATCAGGTTGCAACAAAGATTTGGCAAATGGATCTTCTGGGATGCCATTAAAGTCAGCAGGATTATCTCCGGCATCGTCGTCAGCAGAAAAATTTGTTACTCAACAAACAAAAGGCGGTTCATTGAAATTTGTCGATCTTGGGGTTGCGGGTGATTTTGTAATTCTTTCAAAATCAGGAATTACCGATGTTTATAAATCTGCTGTTACCGGCGATATTGGATCAAGTCCAATCACAGGGGCTGCTATTCTATTAAAATGTGCGGAAGTTACAGGTACAATTTACACCGTTGATGCGGCAGGTCCACTTCCGTGCAGGGTGACTAACGCTACCAGGTTAGGTACTGCTGTCCTTAACATGCAAACTGCATACACCGATGCGGCTGGACGTTCTAACCCTGATTTTCTGAATTTGGGCGCCGGAAATATCGGAGGGAAAACGCTTACTGCTGGGCTCTATAAATTTACGACCGCTGTGATCATCCCAACGAATGTAACAATTTCAGGCAGTTCGACTGATGTCTGGATTTTCCAGATTGCAGGAACGCTTAATATGAGTTCTGCAGTTAAAATTACATTGACCGGAGGTGCTCAGGCAAAGAATATTTTCTGGCAGGTCTCCGGTGCCGTTACTTTGGGGACAACCAGCCATTTCGAAGGAAACATTTTAGGGCAAACAGCTATCAATTTACAAACCGGCGCCTCCATTAATGGAAGGATGCTGGCACAAACAGCCGTTACTCTTCAAATGAATACTGTTGTAATGCCATAACAGGTCAGAGCAATTAAATTCTTAAAAGAGGCTTCCGCAAGGTAGCCTCTTTTTGGTTTCAACAATATATAAACCTTTGTCGTGCCCGAAAATGCACACAATAAGAGACTGTTTGATTGTACTAAAACAGAATCTGTAAAACCTTATTTTTTTAGGTAACCTTAGTAGAAACAGAACGAGAAGAGATAACCACAACCTTATTACCTTATTAGGCAGATTCCACTTTCATTATTCGTTGTATTCCGCCCGATCTCAACATACAAGCTTCTGGCACTATCTGTGCGCGGGCGTGAATCCCAGAACTTTCCCTTTTTTCTACTAAGGTTACCTGAAAAAAATAAGGTTTTCAAACCCGTGAATTTTCCTGTGACTAAATACAAGCAACTTTGCAGATCAAGCCTTAGATAAATTTAAACAGTCTCTAAGTATTCTGAAAAATTGAATGTCGTATTGTTTGTTCTGTAAAGGCTTAATTGTCAGGGATTAACCAAATTGTAAATAGTAAATTATTTAATGGTAATTACTTAGATGTGTGAATGATGTAAATAATTCTAGAAATTCTGTAATATTTTTCGGGCCTAAGCGGTTGATATTTGTGATGAAAATATATTCAAATAAAATTTAATCAATGAAAAAACTAATGATTTGCATGGTGATGACATTTATGGTGTTGTCATTGATTCCTGCACAACTGAATGCAGCAACTGAAATGAAAGCTAAATCAGAATTACTTACTGTAGCTAAGACAGAATCACCCACTTTGGCTATAAGCAATGATTTGGCTCTCTACAATGCTCAAATGGCCAGATTGGAAGAAATTAAGGCGATGGATATGTCAACCCTGAGCCGTTCCGAAAAGAAAGAATTGCGCACTGAAGTAAAAGCGATTAAAAACGACCAGGACGAACGAAGCAGAAGATATCGTGATAGAGGGGATCGGGATAATTATGACAATGGTCGCCATGGTGGTGGAACTGTGTTTATTTACGGTGGAGGAGGATTATTACTAATCATTCTGTTGATACTAATTTTTGCTTGAGAATTGAAGGAGCTCACATTCAGCATCGAGCTGTTTGCAATTCGCTTTTAGTTTTAGTTTAAGTTTAAGTAACAAAAGGATAATTTACACAGAAATAAATATTAACTATCATGGGAAATTTACTTTATGTTGTTGCTGTTATTTTGATCATTGCATGGGCCATTGGATTTGTGGGTTATGGTACGGGAGGAATTGTACATATTCTTCTTGTAATTGCCCTGATTGCAGTGATTTTGAGGGTTATTCAGGGAAGAAGAATCTTATAATTTCTCTCCCTGGTTCATTTGGTTTTCCGGTTGACGGAGCAGTCAACCGGAAAACCAAATATTATTATAATAACCACTGTTACAATGCTATTCATTAAATAAATAATTGTTGTACAGAGGTTTAACTTTTTACTCTAGTCGATAAGGCTACAGCTGAAAATTTTCCGCGTAGCGGATAAAGTATTGTAGAAAACAACCCCAAAGAGCATTTTACCTCGCAGAGGTTAAAGAAATCACGCGTTCAGGGATTTTGAAAATTCAACAGGACACTTTTTAAAAAAAATTAAAACATGCGAAAAAGAACGATCGGATTTTCCATTATTGCAATAGGAATAATGATGATGATCTATACTGGATTCAACTATGTGACGAAAGAGAAAGTTGTTGACCTGGGGCCTATTGAAATAAACGCGGATAAGAATCATCTGGTGCAATGGTCTCCAATCGTTGGTCTGGTATTGATTTTTGGAGGTATCGCTATTTTTCTTATACCTAAAGTTAAGAGTTAATCGAAAGAGTAAGACCAAACTTTCACAATGAGAGCAGGAAAAAAAATCTCCAAAATAAAGAATTTTTTTAAAATTTTCGGTCCTGGTGTGATTACCGGAGCAGCTGATGATGACCCTTCAGGAATTGCGACCTATACGCAAACCGGAGCCAAATTCGGCTATGGCCAACTATGGACAGTGATTTTAATGTTGCCGCTCATGACAGCTATTCAGGAAGCCTGCGCGAGGATTGGCGCCGTAACTGGTCATGGTTTAGCGGCCGTAATCAAGGCCAATTATAGTAAAAAGGTTCTCTATGGAGCTGTCTTACTTGTAGTTGTTGCCAATACAATTAATATCGGCGCTGATATTGGCGCTCTCGCAGCTGCAGCCCAATTGATTATACCTCTCAATTTTGTCATTTTAACTTTAGGTTTTACAGTTCTGATTTTAATTTTAGAAATTTTCACTTCTTATCGGGTTTATGCACGTATTTTAAAATGGTTGGCTCTGACATTACTGGCCTATCCTCTCACTGTCTTTATTATTGACCAACCCTGGAAGACGATTTTTGTTGCTACATTTTGGCCGCATATAGAAATGAATTTTGAGTTTTTCTTCATTATTACCGGGGTACTGGGGACTACAATTTCTCCTTACATGTTTTTCTGGCAAGCCTCTGAAGAAGTTGAGGAGGAAAAAGAGCAGCATCTGACCCATAGATATGGAAAGCCTACAATAGGAGCACTGTTTATCAGAAATTTGCGCATCGATAATTTCGTTGGCATGGTATTCTCTGAAATCGCGACCTGGTCAATCATTGTGGTTGCCGCCACAGTTTTACATCAGAATGGTATGACGAACATCGAATCTGCCGCCGATGCTGCCAAAGCGCTGGAGCCTCTTGTTCAGACTTTTCCCAATGCAGGCTTCTTGGCCAAACTAATTTTTGCTTCCGGGATCATTGGATTGGGATTATTGGGTATTCCTGTATTATCCGGTTCGGCAGCTTATGCCTATTCTGAAGCATTTGGCATGAAAGAAGGTCTAAATCTTAAATTAAAGAAAGCTCATGGTTTTTATGGCGTTATTACCATTGCAACGCTTATTGGGTTAATGATTAATTTTATTGGCATTAATCCGATTAAAGCACTGGTATTTACGGCCGTATTTAATGGTGTGGCTGCAGTACCTTTAATTTTCTTGATAGCCAGAATTGCAAGAAATCGAAAAATTATGGGCGAATACAGCAGTGGATGGTTGTCTAATGGAGTAGTGTGGATTACCTTCGTGGTCATGCTGGCATCAGCGGTAGCAATGTTTTACACTTTAGCCCAGCAATAGTCCGACCTTTTGGATTCCGCTCGTAATGGATCATAAATTGTTGAAAATATGTGGTGGCAGTATTTATTGGTATTTATCGGATCCTTATTGTTTGATGTCGTGCCTATTCCTTTTCCACCGGCTTTTACAATCATGGTTTTTTTACAGATCATGTTCAACCTGGATATTTGGTGGGTTATAGTAATTGGAGTTGCTGGTTCTATTTTGGGAAGGTATATTCTTACCTTGTATATCCCTTATCTGTCCGGGAAATTTTTTAAGCATTCAAAGAATGAAGACATCGAGTTTCTTGGTAAAAAAATGAAAGAAAAAGGGTGGAAAAGCCAGGTGGTCATTGTGGCTTACTCCCTGTTGCCACTCCCCACTACTCCGTTATTCCTGGCCGCAGGTATGGCAAAAATTAAACCATTGTACATTATCCCTGCGTTTTTCATTGGTAAATTCACGAGTGATGCCATTACTGTCCATATAGGCAAATACGCCTCAGAGCACGCCAAAAACATAATGGATGAAGCACTAAACTGGAAGTCAATTACAAGTTTGGTATTAGGGTTGCTTCTCATTAGTGCCCTTTTATTTATTGACTGGCGTTTACTAATCCAAAAGAAGAAATTTCAATTGAAATTTAAAATTTGGAAATGAATGAAGGGCATATCTTCAATCCGACATTAGAATGTGTGAATGATGTAACTTATCCCAAAAGTTATGTAACAACATAAGGAATAATCCGGCTTACATTTGAATTTAACTTCTAAATCATTTGATATGTCACTACTCAGTATTTTGATTGCCATCATTGTGGTAGGTGTTCTCCTTTGGATCATCAATAATTTTCTGCCCATGGATCACCAAATCAAACGAATTTTCAACATTGTCGTTGTCATAGCTTTGATTATTTGGCTTCTAAAGGCGTTTGGACTTTTCGCTTACCTGACAAATATTTACGTTTAAACCAATGCAATGAAATACCCATGAGGCAATTTTCGCACCAACCGAAAATGATTATGTGGGTATTCCATCTGGCCATTAAAAAACAAATTATAAACAGATGAATATCAAGAGAATATTCGGAGCGCTGCTTACCCTTCTCGGAACAGGAGGACTGATTTATGCTGCCGTATTGTTTGTCAATGCATCAGGCAATACAAGGGATTTCAAGTCACTTCTCATTTACGGTCTGCTTGGACTCCTGTTTTTTGTTGCAGGCATAAGTCTGGTGCGCACTACAAAGGACGAATCATGAGATGAATATCATGTTACGGGAAAATTTAATTTTTATTTGGTCAATTATTTTGAAATGTTGTTTCGACCACCGGAAAGACTACCTTCACCAGTAGAGAATTGCGGATTTTTCCATCCCAATTTTAACACTGAATTCCATGCAAGTAACGGTAACCAGAAAAAAACAGATCTTCTCTCCTGATTCTACAAGGGTAATCGCCCGATTTCTCTATTTGGATGATGAACGGTCGGCTGATATAATCAGGAAGGTTTTGGCAATGCCGGAAGAGCAGGTTAAGATTGCCATGAGCCAGGTTCTAAGAGGTTACGCGCGTCGTCACAGAAATATTTCGCGCATATTTGAGAGACATTTTGACCGTCTTGCTCCCATCTTTGAGAAGATAGAAGTCAATGAAGCAGATCTTAGTCCGGCACAGAAAGCGCTGGTTGGTTCTTATTTTACCATGGAATATTCCATTGAATCTGCCGCTTTTTTTAATCCATCCATTGTCGAACATCCGGATCAGTCTGAATTAAGGTCAGATGAAAAAAGGGTGATCTTTAGCTTCCGGGCTACCGGCGAAGGGCATATCTCCTCAGTCGTCTTCCGATCCGGAATTCTTAACAGGCATAACAACCTCACCATCGAACCTGTTGGTAAAATGCTGGCAGAAGCAGATAAAATTATACGAAATACCTACCATAAAAAAAGTTTTAGGGAAAAACTGAATGAGATTCAAGATCATAGCACGGTTATTGTTCCGCCAATCCTGGCCGTTGATGAAATTCAGGTGCCTGAAAAAGTTATTTCTACTGCTATATCAGATAAAAAAGAGGAAATGCAGGATCAGGCTAAGGTTGTTACCCCTGAATTTATCCTCGATAAATTAGGTGAGACTTTTACCTATGGCGAATTGATGAAGAATCTTGGTATAGCCATCAAAGATACGGCCCTTACGGAAGAGCATATCAAAATAATCAATCAAATGATGTGGCTGGCTTCCTCCCATTATGAGATTCACTTTTCGATTGATTCAGCCATTTCCGAAAGGGTTATTTTCCCCATATCTGCAACCGAACAAAGGGGGATTGAGGATGCCCGGTTTGTTAAATTCATTGACGACAATGGAGAGGTAACTTATTTTGCTACTTACACGGCCTACGATGGAATATCCATTCTGCCCAAGTTAATAAGTACCAAAGACTTCTATGATTTTAGGATATTGCCCATTAATGGCGAGGTTGCCCAAAACAAGGGGATGGCGCTGTTTCCCAGGAGGATTAACGGGAAGTACGCCATGTTGTGCAGAATAGACGGGGTAAATAATTATATCGCTTATTCGGAAAATATAAATATCTGGCGTACAGCCAAAGTTATTCAGAAACCCGAGTTTCCCTGGGATCTCGTGCAAATTGGCAATTCCGGCTCTCCTATTGAGACCCCGGAGGGTTGGCTGGTAATTACACATGCAGTCGGGTCCATGAGGGAATATACGCTTAGTGCATCCTTGTATAACCTGGAAAATCCCGAGATCTTAATCGGGAAGTTGAATGAGCCGTTAATGGTCCCCAATGAAGAGGAAAGGGAAGGTTACGTGCCCAATGTAATCTATTCGTGCGGTTCTATGATTCATAATGAAGATCTGGTTATCCCGTATGCTATGTCAGATCATGCCTCCTCCTACGCGACAGTTAATCTGAGGGAACTGTTGGATGTACTGAAGGCTGCAGGCAACTCTGAAAAGTAGCAGGACTTAAACACCCCCACCCATAAAAAATCGATTTTAAGAAATATATCTTCAGCAGAGATGTGTGAATGATGTAATTTTTATATGCAATTGTGTAACGCATTTCGGGACTATGCCCCTCATCTTTGATCCAATGATTTTCTTACCTAAAGGAATGGTTACCATGAACACTACAGAAGAAAACGGGAATCTGCAAAAACTGAATGGAGCCCTCAAGCAGAAATTCGCCCGCTTAACAAAGGACTACCAGCTTTATCAGGAAGGGCTGCAACAGGAAGTATTCGGAAAACTTCAGATCAGGTATGGAAAAACAGAAGAAGAACTGGACATGATTATTGCGACGCTTTAAGGTGGGAAAGATGTAACTCTTCATGTTAATTGTGTAACATTTATCCTCATCGCGAAGCTCACATTTGTATACTGTAATTATTTAGTTATCATTAAAAAACAACCATTATGAACACAGGAAAAGTTTTATTAGGCGTATTGGCTGGAGTCGCTACCGGCGCATTGCTGGGAATTTTATTCGCACCGGCTAAAGGTTCACGTACCCGGAGAAGAATTCTCAGGCAGGGAGAGAGCTATGTGGACGGATTAAAAGAAAAATTTAATGAATATGCAGACACCATCTCCGAGAAACTAGAACATGCCAAGGAAGAAGTTTCAGCGTTTGCTCAAAAGGGGAAGGAAAAATTTGAAGAAGCAGAAAAAGAGGTGAAAGCGTCAAAGATTTAAACCATTTAAAGCAATTTAAATAATTTACTACTCCGGGAGATCAATTAATAAACATTATCCCTGCCAGGTTTTAGGCATTTGCTTGTCACCGATAGATAAAGCTTAGCAGAACGATTTCAATTCACGCCTGGCAGGGATTTTCGGAGTAATATCAATTAAAAATTTGATAATCATATCATTATGTGGAAAAAAATGTCGAATGACAATCTTTTGTTTTACAAGAATACAAATTCGCTCAATCCATCTTTGTTCCTCTTCGATTTCCCAACATTAATTGGAAAAATGAAACACAAACATACTTGGGTTAAAGGGGATCTTGAAACCATGATTCTGTTGAAAATACCCACCAAACAGATTGTACTTACCGCATTGCACGAAGGAACCGAGATAAAATCTTTCCAGTCAAACGAATCAATTACCTTTCAAGTAATTGAAGGGGAAATGCAGTTTCATAGCCCAAAAGGATCTGTGAATCTTGATAAAGGTCAATTGTTGACCCTGTGTGAAAATATAAATTATAGTCTGACAACGAAGGTAGAGTCTGTACTTCTTTTAACGATAACCAGCAGGTCTATACAACTATCTGAAAATTAAATATATATGCTCAATAATATTTTCCGGCAAAATGCCATGGGAGGCTCGATGGAGATGATTGAATCGCTGTTTGAAAAGACCGTGAATTACGGAAAAACGAGCTTCCTGCTTGTGAAACTGAAAACGCTAAATAAAACCTCAGAAGTTGTTTCCTCCCTCCTCGCCCACTCGGTTGTCCTGATTTTTGCATTGTCATTTATGCTCTTCCTGAGTTTGGGTATGGCAATCTGGGTTGGCGAAATTCTTGGCAATACCTATTATGGGTTCTTTATTGTAGCGACATTTTATGGGTTGACAGGGATTTTTACCCATATCTTCCTGCACAAATGGCTTAAAAAGATGGTAAGTGATCGCTTTATTGAACAAGTGCTTAAATAAACTCAGATGCAAAACAGATCTTCCACAATTGTGTTAAAAGATACGATCCAACTGTTGGAAACCGAGCAGGATATTGAAGGACGGCTTTTGAAAGAACAATTCTACCGAACCTATGAAAGCCTAAAACCCGTCAATCTTCTCCGAAGTTCAATACGGGATGTTGCTTCATCACCCTATTTAATTGATAACATCATCGGCACAGCAGTGGGTTTGGCAACAGGCTATCTATCCAGAAAAATTGTGATAGGAACCTCAGGAAACTTGATCAGAAAACTTTTTGGCTTTTTGCTACAATTGGGTGTTACAAATACGGTTGCCCAGCACCCTGGTTCCATAAAATCAATCGGTCAGTTTATTTACCAACATTTTTTCCATAAAAAAAGCGACAAATCCAGAATATTGTGATTAATAAAGAATTACAATTACCATTTTTTGCAAAGGCTTCCATCTTTTTTATCGGTTTGGTTGCCTTTGTTGCCATATTATATATTGCTCAAGGAATCATTGTCCCTCTGGTTTTCTCCATCATTGTTGCCATCCTGCTCCATCCGGTTGTGAATTTTTTTGTACGGTTAAAAATTAACAGGATTATTGCTATTGTATTCGCTTTGCTCCTAACCTCTTTGGTACTTGCAGCGTTATTCGTTTTGATATTTACCCAGGCGAGCCAGTTTGGTGAATCGTGGCCAAAACTGGTGGACAAATTTACAGACACGCTCAACCAAATTATTTCTGAAATATCCGGTTACTACGATCTAAAACCGCAGATCATCCACGACTGGATTACCAAGACCAAGGATGAACTTCTCCACTTCAGCAATGAAGCAATCGGTCAAATGATCGTTTCTGTGGGCAACATAGTCATGTTATTGTTATTAATTCCGGTTTACATCTTTTTAATCTTGTTTTACCAACCTCTCCTAATCGAATTTATTCGCAGGCTCTTTAGCTCAAGCGACCACAACCAGGTGAGTGAAATTGTTTCCCAGATAAAAAACGTGATCCAACGATATCTGGTAGGATTGGTGATCGAAGCTGTGATGGTGGCAACGTTGAATACTACTGCTCTCCTGATACTTGGAGTCCAATACGCGATCTTGCTGGGCATCATTGGAGCGATACTCAATGTGATTCCCTACATCGGAGGTCTTGTGGCCGTTGCGTTACCAATGATCGTTGCTTTGGCTACCAAATCGACTGCCTGGTATGCTTTTTACGTTATGTTAAGCTACTATTTCATCCAATTGATCGACAACAATTACATTGTTCCTTACATCGTTGCCTCAAAAGTAAAAATCAATGCACTATTCTCGATCATCGTAGTTTTTGTCGGGAATGCGATATGGGGAATTCCCGGCATGTTCCTTTCCATACCGCTTTTGGCTATTGTAAAAGTAATTTTCGACCATATTGAATCGGTAAAACCCTGGGGATTTTTATTGGGCGATACCATGCCATCATTGTTAACTATAGAACCAATAATAAAAAAATTAAAAAAATTGGTCCCATGATAGATCAAAAGAGAGGGAGACATATTTTGAGAAATTCTTATTTGAAAATTGATAGTAATAATACAGATCCTCAATTTGCCAGTGCCTATATGGGTCAAATTAAATTGGCCATCAGCAAATTAATTTTATAACAACTAAAATGAAAAATGAAATAGTTTCGGCTCCATCCTTTGATTCAGTTCATACTTCACAGGATATCTTAGGATTGGTAAATCATGGAATGACCCTTTTAAAAAATAATGAAACATGTCGGGAGTCAGCAAATGGGCTTGCCGAAATATTGGTTGTGACGTCCTATCCTCCCAGGGAATGTGGCATAGCTACTTATTCTCAGGATTTAATTAGGGCGATAAACAACAAATTCAACAATTCCTTATCCATCAAGGTTTGTGCACTTGAATCCAATGAAACAAATTACTCCTATCCTGGTGAAGTCAAATATATACTTAAAACCTCGCTGGCTGATGAGTATGAAAAAATGGCAATTACAATCAATAAAAATGATCGTATCAAACTAATTCTCATTCAGCATGAGTTCGGGTTCTATAAGAAGCAGGAAAACGCGTTTATGCAATTTCTATTTGAACTCTCTAAACCTGTTGTGATCGTTTTTCATACCGTTTTACCTCATCCTGATCCACAACTTTTATCAAAGATTAAAAGTATCACTTCTGTATGTCAGTCAATTATAGTTATGACCCGATCCTCGGCTGATATTTTAAAGAATGAATACAACGTAGCTTCTGAGAAGATATCAGTGATTGCGCATGGTACCCATCTGGTTCCCCATTTGAACGAAAAGTCTTTAAAACTGAAGTATGGATTAACAAATCGGAAGGTTCTTACTACATTTGGTTTGCTAAGTTCAGGAAAAGGAATTGAAACCACATTGGCAGCATTACCTGCAATTATCAAACAATGCCCTGCAGCCATGTTTATGATTTTGGGTAAAACCCATCCGGAGGTTGTTAAAACAGATGGAGAAGAATACCGCGAAATGCTGATGCAAACAATAGAAAAATTGGGAATTGAGGATCATGTACGTTTTATTAATAAATATCTGTCACTTCCTGAATTGCTTGAATATTTGCAACTTACAGATATATATCTCTTTACGGCAAACGATCCGAATCAAGCCGTCAGCGGCACTTTTGCCTATGCGATGAGTTGCGGTTGCCCTATCATTTCCACGCCCATTCCCCATGCGGTAGAAGTGTTAACTGGTGATACGGGCATAATTTTTGATTTTCGCGATTCAGACCAGTTGGCAGCAGGTGTGAACCGCTTACTTCAAAATGATTCTTTACGAAAAAGTCTCATTGTCAATGTATTGCAAAAAATAATATCTACTGCCTGGGAAAATTCCGCAGTTGGACATGCTTTGCTACTGGGGAAAATTGCCGATGAAAAAATGGTACTACGGTACAATCTCCCGCCTATCAAATTTGATCACCTTAATAATATGACTACCGATTTCGGAATCATTCAATTTTCAAAAATCAACCAGCCGGATGTTAATTCCGGGTATACGCTGGATGATAACGCCCGTGCCCTGATTGCCTGTTGCATGTATTTTAAATTGACCGGTGACGAAAAAAGTGTGTTTTACATACAGAAATATCTGAATTTTATCAAGTATTGCCAATTACCTTCTGGTGATTTTTTAAATTATGTCGACCAGGAAAGCCATTTTACAGACCATAACAAAGCAGTAAATCTGGATGATTCCAACGGGAGAGCTATCTGGGCTTTGGGATACTTGATCTCATTGATTGATCTCCTTCCTACAAAAATTATCCTTGAAGCAGACAGGATACTGGCTAAATCGCTCCACACTTTTGACAGGGTTCATTCTACGAGAGCAATGGCCTTTGCAATCAAGGGATTGTATTATTATCACCACACCATGAAATCGGCCGAAAATCTACTTCTAATCAAAACCTTAGCCAATCGGTTGGTACAGATGTACAAACACGAATCGACGAGGGAATGGGAATGGTTCGAGGGATATCTCACCTATGCCAACAGCATCTTACCGGAGGCCATGTTGTACGCCTGGTTGTTAACTGGTGAAGACAATTACAAGGAGATCGCAAATTCGTCCTTGGATTTTCTGCTCTCGCATACCTTCAATCAAAACGGAATTGAGGTAATCTCAAACAAAGAATGGTTTTTCAGGGGTGAGAAAACGGGAAAATTTGGTGAGCAGCCTATTGATGTTGCTTATACAATCATGACATTAAGCAAATTCTACGATGTATTTGATGACGATAAAATGTATGAAAAAATGGTTACTGCCTTCAATTGGTTTTTGGGGGAAAACCGTTTACACCAAATTGTATACAACCCCTGTACCGGAGGATGTTATGATGGACTAGAGGAGAAGAATGTCAACCTTAACCAGGGTGCTGAATCAACGATTAGTTACCTGATGGCCAGATTAACAATTGAAAAGTATAATAAGTAACAACCTGAATGGCTCAATGAACTGATTTACTTTTAAAACAGTGAGAATAGATACTGAAAAAACAAAATCTGTGGCTCTCATCGTAGCACATCCTGATGATGAAACATTGTGGGCCGGAGGTACAATCCTTTCACATCCAGCATGGAACTGGGTTATTGTTTGTCTGTGCAGAGGCAGTGATATAGAACGGGCCTCCAAATTTGGCAATGCAGTTAAGATTCTTAAGGCCAAGGGCATAATGGGTGACCTCGATGATGGTCCTCAACAAAAACCTTTGGATGATGGTGAAGTAGAAAATAGTATCATGGAGTTGTTACCTCAGAAACGTTATGATTTGCTGATCACCCACAATATTACAGGAGAATATACACGACACCTCAGACATGAGGAGGTAAGCAAGGCTGTGATAAAACTTTGGCAGAATGGAAAAATTAATGCCAGTGAGCTATGGACATTTGCCTACGAAGATGGCAACAAAGCCTATTTTCCAATTGCCATCGAAAAGGCATCTGTTTTTAAGCAACTGCCTCAAAACATCTGGAACAAAAAATACAACATTATAACAGAAACATACGGTTTTGATCAGAACAGCTAGGAAGCCAAAACAGTACCTCATGCAGAAGCATTCTGGCAATTCACCAATCAGTTTCATGCTAAAAACTGATTTAGCAATCTGAAGATGAGACAATTTAAATTATCAATAACTAATAAATTTCTCAATTTTCACATTTTCACATTTTCACATTAATTTTCATGAAAGTATTAGTAATGTACGATTACCCTCCATCCCCCGGAGGGCTAGCAACTCAGGGAGATCTTTTATACAAGGGTCTTCTGGGAATGGGCGTTGATGCCCGTGCAGTTCATTTCGAATCGGCTCAGGAAAAAGAGTGGTACTATCGCTGGTTTGAACCGGATGTTGTTATTGGAGTAGGATACTGGGGCCACACGCCGCAATTGGTGCTACATCCCCAGCGATACGGGATCCAGCCAGTCCCATGGCTGGTGGCAGATGGTTATATCGCAAATTATCAGGAAGTTTTGAATACCCTTCCTTTGATCCTTGTTACATCAAACTGGGTCAAAGAGATGTATGTCCGCGATGGCATTCATGGTGATCGAATTGAAGTTCTTCCAGTTGGATGTGATACGGATTCTTTCAAACCGTTTGAAAAAAATGATCCGAAAATTCTTGCCGTACGTGAAGCGCTAGGAATCTCACCGGAACAGCTGATGATACTTACTGTTGGTGGTGATGCTGCATCCAAAGGTGCACAGGAGGTAATGCAGGCGCTTGCTATCATTGATTCAAAAGCACCTGATTGGAAATATGTATGCAAAGTATGGCCGCAACCACGCACAAAAATTCAAAATCTGGCAGATTTGCAAATAGCATCAGACCTTGGCATAGAAAAAAATGTCACCTATGAAACCAATACGATCTCCAGAAATTTCATGCCCTATTTGGTAGGTGCATGTGATATTTATGCTGCCCCGTCGAGGCTTGAAGGATTTGGTATGCCACAAGTCGAAGCCGGAGCCTGCGAAAAACCTGTCATTAGCATAAAAGCTATGGGAATGCTGGATACCTTAATTGACGGTGAAACAGCATTTTTGGCAAATGTGGCGCAGCGAATTGTTGTCAATGAGGTAATTATAGGTGGCGAGTCGGGATTTGAGGAAAAGCACAAACTGATTTTTGAAGTTCCGCGAACTGTGGATTACCGTGCCAATGTTCAGGATATCGCCAAATATTTATTGATTCTTATGAAAGACGCAAGTCTGCGTGACAAAATGGGGAAAGCTGGTCGGGAGCGCGTGGTAGCAAATTTTGATTACCGCGTAGTTGCAAAAAGGTTTGTTCAGATCATCAACGAAAAATTGGGTATATACTAATGTTGAAATGTGAAAATGGAAAACTGGCAAGAAATTGAAGATGCTAAGAAAGCTGCACTTGAGGTACTGCTGCACAATGCTCACGGACCCTACTCAGGTCTCCCGCGTACTGCAGGATGGGGCTATCCGGAACCATATACCCGGGATTTGATGTTTTCCATTCTTGGCATAGCCGTAACCGGAAATATAAAATTACTCGGAAGCATCCGAAAAGTGCTGGAAACACTGGCAAAAAATCAGACACACCATGGTCACATCCCTTCGTTGGTTCATGATAAGGAAGACCGTGGATCCAGCGATACCACTCCATTGTTTTTGATGGCAGTTGGCATTTATAGAAAAGTTTCGGCTGAACCGGATTTTTTAACTGAGGCAGTTGAAAAAGCGCTGATCTGGATGGAATACCAAAGTCCGTCTGACCGTTACCTTGTTGCCCAGCAACCTACCAGCGACTGGCGCGATGAACAATGGGTGACAGGATATGGACTGTTTGTAAATACGGTCGTATACAGCTACTTGCGCCTCTTGGGCAAAGACGAGCGAGCAGAGCATGTACGTCGTGAAATGGGTCGGTTTACCATCGTAGGCGGATCAGGTCATCACCATGTGCACGAAGGCCTTGTTGTGAAACATAAACCATATTTTGCTTTCTGGTCTTACAAAATTCATAGTAGTGAAAGGTTCGATCTTCTTGGTAATGCACTGGCAATTCTTTCCGGATTGGCAACTCCTTCCAGAGCCAATGAGATGATTTCGTGGATCGAAGAGGAGTGCGAAGCCATGCGGCTTCGCGGAGAATTGTCAATTCATCTGCCACCAAATTTTTTCCCTTATATAAGACCTGAGGATGCTGAGTGGCTGCCAAGGTATTTAATATATAACAACCCGGGAGAGTACCACAACGGAGGTATTTGGCCATTTATTTGCGGGTTTTATGTGGCAGCCCTTGTTGCAGCCAAAAGGTTTAAGCTGGCAAAAGAGAAACTCCTTGTACTTACTCATTTGGTAACATTGTCTGATTCAGGTGAACTCCAATTTGGTTTCAATGAGTGGATTAAGGCCCAAAACGGCATACCCATGGGCCAGGATTGGCAAACCTGGAGTGCGGCACTTTATCTTTATGCCGCCAAATGTGTAGAGCTAAATGAAACGCCATTTTTTGAAGAAATGCGCAATTACCACAAATATTAAAACAATCAGAATTGATCCAGTGTGAATCATGTAACTCTTTGTCGGAATTGTGTAATGCACTTTTGCCCATATAAGCAGACCTTTGTTTTATGAAGATTCATTCACCAGCGTTAAAACAAATATCTCCATAAAACTAGAAGGATGAAGGCTGCTATTAGTTTTCTAATTATCCTGTTGCTATCAGTATTCCAGATAGATGCTCAGGACTTATCCAATCCACCACTTAAAATGGTAACTCCTTTTTCGTCAGGAGAAAAGCTTACCTACCAGGTAAAATATGGTTTTATCGTGGGCGGAATTACAACCTTTACGCTTTCAGATACCATTTATAAAAGTAAGCCAGTCTTTCATGCAAAGGCAATAGGGCAAACCTCCGGACTTGCCAACACGATATACGGGGTAAAAGACATTTACGAAAGCTGGTTTGATAAAAACACAACCTTGCCATACAAGCAGATTAGAAATATCAAGGAAGGCCGCTATACGCTTTACAATGAGGCAATATACAACCGGAGAAACAATACCGTTTATTCAAAACTTTCCGGAGAACATAAGGTTCCTGAAAAGATTTTTGATCTGTGTTCTACCTTTTATTACATCAGAAGAGTCGATTTCTCTAAAATGAATGAGGGTGATATACTTTTTGTAAATATGTATTTCGCTGACGAGATATATCCTTTCTACCTAAGGTACAGTGGAAAAGAGACCATCAGAACCAAAAGCGGAAAGATGAACTGCATTAAAATAAGTCCGGTTGTTGAAGTAGGTCGCATGTTCGAAACAAAAGATGATATGACTATTTGGTTTACTGACGATGATAAATGTATTCCGGTTTTGGTCAGGATGAATCTGCGAATTGTTGGTGCCGTATTTTTGAGACTAATTAAATATGAGCATGCTGCATATTTATTAACAATTCAGGAATGAATATTTTTTCCATTTTTATCGAAATACTTTTGTACTAAAGCCAGTAATTTTTCTTTTAAAATGGGTTTTGAAATATAGTCATTGCATCCTGCCTCCAATGCCTTTTCCCTGTCACCAGAAAGCGCATAGGCTGTTTGGACAATTATGATCACTGCTTTGTTAAAACCCCGTATCTGCTTTATGGCTTCAAAACCATCCATCCCTGGCATTTTAATATCCATCATGACCAAATCAATATCTGGGTTATTGCGACAGTCTTCAACGGCATCGACTCCGGTTCTCACGTTCAAAATTTCTTTACTAAGTACCCTAAGGGCCATTGAAATGAGTTTTGACGATTCTTCATCGTCTTCGGCAATTAATATTTTGAGTCCCGATCCTTCGGGATAAGTCTTATAATCTTCTCCTTCAGCCGAAACCACATTTTTAATGATTTTTTTTTCTTCCGGCTCAACTTTGTAGGGAATGGTAAAATAAAAGGTTGAGCCTTTCATTTCCGATTTACCTTCGGGATAGCTTTCTACCCAGATTTTACCGCCCAGCATCCCCACATAAGCTTTCGAAATTGATAATCCCAATCCTGCACCTTCATAATTTCTGTTTAGCGATTCGCTTCCTTGCCTGAACCTTTCAAAAATGAATTCCTTTTGATCCTGACGAACACCCGGGCCTGTATCTTTCACGAAAAATTGTAGAGACGCACGGCCATGCGTCTCTACCACGTCATACCCAAATTCAATTGAACCATTATTGGTAAATTTAATGGCGTTTTTAACAAGATTGGTGAGAATGGCATAGATTTTTTCCCGGTCAGTTTTAATTACTGACTCATTAACGGATAACGAATTTTTAAAGGTTAGCTGTATCCCTTTTTGCTCAGCCTCCGGCTTGAAGAAGGAATGAATATATTCGATTTGCTCGTTTATATTGGTCTCCGAAATGGTAACTTCCATTTGTCCCGATTCTACTTTTGAGATGCTTACGATATCGTTGATGATATTAAGCATACGGGCACCGCTTTTCTCTATGACCTGGATATACTGCTGCTGCTCTTCACCCGTGAGATTAGGTTCTTTCAGCAGTCCGGCAAAACCCAGTATGCCATTCATGGGGGTACGTATCTCGTGGCTCATATTGGCAAGAAAAGCCGATTTTAAACGGTCGCTTTCTTCGGCTCTGTCTTTGGCCATAATTAATTCTTGCTCTGCACGTTTCCGATCGGTAATGTCTTTTGCTACACCAATAAGTGCCACCGGTTGATTTGCACTATCGTGAATAATCGTTGTTGAAAGAAGGATTGGAAATTCATTCCCATCTTTTTTACGGTTTAATATTTCACCTGTCCATCCGCCGCGAAGTGTAGCAGGAAGAATTTCACGTTCAACATCAGGCGGGATATTTGGTGAATGTACAATGTGTATGTTCTGACCGATAAGTTCTTCTTCTGAATAGCCGTAAGTCTTCTTAAAAGATTCATTCACAAAAATAAGTCTGTCTTCAAGATCCGTGATGCTCACACATTCATTAACACTTCTCAATGCAAAGGCAAGCATTTTAATTTCTTCTTCAGCATGTTTGCGTTCGGTGACATCAATTGCCAATCCAACGATCCCGACCACAGTGCCATCCGCACTCAGTAAAGGCCCAATATGGTTCTCAAAATGCACTCCGTTCAATTCTGTAGAAGCAATTACCGTTTCACCATCAAGAGCGCGGCGAACAACATCCTTCCCAGGCGTCACCTTTCCTGAGTTCTCGACAAATGGAAACGAACCATAGAGATCAAACGCCGACACTCCAACATTCTCGCCAGGTTTCAGTCCGACGCGTTCTAGTCTCATACCTTCTGAGAGCGTGAATATGCCATGGCTATTCGTGGCAAATATCGTGATTGGAGTATTGTTTAATACTGTGCGAAGAAGTTCCTCATTCTTACGAAGTTCCTCTTTAGCGTGTTTGCTTTCTGTAATATCGCGCTCAATGGCAAGGTATCCAATAATATCTCCGCGTTCATTAATTATCGGATTGATTGTCGCTTCAATACTTAACAGTCGTCCGTCTTTTGTTTTATTAACTTTTTCACGGATTACCGATTTCTGAGTAAGAAGACTATTCCAAAAATCTCTATAATACGTTTTATCTAAAATCCCGGATTTCAAAATACGTGGTGTTTTACCAATCGCTTCTTCTTTTGTATATCCGAAAATATTTTCGAAAGCAGGATTCACATAAACAATTGTTCCATCCGGATCGGTTAAAAAGACTGCATCACCAGAACACTCAACTCCCAATCTAAACTTCACTAGAAATTCTTCTGCTTCTTTCCGTTTTGCTTCGTGTTCTATAAATTCAAGCGCAAACGAAACATCCATCGCCATTTCATCAATGAGTTTAATTTCATCTTCACTAAAGAATTCTGTCTCGCTCGCATAAAATTTGATCACACCGCGCACTGTTCCTAAAACTTTGATAGGGAATGAAGCTGACGACCTATAACCAAGTTTCAGCGCATTGTCCCGCCACGGAATCATACTTTCATCCTTTGCAATGTCGTTCGAGATTGTAAAATGACCTGATCTAATCGCTTTTAGCGTTGGGCCCTCGATTTGTGCCTTATCGTTCAAATCAATTTTTATTTTGTTCAGATAATCCGCAGCCAATCCGGCAGAGGCCGCTACATCAACCATGTTAGTTTGCGGGTTGATCATACCAATCCATACCATTCTGAATTTACCGTCTTCAACTGCAATACGGCAAATCTCATTGAATAACAGGTTGATATCATGAATACGAACAATTGCCTGGTTGATATTGCTAAGAAGAGCATAGATACGATTCAGTTTTTGTACCCGTTCTTGTGCTTGCATACGTTCAGTAACGTTGATAAGGCTAAGAACCAGAGCAGTTACAGAACCATCACTCGCCTTTACGGGCTGTAGACTCCAGTCCCAATAAGAAATTCCGCGTTCGGGATTTTCGGCATACTCAAAAGATTTAGCAAAGGAGATATGAGATTGACCGGTTTCAACAACCTTGCGGAAAAGAGCTTCATTTTCTGCATAAGGGAAAAGTGTAAAATGGTTTTTGTTCGGATAAAAATCCGGCGTATGTTTGTCGGCTTCGGCATACGCATTATTAACCTTTATGAAATTAAATTTGGTATCAAGGTAAGCCATCAAAATGTGTGTATTGTTGAAAACTTTTTCCAACAATTCGTAACTATCCCGCAAAGTTTCGGCAGTTTGAACCCTTTCCTGATAAAAGCGCGCACGATGACGCCGCCACACTACAGCGACACTTGTACCAGCGCCAAAGAGAAGGGCAGTAACCAGAAAAATCATCAGCCAAAGTCTTTCACTCAACGGGGCATATACTTCAGCTATATCAATTTTTGTAATAATTAACCAGGGGGAGTCTGGTATATGGTGTATGTCGCCAAGAACATGCACGTTTCTGTAGTCATAACCTTCAACAATTCCCTCTTCCCCCAGCACTGCCCTAACTGCCAATACAGTTTTGTTCTTAAGAGGAATACGAAGTGAAAGCGCTGTATTCTGTTGTAACTTAACCTCATTCAAATAGAGTACATCTTCACCTTCTCTTCGAACGAGCATAGTCTCGGATGTTTTACTTGGTGTTGGCCAGCTTTTGATATAAGGATAAAGATATTCTTCCGGATTGATCTGCACTGATAGTACACCAGCGATTTGATTTTTGTTTTTAGGATTGGGAATGGGGACTAAAATATTCAGATAAATATGTTGATCTTTTTCATTTTTGTAAAAATCAACAATGGTGACATTACCGGATTTTATGGCTTCCGAAATTTTATCTCTATAAGTGGATGAGCGCGGTTCGGGTGAGTCGGGTTCAGAAAAACGTTCAACACCCTTATTATCAAGCAGACTCAACTTATTAAAATTATTTACAATCCTGAAATGGCCCAGCCAGGTTCGAAGTTGCCGAGGCGCTTTAATATCTTTGGGGTCATTAAAATAGCGGTCAACAAGAGTAGAAAAATAAGTATTATTATGAAATAAAGATGCGTCCTCAACCCATTCCTTACGAATGTGGGTGAGTTCACTTATTTTCAAATCGGCAACAGAAGAAAGCTCTTGTTCTTTTTGCAATCTGTATTCTTTTACATTGTGTATATAATAAAAGTATCCGGCCAAAATTATTCCAGTTGCCAAAAGTGCAAAAACTAAAATGAGAATTAAGGATGATCTTGTTGAAACGGCATCAGTGTCACTTATATATTGCCATATTTTTGGACTGATCAACGCCATCAAGGCTGCTCCAAGAAAAAATAAAGCAAGCGAAGTTGAGAGAGCAGGCGGAATAAATTGAGTA
The DNA here is from genome assembly GCA_026391315.1 of Bacteroidia bacterium. Taxonomy (GTDB): domain Bacteria; phylum Bacteroidota; class Bacteroidia; order Bacteroidales; family Prolixibacteraceae; genus CAINVV01. The sequence goes on from JAPLDT010000035.1 coordinate 46,361, forward strand.
CCATAAAGAAGCGGTGTTCCAAAAAGACGAGCTAATAAAAGTATGATTGAGATCAGGCAAACCAAAAAAACAAAAGAGAGAGCGGCAAGCATTACCTTCTGTCGTTCAGATGATAACAGTGAAATAAGAAATGCTAAACCAGCAAGAACAAAACAGAGTGCAGTCAAAGGTGAAATATATCCAAGCGGTGCTCCGCTGATTGATCCTACTATCTTAAAACCCAGGTGTTCAACTGCGGGATGAATTCCAAAATAAGAAAGAAAAAGCAAGAGAAGGGCAATCAATGTGCCTATAGAACTAATAATAATTCCTGCTTTATAAAACCAACTGCTTTTAGGAAACCGGGAGCACAGTAAGACAGCAATCCCAAAAGATACAAACAAAATCGCTGTGCTTGGCGCCATTGGTATAAGACTGTTACTAAAACTGGCTAATATTGGAGCGCCTAAAATCCAGCCAAGTATAGCAACGATACCTACACCGGATGTTAATAGAGCGAAGAGCTGAGTCATTAGAAAGGGCCTGGCCCTTTCTTTTTCATCATTTATACGTCCTTCTTTGGTTTTATCCTCATCATTCATAATTGCAGGTTATCTATTGTGATAGAATGCTAAACAAATGAAATAATCAATTTGTTCAGTAGGATTTCTGAATTGGTTTTGTCTTTTAGCATTGGTTATTAATAACAGTATGGCCAAATTGCCTTATGCTATGAGGTCAGTCTAAGAACCCCTCCCACAAGTATTTATTTTGGCGAACAAACAAGTATAACCATTATAAATGTAATTAGCAAGAAAGATAAGCGAAAGAAACTTGGATTACATTACAAAATAGTGGAGTTGGGAATCCTTCCAGCCAACAAAATCGGTGATCTGCTACCCCGGAATCTCAAACCGCTTTTGCTGGATTAATGTTAAAATATGTGAATTATGTAACTCATTATAAATATTTTGTAACATTTCAAAGGTAAGTAGCGCTTAACTTGGCATACTAATAAATCAGTAATACAGACAGATGTAACGGCAAATAATAGTTGCATACAACTTTCTAAATCAAATGAAAAAAAACTAACATGAAAAAAATTAGCTTAAGTTTTACGGTTCTGCTTATGTGTGCGATATCCACTTTTGCTCAGGACAAAGCAAAAACCGAGCCTTACCCCAATTGGGAAATTGGAGTAAATTTGGGTGTTACTAGTTTCACGGGATCTACCAATATTGCCAAAGGTAAATCGTATGAACATTTTAACAATTACAACAGTAACCTAAACTTTGGTTACGGATTGTTTATCAGGAGAAATTTCACGAGCGTATTCGCGTTTGAGGGCGCTTACAACGGGACAACACTAACTGGTGAACCAAAAGCTACAAACGCCCTGGGAAAAACATTTAAAACCGGCATCAACGAGTTAGATCTGAATACTGTCTGGAACATGAACAATCTTTTTTCCAGGAACAAATTTGATCGAAAGGTATATTGGTATACCAAACTGGGCGTCGGTTGGACCCATGTGAACAACAAAGAATATACCAACCCAACTGCAATGAAGCCATGGAGGGAATTAACTATTCCAATCGGAACCGGTGTTGCATTTCGTCTGAGCGAAAATGTAAAGTTGCACATTGGGACTCAGTGGAGTTGGGTCAATTCCAATCGATTGGATGGTGATAACCAGGGTGGAACCGGAACTGACTACCTGATCGCTCAGATCCGCGAACAATATCTGTATACATACGCTGGATTATCCTTTATTTTTGGCAGAAAAGTGGTGAAACCAGTTCCAGTTGTTGTTGTAGCTCCAGCACCTCAACCAGAACCAAAAAAGGAACCGAAACCAGAACCAAAACCAGAACCAAAACCAGTTCCTGTGCCACCACAAGCGCCAGAACTTATTTTCGTTCAGCCTGCCGTTATTGGAAATGTATACAACATTCTGTTCGGCTTTAACTTCGGATTTGACAAGTCCAATATTGATGGTATATCATCTTCAGAACTTGATCGGCTGATAAAGGATTTGGTCGCAAATCCAGCGGTTGATGTTGAAATTGCCGCTCATGCTGATTCACGAGGTTCGGCAGCTTACAACATGAAACTTTCTGAAAGACGTGGCCAATCATTAATGGATTATCTCATGGGAAAAGGTATTGATGCTTCAAGAATTAAAGTGACAGCCTATGGTGAAACAAAGTTAACCAACAAGTGTTCCGATGGTGTCAAATGTTCCGAAGCAGAACATGCAGCCAACCGCCGGGCCGTAGCTACCATTGTAGTTTGGAAGAAGAACTAA